>NZ_CP021913.1:2691875-2993750 GCF_002814095.1 Sagittula sp. P11
CTATGAGCGGCTGATCCTCTACATCAAGGCCTTCGAGGAGCGGCTCGATTCGGAGCAGGAAGTGGCCATGGGTTTCACGGGCGGCGATGCGGGCGTGCTGCGGATCGAGGGCATGGGATACTTCGACCCGGATGTGGTGACCTTCTATGGCAGCGACCCGGCAGGCGGGCGCATGCAGCTTATCCAGCACGTCACGCAGCTGAACGTCGCACTCAGGGCGCTTCCCAAGGCCGAGAAACGCGCAGCGCCGCGGCGGATCGGTTTCCGCCTCGTGCGCGATCTCGACACCTGAGCGAGGGCGCGACATTTGCGCCTTATTGGCGCGGTGACAGGGGCGAAAATATCCGCTATTCCCCTGCTTCGAAACGTGAACACCCCAAGGACAGGACAAATGGCAGAGCACAAGCACGGCAGCATGGACATCACCACGCAGGAAGAAACCTTCAACGGCTTCGTGAAGTTCACCGTCCGCACGCTGTACGTGATCCTCGCGATCGTGATCTTCCTCGCGATCTTCCGGACCTGATACCTCCACGCAACGTCGGTATTTCAAGCGCTTGACGTCACTTGAATGTGAGTTGGGCCTCGTGCATTCGTGCGTCAGAACGTGCGCGAACAGATCGGGTGGTATGCTGATGAAGATGACGGAACTGACCGGGCGGGGATTTCGCGCCTGCCTCGCGCTGGTGGCGCTCCTGACCGTGGCGGCCTGCGGCGCCGGGCAGATGTCCGGCCCGAACGCAACGCCGGAAGAGGCGGCAGCAGCCGCCTACCGCTCGCCGCTGCCGCCGTCGATTACGCTTTACACGATGATCAACAACCGGACGAACGGCGGGGCGCACACCTCGATCATGATCAATGCGCCCAGCCAGCGCGTCGTCTTCGACCCCGCGGGCTCTGTCCGATTCCAGTCCGTGCCGGAAATCGACGACGTTCTGTACGGCATCACGCCTGACGTCGAACAGGCCTATGAAAGCGCGCACGCACGGTCGACCTACCGCGTGAAGATTCAGCAGAAGCAGGTTCCGCCGGAAGTGGCGGAGCGCGCCCTTCGGCTGGTGCAGGCGAACGGGCCGGTCTCGGCCGCGGCCTGCACGTCGGCCACCTCGGGCATCCTGCGCCAGTTGCCGGGGTTCGAGACGCTTCCCTCCGTCCTGTTCCCGACCAAGCTGATGGAAGCCTTCGCGGAACTGCCGGGCGTCACCACGCGCGAGCTTCGCGAGGACGACGAGGACGACAAGGACCTCGCGGTGAAGCGGATCGAGCTTGACTGGCAACAGACGAAGAACCCGTAAGGTCGTCAGACCAGCCCGGGCAGGTAGGAGCCGCCGACCATCACGGCGGCCCCGGTAAACAGCGCAGCATACAGGTTGCGCGTCCATCCCCCGACCAGCAGCGCCAGCACCGCGGCGGTCAGCCTGAGAGGATCCGTCTGGCCTCCCGTCGCGGCGGGCCAGACGACCAGCGGGGCGACAAGCGCGGGGATCACCGCCACGGCGGTGTAGCGCAGGTGCCGCAGCAGCCATTCCGGCAGCTCGCGATCCCCGATCAGTCCCAGGAACACGAATCGCAGCCCGAACGACCCGAGGCCAAGCAGCACGATCACGATCCAGAGCGTGGTGCGGTCGATCTCTCCGGCGGTCATCGCGTCTCTCCCGTGGTCATCGCGTCTTCGGTCGTTTCCTCCCGCACGCGCAGGGACTGGCGGCGCTCGACCTCCGCCCCGGCCATCATGCCCAGCACGGCCCCGCAGATCAGGCCCAGATTCCAGGGCATGAAGGCAAAGAGCAGCGCCCCGGTTCCGCCGACCAGCGCCGCGATGCGGTGCGCCCCGGTGCGCATGGCCGGGCCAAGCATGGCGATGAAGGCGATGGGAAGCGCAAAATCCAGTCCCAGTTCCGGCGGCACCGCCGCGCCGATCCATGCGCCCAGAAGGGTGAATGCGTACCAGGGCGGGCAGATCGGCATGGCCACCCCCATGAAATACGCGAACTTCTGGGCCAGGGTCTGATCCGGGCGCTTCTCGTATTCGATTGCCGCCGCGGTGTAGGTCTGGTCCACAAGAAAATAGGCCGCCACGATCCGCTTGCCCAGCGGCAGCGCGCCGAGGTGCGGCGTGATGGAGGCGGAGTACATCGCCATCCGCAGGTTCACCGCCAGCGCAGAGGCCAGCACCACCACTGTCGGCGCGTTCTCCGTCATCAGTTGCAGCGCGGTGAACTGTGCGGCCCCGGCGATGACCACGACCGAAAAGCTGAGCGTTTCGAAGACGTTCAGCCCGGCCTCCGTCGCCAGAACGCCGAACAGCATGCCGAAGGGGCCGACCACGAACAGGAACGGCAGTCCGTCGCGGAATCCGCGCCAGAAGCTTGACATCGGGGGGGCGTCAGCCATGGTCTGAACCTCTCGAAACAGGCACAGCGGTAGCGGGGAGACAGGGCAGATGCAATCCGATGACGGCGAATACCTGATTGCCCCGAACCCGGGCGACGCGCGGCTGACACGCGCCGTCACTGGCGTCGACCACACCGGCCAGCCGGTCGAGGCGCGCGTGGTCGAGGAGCGACCCCTGACGATCTACCTCAACGGGCAGGAGATCGTCACGGCCATGACCATTGGCGATTACCCGGAATACCTGGCGCTGGGGTTCCTGCGCAATCAGGGCATGCTGGGGACCGAAGAGACGGTCACACGTGTCGATTACGACGAGGAGCTTGAGGTCGTGGTGGTGCGCACCGCCTCCCAGACGACCTACGAGGAGAAGGTGAAGAAGAAGACCCGGACCTCCGGCTGCGCCGTGGGCACCGTCTTCGGCGACATGATGGAGGGGCTGCAGGGGCTGACCCTGCCCGCGGCCGAGGTCCGGACCTCGTGGCTCTATGCGCTGTCCAAGAAGATCAATACCACGCCGTCGCTGTACCTCGAATCCGGCGCGATCCATGGCACGGTGCTGTGCCGGCAGGACCGCCCGCTGGTCTACATGGAGGATGTCGGGCGCCACAATGCGGTCGACAAGATCGCAGGCTGGATGCTGTCCGAGCGCGTCTCCGGCGCGGACAAGATCCTTTACACCACGGGGCGGTTGACCTCTGAAATGGTCATCAAGTGCGCGCTGATGGGCATACCCGTGCTGGCCTCGCGCTCCGGCTTCACCGCTTGGGGCGTGGAGATCGCGCGGGAGACCGGCCTCACCTGCATCGGACGGCTGCGCGGGCGGCGGTTCCTGTGCCTGTCCGGCGAAGAGCGGCTGACACGGGACGCCGACCCGGACAGCATAGACGACGAGGACCGCAAGCACCGCCGCAAGAGCGCAGGGGCCTGAACGGTCGCGAAGGGCCTTGCGACCGGGCACGGTCGCAGGCACCACGGGAACAGGCATCTTGGAAGGATTGGGCATGAAGGCACCTGTGGGGGTGATCCTGGCGGGCGGTCAGGCGACGCGGATGGGCGGCGGCGACAAGGGTTTGCTGACGCTTGGCGACCGGACGCTTCTGGCCCATGTGGTCGAACGGATCGCGCCGCAGGTGGCGGACCTGTGCCTCAACGCCAATGGCGATGCCGTCCGTTTCGGCGCCTATGGCCTGCCGGTCGTCGCCGACAGTCTGCCGGGTTTCCCGGGGCCGCTCGCCGGTGTGCTGGCCGGGCTCGACTGGGCCGCCGTGCAGGGGGCCGACACGCTTGTCAGCGTCGCGGCCGACACGCCGTTCCTGCCCTGCGACCTTGTCCCGCGCCTGTTGCTGACCGCCGAGGGGCAGGACCACCCGCTGGTTCTGGCCGCGACCGAGGGCGATACGGAGACGCGTTCGGCCAAGGGGCGGCTGATCCGTCACCCCACATTCGGCCTCTGGCCCGTCGCGCTGCGCGACGATCTGCGTGCCGCGCTTGAGGGCGGGCTGAAGAAGGTCGTGCTCTGGACCGAAAGGCACGGCGGACGCGAAGCCGTCTTCCCGGACGAACGTGCCTTCTTCAATGTGAACACGCCCGAAGACCTGGCGCAGGCGGAGGCGATGCTGTGAAGCTGTACGGGATCACGGGCTGGAAGAATTCCGGCAAGACAGGACTGGTCGAACGCCTCGTGGCCGAGATCGCCGGGCGCGGCTATTCGGTCAGCACGATCAAGCACGCGCACCACAGTTTCGACGTGGACCATCCCGGTCGCGATTCCTATCGCCACCGGGAGGCGGGCGCCTCCGAAGTCATCCTCGCGTCGCGCAAGCGCGTGGCCCAGATGACGGAACTGCGCGGCGCGCCCGAGCCGGAGCTGGACGATCTGCTGGCGCGGCTGAGGCCCGTCGACCTGGTTCTGGTGGAGGGCTACAAGCGCGCACGGCATCCAAAGCTCGAATGCCACCGGGTCGAGACGGGCAAGGGCCTGATCGCGTC
This sequence comes from Sagittula sp. P11, assembly GCF_002814095.1. Taxonomy (NCBI): domain Bacteria; kingdom Pseudomonadati; phylum Pseudomonadota; class Alphaproteobacteria; order Rhodobacterales; family Roseobacteraceae; genus Sagittula; species Sagittula sp. P11. The sequence goes on from NZ_CP021913.1 coordinate 2,696,259, forward strand.
GGAGGACGACACCATCCGCGCCGTTGCCTCGGACACCTCCATGTCGCTGCATGTTCCGGTGTTCAACCTCGACGACACGATCCGCATCGCGGATTTCATTCTGGGTGAAGTCGGGCTGGACTAGCCCGTCAGCGCAGGGTGCAGGCGGCGGTCCACCATCCCGGGTGTGCCTGCTGCAACTGCGCCGCCGCGGCATCTGCCACGGGCCGGTCGTCGAACAGCGCAAAGCAGGTCGCGCCGGAGCCGGACATACGCACCAGCCGCGCGCCAGCCTGCGCGGCCAGAGCCGCCAGCACTTCGCCGATCACCGGCTGCAGCGCGATGGCGGGATCCTGCAGGTCGTTGCGCTGTGCGCGGAGCCAGTCGAGCGCGGCGGCTTGGCCGCCGCCCTCCGGCATCTCTGACATGGGTGGGTTGTCTTTGCGCAACAGGGCCTTGAAAACGGCCGGAGTTGGGACCTCCACCCCCGGATTGACGAGGACGGCATACATCGGCGCCATGAAGAGCGGCAGTACGTGGTCGCCGATCCCGTTCATCCGGGCGGCATGTCCCACCATGCAGACCGGCACATCCGCGCCGAGCGTCACCGGATCGACCGGGGCAGGGCGGCCGTAAAGCTCCTCCATCGCCCGCAGCACCGCCGCCGCGTCCGACGATCCGCCGCCGATCCCCGCCGCCGCCGGCAGGTGCTTGTCCAGTGTCATCGCGACGGCGCAACCGAAGGCCTCCGCTGCCTTCCAGCACAGGTTCCGCCGGTCGGCGGGCACCCCCGCCGCACGCGGCCCGGTGACCTCCAGCGACATCTCGGGCCCGTCGTACAGGCGCACCGTGTCGCCCACATCGGCGAACATCACGAGGCTGTCGAGCAGGTGGTAGCCGTCATCCCTCTGCCCTGTCACGTGCAGCGCGAGGTTGATCTTCGCCGGAGCGAAGGCGTTGACCTGACGTCCGTTCATGGGAAGAGCCCGCGGCGCTACGGCAGGTTCAGTCCGACACCTCGGCGCGCTCCAGCGGCGGCGCGCCTTCTTCGGCAAGGACCTGATCCAAACCAACCGCCAGCTTGCGCTTGATACGCTCCGGATCGGCCTCTGCGGCGGCGTCTTCCCAGTCGACGAAGGACAGGGCGCGCTTCCACATGAACTCTGCCTCACGCTCCCGCCCGACGGCCCAGTAGACGTCGCCCAGGTGATCGTTGACCACCGGGTCGATGGGCATCAGTTCGGCGGCGCGTTCCATGTGCGGCACGGCTTCGTCGTAGCGGCCAAGGCGGTAGAGCACCCAGCCGAGGCTGTCGACGATGTAGCCGGAGTTCGGGCGGGCCGCGACGGCGCGCTCGATCATGTTCAGCGCCTCGTCCAGCTTGCGCTGCTGTTCCACCAGCGAATACCCGAGGTAGTTCAGCACCTGCGGCTGCTCCGGGTTCAGGTCCAGTGCCTTGCGGAAATCGGCCTCTGCCTCTTCCCACTTTTCCTGACGCTCGTAGCTGATCGCGCGGGCGTAGTAGAGGAACCACAGCCGTTCGGATTCCTCCTCGTAAAGCGACAGCGCCTTCGTGTAGGCAGCGACGGCATCTTCGTAGCGCTGTTCCTGCCGGAAGATGTCGCCGAGCGTGGTGTGCACCACTGGCAGGTCCTGCTTCTGTTCGGCCAGTGTCTCGAGGACGGAAATCGCCTGATCGGTCTTGTCCTGATCGCGTAGCGCCTCTGCCTCGCCCAGCACGGCGGCGTGGCGCGAGGGATCGTCCGTCGGGACCTCCTCGAACACCTGCTCTGCCAGTTCGTACTGGCCCATACCGGACAGCAGTTCGCCTGCCAGCAGGATCGCGTCCACATGATCGGGGCGCAGGTATTCTGCCATCCGCACATAAAGCAGGGTCAGCTCGTCGCTGCCTTCGTTGGAGAGGGCGCCGGCGAGGGTATAGAACACCTCCGCGATCCCCTCCTTCGGGGTGCGGACATGCGTGAAGGGAAGCTTTTCGCCGGTCGCCAGCGCGTCGCGCATCTGCTGCAGCGCGGGGTCCAGATCGGCGCCGAAGTTCTCGTCCAGCATGGCAACCGCGGCTTCCGAGCGGCCAAGCTGGGACATCACCTCTGCCCGGGCCATGACGCCGCGGCGGGTGGAAGCCATGCCGTTCGCCTCTTCTTCGTCGAAGATCGCGGCGGCGCTTTCGAAATCGCCCACCGAGGCGAGGGCCAGCGCCTTGTGATAAGACGCGAAGGGGCCGAGGCCGGGCATCTTGGCGACGTTGTCGAATTCGACCAGGGCCGCGCTCATGTCACCGGCGCCAAGCTGTGCCCAGGCTTTCACGAGACCGTCTGCCAAGGGGCCGATGCCGCGCTTGTCGTCGATGGACTGGATGACGTTGGCGAAGGTTTCGCTGTCCACGGCGGTGGTCAGGGCGGCCATCTGGGCGATCTGGCTTTCGTGCCCGCCCTCCGCCATGCGTTCCGCCAGCAGCGCGGCCTTGCCGAAGTTGCCCAGCGACATCTCCGCCAGGATGGCGCGTTCCATCAGTTCCGCGCGCCCGGGATCGAAGGCCAGCGCGCGTTCGTAGTAGTGTGCGGCCGAGGCGAAGTCGCCGAGGAAGCTGGCCTGACGTGCGGCGAGGTAATCCCCGGCGATGCCGTTTGCGCTGGCCGCCGTTGCCGTTGCGGCCAGTGCCAGAATGCCTGCACGGATGCGCTTTGCCCAAAGGTCCAAGGTGCCGGTCTCCCCTTCATTTTCGTTCCCGAGAGCCTAGAGCGACGGGGCGGGCAAGGCAATGAGAACGCCGCTCACGAAGCGGCGAGAGGCCCCGCTGCCGTGGGGCTTCGCCTAAAGCAGGCTCAGATCGCGGTACTGGCGCAGGTTCTGCAGCTGAGCGGCATCCAGCGGGTGGTCGAAGGAAAGGGCGACGCCCCGTGGTCCCACGCGCACGACGCGGGCCGGCACCGGCTGGCGCATCGCCATCAGCCGGACCCGGGAGCCCACGGCAAGGGGGAGGCGCCCCTCTGCGAAGGCGCCGGTTTCGGACACGTTGACGATGGTGGCGGCAAAGTCGCCGTCATCGGTACACAACTCGAAGCCCCAGGCACTCGGCCAGCGGTCTGCACGTTTCCTTATCATCGCACTGTCCCCGATTGGCATTTCGGGGACAGTGGCAAATCGGGATTTACACGAGGTTAAGCCGCGACGGCCCAAGGCTCACATGTTCGGATAATTCGGCCCGTCGCCCCCCTGCGGCACCGTCCAGTTGATGTTCTGGGCGGGGTCCTTGATGTCGCAGGTCTTGCAGTGCACGCAGTTCTGGAAGTTGATGACGAACTGCTTCTCGCCGTCCTTCTCGACGAACTCGTAGACGCCCGCCGGGCAATACCGCTGCGACGGCCCCGCGTAGGTCTCGAGGTTTTTCAGCGGCACGGACGGGTCCTTCAGCTTCAGGTGCGCGGGCTGGCTCTCCTCGTGGTTGGTGAACGAGAAGGAGACGTTGGTCAGCCGGTCGAAGGACAGCTTGCCGTCGGGCTTGGGATACTCGATCGGCGTGTAGTCGGCAGCCTTGCCGGTCGCTTCAGCGTCGGACTTGCCGTGGCCCAGCGTGCCGAAGAACGAGAAGCCGAACAGGCTGTTGGTCCACATGTCGAGCCCGCCAAGCGCCAGCGACGGCGTCAGGCCCCACTTCGACCACATCGGCTTCACGTTGCGCACCGGCTTCAGGTCCTTGCCGATGGCGCCGTCGCGAACCTCCGTCTCGTAGTCGGTCAGCTCGTCGCCCGCACGGTCGGCCTTGATCGCGGCATAGGCCGCCTCGGCCGCGGCCTTGCCCGAAAGCATGGCGTTGTGGTTGCCCTTGATGCGCGGCACGTTGACCATGCCGACAGAGCAGCCCAGCAGCGCCACACCGGGCGCGACCATCTTCGGCATCGACTGGTAGCCGCCTTCGGAGATCGCCCGCGCGCCGTAGGCCACGCGCTTGCCGCCTGCCAGCAGCTCGGCCACCATCGGGTGATGCTTGAAGCGCTGGAATTCCATGTAAGGATACAGGTGCGGGTTCTTGTAGTTCAGGTGCACCACGAAACCGACATAGACCTGGTTGTTGTCGAGGTGGTAGATGAACGACCCGCCCCCGGCGTTCGACCCGAGCGGCCAGCCCATCGTGTGGGTGACGGTGCCCTCGCGGTGCTTGGCCGGGTCGATCTCCCAGATTTCCTTCATGCCAAGGCCGAACTTCTGCGGCTCCTTGCCCTTCGAGAGGTCGTACTTCGCGATCACCTCTTTCGAGAGCGAGCCGCGCACGCCTTCCGCCAGGAAGACGTACTTGCCGTGCAGCTCCATCCCCGGTTCGGTGTTAGGCCCGTAGGAGCCGTCCGCCTCCAGCCCGAAGACCCCGGCGACGACACCCTTCACCTCGCCGTTGTCCCCGTAGACCAGTTCAGAACACGCCATGCCCGGGAAGATCTCGACGCCCAGTTCCTCGGCCTGCTCCGCCATCCAGCGGCAGACGTTGCCCATCGACACGATGTACTTGCCGTGGTTGTCCATCAGCGAGGGCATCGGCCAGTTGGGGATACGAACCTTGCCCTCTTCGCCCAGGATGTAGAAGTTGTCCTTCTTCACCGGCACGGTGATCGGCGCGCCCTTGTCCTTCCAGTCGGGGATCAGCGCATCGAGCCCGCAGGTGTCCAGCACCGCACCCGACAGGATGTGCGCGCCGACCTCTGAGCCCTTCTCCAGCAGGACGACCGACAGCTCCGGGTCGAGCTGCTTGAGGCGGATCGCGGCGGACAGGCCCGCGGGGCCACCTCCGACAATCACCACGTCGTATTCCATCGCTTCGCGCTCGATCTCGCTCATGTCGCTCCCTCCAGAGACGTCCCGACGACACGCACGAGGCGGCCGGGTAATAAAATTCCAAAATTCCTAGCGCGGCGTTGCGGCATCCGTCAATGCGCGCGCAGCGTCACGAGGCCGCAGCCGCGTCGTTCCTGCGATGCAGGCAGCGTGCCGGCTGGCCCGCGACAAGCGATATCCAAGGGAATGAGAGTGCAGGGGGCCACGACCCTCGCCAGTGGCCCCCGGAAGATCAGAAGACGAGGTCGTCGAAGCCGAGCTCGGACGCCGAAACGCCCTTGAACAGCGCCATGTCGTAGCCCTCGACATTGACCAGCGCCCCATCCGCTGTGTCGGTGATATAGATCGCACTGCCCCAGAGGTCGGTCAGGTTGATCTTGTCGACGCCATCCTGGAAATCCTCGACGATGTCGAAGCCGCTTTCCTGAGCAAAGACAAAGACATCCGCGCCCTCTCCACCGACCAGCGTATCATCGCCGTAGCCCCCGAACAGGGTGTCGTTGCCGCCTTCGCCCTTGATCCAGTCAGCCCCGGCCCCGCCTTCGATCAGGTCGTTCCCGGCTTCGCCATCCATCGTGTCGTTGCCGTCCTCGCCCTTCATCCAGTCGTCGCCCTCGCCGCCAAGGATGAGGTCGTTGCCGGATTCGCCGTCCATGGTGTCGTTGTCGACACCGCCTTCGAGCGTGTCGTTGCCCTCACCGCCAAACAGCAGGTCACGGCCCTCTTCGCCCTTGATCCAGTCGTTGCCGAGACCGCCCTCGACGGTATCGTTCCCGGCCTCCCCGTCCATGGTGTCGTTGCCGTCTTCGCCCTTCATCCAGTCGTCGCCCTCGCCGCCAAGCATCAGGTCGTCGCCGGATTCTCCATCCATGGTGTCGTTGTCGAGACCGCCTTCGAGCGTGTCGTTGCCCTCACCGCCAAGCAGCAGGTCACGGCCCTCTTCGCCCTTGATCCAGTCGTTGCCGAGGCCGCCTTCCACGGTATCGTTCCCGGCTTCGCCATCCATCGTGTCGTTGCCGTCTTCGCCCTTCATCCAGTCGTCGCCCTCGCCGCCAAGCATCAGGTCGTCGCCGGATTCACCGTCCATGGTGTCGTTGTCGAGACCGCCTTCGAGGGTATCGTTGCCTTCACCGCCAAGCAGCAGGTCGCGGCCCTCTTCGCCCTTGAGCCAGTCGTCGCCGAGGTCGCCCCACAGCACGTCGTCACCGGCTTCGCCGTCGATCGTGTCGTTGCCGTCGAGACCGTGAAAGGTGTCGTTGCCCTCGAGAAGAGCGATGACATCGCCCAGAATTGTCCCATTCAGATTGTCGTCGCCGTTTGTCGGCATCCGTAGTCCCTCGCAGTAATGAAAAAGCGTCCTGGTTCCTGTTGAACGTCCGGACCGCCAGGCCGGGTATCACCGTTGGAATTTACCCTCTATGGTAGATTTACGTTCAGGATTTTTGCGCTGGCCACAAGAGGGCCAACAAACTGCCCGAGTCCAGAAGTTTGTTTCGTCAATCCTGATAATCGAAGCAGAAACCCGCCCAACCTCGGGGCGTGCGCCTGCCGAATCGATACCGCCATAGCGGTGCCCGTCAGGGCTGGGCAGCACGCGCAGCCCCGCCGTTCCGCGAAAACATGCTGGCAACCGCGGCCCGGACACTTTACATCGTGGCCGACGGCGACAACACTCGCACCCGACGCTTCTCTCAGCAAAGAAGATCTTAAATGGACAAGATCCTGATCACCCGCGCGGGCTTCACCGCGCTCGAAACAGAATTGAAACAGCTCAAGTCCGTGGAGCGCCCGGCCATCATTCAGGCTATCTCGGAGGCGCGCGAACTCGGCGACCTCAAGGAGAATGCCGAGTACCATTCCGCGCGCGAAAAGCAGGGATTCATCGAGGGCCGGATCAAGGAACTCGAGAGCGTGATCGGTCTGGCCGAGGTCATCGACCCGGCCTCGCTTTCCGGTTCCATCAAGTTCGGCGCCACCGTGACCGTGGTCGATGAGGACACTGACGAAGAGAAGACCTGGCAGATCGTGGGCGAACACGAGGCCTCGATCGAGAAGGGTCTTTTGAACGTCAAATCGCCCATCGCCCGTGCCCTGATCGGCAAGGAAGAAGGCGACAGCGTCGAAGTGCGCACGCCCGGGGGCGAAAAGTCTTACGAGATCCTTTCGGTCTCCTACAAGTAAGCGGGCCAGATGGCGGAACCAAAGGAAGCCCGTCCGACGCTGCCCGGCCTCTACAGCCGCGGCGAGGCGGCGGGCATCACCGCGGTCGAGATCACGGCGCTTGTGCTGTCGGTGATCTGGCTGATCGTGGCCTCGTCCTATTTCCTGACCGGCGGCGACACCGGCGCCGAGGGCCTGCGGTTCCTGCAGGTCCTGATGGCGATCGTGCTGCCCGTGGCGATGATCTGGGTGGCTGCCATGGCGATCCGAGCCGCCAAGGTCATGCGCACGGAAAGCGCCCGGCTTCAGGCGGCCATCGATGCGCTGCGCCAGGCCTATGTCGCGCAGTCGCAGGCCGGGAAAGGGCAGCAGCCGCATCCGGCGGTGCTGAAGCGGCTCGACGAACTGGGCGGTGGCGTGCGCAATCTGGAAACCACGCTGGCGATGCTGGGCGGCATCCGGCAGGCCGATCCCATGGCGCTGCAATGGCCGTCCGAGCAGGCAGAGGACAACCAGCCGACGCTCTCGCTTGGTACGCCCGCCGAGGCGATGCAGCCGCCGCTGTCGAACGAGGACCTGATCCGCGCGCTGCATTTCCCCGAGACCGCCGAGGACGAGGCGGGCTTTGCCGCGCTGCGCCGTGCCCTGCGCGACCGGTCCGCGGCCAAGCTGATCCAGGCGGCGCAGGACGTGCTGACCCTGATGAGCCAGGACGGCATCTACATGGACGACCTGCGCCCGGACATGGCGCGGCCCGAGGTCTGGCGCGCCTTTGCCCGGGGTGACCGGGGCCGTACCATCGCCCCGCTGGGCGGCGTGCACGACCGCTCCTCGCTGGCACTGACCGCCGCGCGGATGCGCGAGGACACGATCTTCCGCGATGCGGCGCATCACTTCCTTCGGCGCTACGACCAGATGTTCGCCAATGTCGAACCGGGTTTCTCGGACGAGGACATCTCGGCCTTCGCCTCGACGCGGACATCGCGCGCCTTCATGCTGCTGGGACGGGTCGCCGGGACCTTCGACTGATCCTAACGGGCGGGCCGCGCTACAGCCCGAAACTGCCGAAAGGGATGAACCGCACGAGGTCGCCCGGTTCGATATCCCGGGCGCCGTCCTCCAGCTCCACCAGACCCTCCGCCCAGCTCAGGCCCGACACACGCCCTGATCCTTCGGAGGCGAAGACCTCTGCCCGGCCCTCGCGGATGCGGGCGCGCAGGTATTCACGGCGGCCCGGTTTCTTGCGTTTCGTGAAGGCGGCGGGCACGTCGAACCCCACCGGCGCCTGCCAGCCCGCCCCGGCCAAGAGCCCCATGGCGGGACGTGCGAAGACCAGCGTGCAGACGAAGGCCGCAACAGGGTTGCCCGGCAGGCCGAACACCGGCACCCCCTGCCACATGCCAAGCGCCAGCGGCCGCCCGGGTTTCAGAGCGATGCGCCATTCGGCCAGGGCGCCCGTCTCACGCAGGAGGGCAGAGACATGATCCTCGTCGCCCGCCGATGCACCGCCGGAGGTCAGGATCGCGTCCACCGCGCCCACCGCCCCGTCGAGCCGCGCGCGCAGGGCGTTGCGGTCGTCGCGCACGTGGCCGAGGTCGATGGCCTCGTACCCGAAGCGCGCCGCCATGCTCAGCAGCATCGGGCGGTTGGCGTCGAAGATCTGGCCCGGCGCGGCCGTCCTGCCCGGCTCCACGACCTCGTCGCCGGTAGACAGCACGCCCACCCGCACGCGCGAGAAGACCGGCAGGGCGCCGTGGCCCACGGCGGCCGCCAGCGCCAGATCGGCGGGCGTCAGGACCCGGCCTGCCGACAGGGCGGTGACACCTTCGGCCACGTCCTCGCCTGCCTTGCGGGTGTTTGCGCCGCGGTTCACCGGTCCGCGAAAGGCGACCTCACCCTCTCCGACGGCGCAATCCTCGTCCAGCACCACGGTGTCCACGCCCTCCGGCAGCGCCGCGCCGGTCAGGACGCGCACGGCGGCACCTTCGGGCACGCGGCCCGTAAAAGGCGCTCCGGCGGCAGAGCGTCCCTCCACCAGCGGCAGGACCACGTCGCCTTCGCCGACAGCGCCAGCAGCAAAACCGTAGCCATCGACGGCGGTGTTGGCCTCCGGCGGGTTGGACCGGCGCGCCAAGATGTCCTCCGCCAGCACCCGGCCCACGCCATCGCCAAGCGGAACGTCCTCTCGCGCGACGACCGGCGACAGCCTTTGCCGCAGCATGCTCAGCGCCGCGTCCACCGGGGTCCAGTCCACGCCCGGGGGCAGGGCGAAGCAGTCGTTGCGCAAGGGGGGCGGTTTCAGCGGCATATGTCCTGCAACTCCTCTTCGAAGCCAAGCCCGAGGATCCAGCCTTCCTCGGTCCGGGCGTCCGGCACGTCTACGGCCAGCATCGCCTCCAGCCTGTCGGGGTTCAACCGGCCAATGCCGTGCGCCAGCAGATCGACCTGCACCGCGTCGCGGATGCCCGCCGTCTTACGCACCACCGGCTCGATCAGCCCGGGCCAGAGTTCGGTGAAGACGACGGGGGCGTCCACCGGCTCGAACGGCCAGACGGAGACCGGAAAGCGCTGCCTCAGCCGTGCGAGGACCGGGAGGCCCATCAGCACCTGCGATCCGACCGAACCCGCGCCAGCCAGTTGCCAGACGGTGAAGGTGCCGCGCGACCGGGTTTCGCAAACCCGCCTGTCGTCGAACGGATTTGCATAGCCGGCTTTGGTCCGCGCCAGTCCCGGCACGTCGCGCTTCAGCCCGTTGCCCCAGAACGGACCGGGGGTGCCAAGCGACAGGTTGATCCCTCCGGCCAGGTCGAAGCGGTTGTTGGCGCGTGGCGTGTCCTCGATCCGCGCTTCCAGCCAGTCCCAGAGGTCGAGAACGCCGCCACCGCAGATGGCCTGCGCCATGCCGACCGGATAGCCGAAGGGGAAGTCGAACCCGACCATGAGCCGTGCGCCTGCGGCTAGCGCATCGGTAATCCGCTTTGACAGCAGGTCCTCGGCGGTCTGGCGGTTGCGGCAATAGACCGGCGCGCGGCCGGTCTCGCCGATCCAGATCGCGTCACGTGTGGGGCGCGGGCCACGGTCGTTGCCGCCGGACCAGTCGACCATCATCACGCGGTCGAACGTCACCGCAACCGGCCCGGCGTCACGCGCAGGGACACCTCAGCTGACCCGCGACACCACGTAGTCGCTGAGGTCGATCAGCAGGTCGCGCAGGTCGCTGGCGGGCAGGGTCTGCATCGCGGTCTTCGCCCGCTCGGCCCAGGCGAGGGCCTCCTGCCGGGTCTCTTCGAGCGCGCCATGGCGATCGAGCAGGCGCAGGGCCTCCTCCAGATCGCTGTCGCGCTGGTCGCCCTTCTCGATGACCCGCTTCCAGAACGCCTTTTCCGTGTCGTCCGCCTTGGCGAAGGCCTTGATCAGCGGCAGCGTCAGCTTGCGTTCGCGGAAATCATCGCCGACGTTCTTGCCGGTCGCGTCGCCGCCCCAGTAGTCCAGCAGGTCGTCGACGATCTGGAAGGCGATCCCCAGCGCGTCGCCGTAGTCGAACAGCGCACGCACGTCTTCTTCGGGCCGTCCGGCGATCACGCCGCCCACCTCGGTCGCCGCCGAGAACAGCGCCGCCGTCTTGCCGCGCACCACCTGCAGGTAGATGTCTTCGGTGGTCGAGAGGTCCTGCGCGGCGGTCAGCTGCAGGACCTCGCCCTCTGCGATGGTCGCCGCCGCGTCCGACAGGATGCGCAGGACGCGCAGGTTGCCCGTCTCCGTCATCAACTGGAAGGATCGCGCAAAGAGGTAGTCGCCCACCAGCACCGACGACTTGTTGTCCCACAAAAGGTTCGCCGTGGGCCGGCCCCGGCGCCTTTCGCTTTCGTCCACCACGTCGTCGTGCAGCAGTGTCGCGGTGTGGATGAACTCCACCGTCGCGGCGAGGTGCACGTGATAGGGGCCATCGTAACCGCAGAGCTTGGCCGAGGCGAGGGTCAGCATGGGCCGCAACCGTTTGCCGCCGGCCTCCACGAGGTGCGCCGTCACCTCCGGTATCCGGGGGGCATGCCGGGAGGCCATCCGTTCCCGGATCAGGTCGTTCACGGCCGCCATTTCGGTCGCCAGATCAGCGGCGAGGCGTTCGTGCGGTTTCATGCGTGGCTGATCCAACATCGCGCTCCTGTCCAAGGCTCGACAATCGCCGGGCCCTGTCCTTAAATCCCTGTCATGGAAGAGCTTCTACGCACCACCGACATCACCGTGATCCCGTTGGCCAAGACCCTTCTGGACGCTGAGGGTATAGCCAGCTTTGAGCTGGACGTAAACATGAGCGTCCTCGAAGGATCCCTCGGCATTTTGCCGCGCCGGCTGATGGTCCTGTCCAGCGATCTGGACCGCGCCCGCCGCCTCATGCAGGAGGCCGGAGTGGACATTGCGCGTTGACCCGTTCGACCTCCCGGACCTGACGCGCGACGCCATGCTGGGCGGGCGTGTCATGGTGCTCCAGCCGCGCGACGGCTACCGGGCGGGCACCGATCCGGTGATCCTTGCCGCGTCGGTGCAGGCGCGGGCCGGAGAGACCGTGCTGGAACTGGGCTGCGGCGGCGGGGCCGCGCTGTGCTGCCTTGGCTGGCGCGTGCCGGGGCTCGCGTTGTCGGGGCTGGAGATACAGCCGGGCTACGCCGATCTCGCCCGCCGGAACCTCGACGGCAACGGGCTGAACGGAGAGATCCACGAGGGCGACGTGGCCGCGCCCCCCGCCGCGCTGAAGGCCCGCAGTTTCGACCACGTGATCGCCAACCCGCCCTACTTCGAGGCGGGCAAGGGGCTGTCTGCGCAGGACGGCGGGCGCGGCAAGGGCCGCACGGGCGATGTGCCGCTATCGGTCTGGGTCGACACCGCCGCGCGCCGCCTGAAGCCCAGGGGGCACGCCACCTTCATCCAGCGGGTGGAACGCCTGCCCGAGCTGATGGCCGCCATGCAGGCCGTGCTGGGCGGTCTGGAACTGTTGCCGCTGCTGCCCCGTCCGGGCCGTCCGCCGCGACTCGTTCTGCTGCGCGGGCGGAAAGAGGCGCGCACCCCCTTCAGGTTCCATCCGCCGAAGGTGATTCACCCTGAGGGTGTCATGGGAAACGGGCAAAAGAATTACTCGGAATGCTTCTTTTCCGTCATGACGGAGGGTGCGCCGTTAACTTTCGAACCGGATTTCGGCTGATTTCCGCAATTTTTGAAGGTTTCGACAACCCATTTTGCACGCGCCGCGTGACAGATTGATGAAGCTGTGGTGCACTGTTCGTACCAACCAGCGAAAGGAGGATCCCATGAGCTTGAGTTCGCATCTGCAGGAACTGAAGAAGAAGCACCATGCCCTGTCCGAGGCCGTGGAGCAGGCGCAACGTGCGCCCAGTACCGACGACCTGCAAATCGCGCACCTGAAAAAGCAGAAATTGAGGATCAAGGAGGAGATTACGCGCCTTTCGTCCGCCGTCGCCTGACGCACGGCGGAGCGGCCTGTCCTGAGACAACCGCTCAGGACAGGTTCGCCGACGTGGTGGAAGCCAACGCCTTGCCCGGCGCACCGGGCAGCGCCTTGTTTTCCGGACATCGCTGAAAGCACACTGCCCTGGGGCAGTCAGGCAGGTTTTGGCGTGTCCACAAGGAAGCCTGCAAGCGCCTGCACCTCGGCCTGCGCGATCTCGTGGCCGCCGGGATGCCAGAGGGTGTCGACCTTTGCGCCCTGCGCCGACAGCCAGCCGACGAACGTCCGTGTCAGAGGGGCCGGGCAGATCGGGTCGCGCTCCCCTGCGGTGACGAGCACGCGGGCGCCGTCGAGGCCCGGCTGCGGGTCCGGGTCCCAGGTGATCAGCGGATGGAGGAGCGCGAGGTCGGTGAACAGGTGTGGCGCACGCATCGCGACAGCGGCAAGGATGTTCGCGCCATTGGAATAGCCCAGCCCGACGACCCACGTTGCACCGACACGCACCTTCGCCGCCTCGACGAACTCCGCCATAGCGGCCGCGCGTGTCCAGAGGTCGTCCATGTCGTAGACGCCCTCCGCCTTGCGCCGGAAATACCTCAGTGCCCCGTGTTCGGAGACGTCGCCGCGCGGCGAGATCACATGCGCGCCCTCCAGCACCTGCCGGGGGAAGTCGTGGAACTGGTGTTCGTCGCCACCCGTGCCGTGGAACGTGAAGACGAGGGGCGCGCCCGGCGCGCCCCCGGTTTCCGAAAAGACGTGGTCAGTCATGGATCGGCTCGAGCCGTTTTTCCAGTTGCGGGCGCAGGTGTTCGTGCTGCGTCGGCAGGCGCAGTGCCTCGCCAAGGTGCGCGGTGTCCTCGTCCCGGTCGAACCCGGGTTCATTGGTCGCGACCTCGAACAGCACGCCGCCGGGTGTCCGGAAGTAGATCGCCCAGAAGTAATCCCGGTCGATCACCGGCGTCACCTGATAGCCGGTGTCCATCAGCGCCTTGCGCACCTCCAGCTGCTTCTCGCGGTTGTCCACCGAGAAAGCGATGTGGTGCACGCTGCCGGCGCCCTGGTCGGCGCGGCCTGCATCGACCTCGGTGATGTCCATCACCTGCGCCTCGTTGCCGTTGGGCACGCGGAAGCGGGTGACGTTGTTCTCCGCATCGTCCTTCTCGTAGCCCATGAAGCGCAGCAGTTCCGCACTGGCCTGCGCATCCCGTTGCGACAGCCGCAGATCGGCGGAGTGGAAGCCGCGGATCGCCACGTCGGCGGGGACATCGGCCACCCAGGGGGCGCGGTCGTCTTCGGCCGCGACAAGCGCAAAGCCGTCACCGTCCGGTCCCTTGAACATCAGCCGCTGCTCGCCTAGCCGGTCCGTGCGGATCAGCCCGTCGACCTTGTGCTCGGCCAGCCGGGTTTCCCAGAAGGGCAGGGCGTCCTTCGGCACGCTGAACACGGTCGTGCCGACCTCGCCGGTGCCGGGACGGCCAGGGCTGGCGTTCGGGAAGGGGAAATAGGTCATCACCGTGCCGGGCGTGCCGATCTCGTCGCCGTAGTACAGGTGATAGACGTCCGGGGCGTCGAAGTTCACCGTCTTCTTGACCCGTCGCAGGCCAAGAACCTTGGTGAAGAAATCGTTGTTCTCCTGCGCGCCCGAGGCGAGCGAGGTCACGTGGTGCAGTCCGTTGATCTGGGTCAGCATGGCTGGGTCCTCCTTCATGGCAAGGATATAGCGGCTGCGGCCCATCAAGGTAGTCCAAGCGTCCGCGCCCGATTGGTGCGAAAATGCACACATGAAAAAGAAAAAGGCCCCGACCGTGCAGTCGGGACCCTCTGGTTTGATTGATCCGGCGCGGCGTCCGCTCAGACGAAGAACTGTGCGCCGTTCGCAGAGATCGTGGAACCGTTGATGAAACCCGCGTCGTCGGAGGCGAGGAACACGACACAGCGCGCGATTTCTTCCGGCTCGCCAAGGCGGCCCGCCGGGATCTGGGCGATGATCGACTCGCGCACCTTTTCCGGCACGGCCATGACCATCTCGGTCGCGATGTAGCCTGGGCAGATCGCGTTCGCGGTGATGCCGGCGCGGGCGCCTTCCTGCGCCAGCGACTTCACGATGCCGAGGTCGCCCGCCTTGGTCGCGGCATAGTTCACCTGCGCGAACTGTCCCTTCTGGCCGTTGATCGACGAGATCACGATGACCCGCCCGAACTTGCGCTCCCGCATGCCCGGCCAGACCGGGTGCACGGTGTTGAACACGCCGGTCAGGTTGGTGTCGATCACCTCTTTCCATTGTTCGGGGGTCATCTTGTGGAACGGCGCGTCACGGGTGATGCCCGCGTTGGCGACGACCACGTCGATGGGGCCGAGATCCGCTTCGACCTGCGCGATACCCGCCTTGGACGATTCGTAGTCCGCGACGTTCCACTTGTAGGTCTTGATGCCGGTCTCTTGGGTGAACGCGGCGGCCTTCTCGTCGTTGCCTGCATAGGTGGCGGCGACAGTGTAGCCCTCCGCCTTCAGCGCCTTCGAGATGGCCTCACCGATGCCGCGGCTGCCGCCGGTGACGAGTGCAACTCTTGCCATGGGAACTCCTCCAGTCAGTGGCTTAATCGTTGGTAACTTTGTTACCTTCCTGTTTTAACTTGCGCAACAAAGTTGCTTTAATTTTCTCCGCTTCTGCGGTTTTTATACAGTTTCCGGCCTCAGACCCCTTCAAGGTAACGCTCTGCATCGCGTTCCCCCAGGGCCCAGGTGTCCCGCAGCTTCTGCGGGTCGGTGAAATCTATCTTGTCGGCGGGCGTCTCGCTGCCCGGCCAGACGTAGGTGCGGCCCGCCACGTCGGGCAGCTTCTTGTACTCGCGGGTCAGCAGCACCAGCGTCTCGCCCTTGTCGGGCACGGGCATCGGCGCCTGGTCGGCCATGCCGCCGTCGACCACCCGCCGTCCTTCCCACAGGGGAGGCTCGAACACCGGGGGGATGACTGCGGCCGCGCTCACGAGGTCGGCGAGCCGCCCGTCGCGCGCCGCGGCGTTTGCGTCGATCAGGTTCGACGTCAGGCCCATCTTCTCCGCCCAGTTGAAATGCGGCGATCCGACGATGTGCAGTTCCGCCTCGTAGGTGGCCGCCAGTGCGGTGCCGGTCAGCGTCGCCAGGCCCGTCTCCGGCGGATGCGCGATCTGGATCTGGAAGGCGGGGCCCTCCGCCACCTTGCGCGTCGCCTCATCGTCCAGCACGCGGTTGACCACGTCGCAATACAGTTCCTGATGCGGGGTGATGCCGTTCTCGTCCGCCTCGAACAGGTCGATGTTCGTGTCGCGCCGTTCAAACGCGTCGCACATCGTGTCCAGCAGGCGGCGTTCGATGCCCGCGATCCACGCAGCCCCCGCCAGCGCGCCGCCGCTGACGCCGGTCACGCGTTCGGGCGCGAAGGACATGTCCTTCGCGAGCCGGGTCAGGAAGCCGCCCTGCCAGAAGCAGCGCAGCCCACCACCGGAAAAGACGATCTGGGCGGGGTCTTCGGGAAGTCTTGTCATGAAGGGAAACGGGCCCCGAAGGGCCCGCCTCTGTTCCGTCTTACGGACGCTCGACGCAGAGCGCGACGCCCATGCCGCCACCGATGCAGAGCGTGGCGAGGCCCTTCTTGGCGTCGCGGCGCTTCATTTCGAACAGCAGGGTGTTCAGGACACGGCAGCCCGAAGCACCGATCGGGTGGCCGATGGCGATGGCGCCGCCGTTCACGTTCACGATGGCCGGATCCCAGCCCATGTCCTTGTTCACGGCACAGGCCTGTGCGGCGAAGGCCTCGTTGGCTTCCACGAGGTCGAGGTCGCTCACCGACCAGCCGGCCTTTTCCAGCGCCTTGCGCGATGCGTGGATCGGGCCGACGCCCATGATCGACGGATCGAGACCGGCGGTCGCGTAGGACGCGATGCGGGCCAGCGGCTCGATCCCGCGCTTCTCGGCGTCGTCGGCGGACATCAGCAGGACACCGGCGGCGCCGTCGTTGATGCCGGAGGCGTTCGCCGCGGTCACGGAGCCGTCCTTGGTGAAGGCCGGACGCAGTTTCTGCATGGCGTCCATCGTTGCGCCGTGGCGGATGTACTCATCCTTGTCCATGACGATGTCGCCCTTGCGGGTCTTGATGGTGAAGGGGATCACCTCGTCGTCGAACTTGCCGGCCTTCTGCGCGGCCTCGGCCTTGTTCTGGGATGCGACGGCGAATTCGTCCTGCATCTCGCGGGTGATCTGCCACTGGTCGGCCACGTTCTCGGCGGTCTGGCCCATGTGGTAGCCGTTGAACGCGTCCCAGAGGCCGTCCTTGATCATCGTGTCGATGTACTTCACGTCGCCCATCTTGTGCGCCTGGCGCAGGTTCTGCGCGTGGGGGCTCATGGACATGTTTTCCTGGCCGCCGGCGCAGACGATGGCGGCGTCGCCCAGCATGATGTGCTGCGCACCCAGTGCAACGGCGCGCAGGCCCGAGCCGCAGACCTGGTTGATGCCCCATGCGGCCGATTCCTTCGGCAGGCCCGCGTTGATGTGCGCCTGACGCGCAGGGTTCTGGCCCTGAGCGGCGGTCAGCACCTGGCCGAGAATGGTTTCCGAAACCTCGTCCTTCGAGATGCCTGCACGGGCGACCAGCGCCTCCAGCACGGCAGCACCCAGATCGTGCGCCGGGGTGTTGGCGAACGAGCCGCCAAAGCTGCCGACGCCGGTGCGGGCAGCGCTTGCGATAACGACATTGGTCATGTGGTGTCCTCCTGGCCAAGCGTAAATGTAAACGCGAGCCCGCGGGGCGCGGACCGCTTCTGTCTCGCCTGTCGAGGGAATGGACTAAACGATTTTTCCACCCTCCAAAAGAGGCAGGGTGTCTCAGAGCAACGTTGCGTCAGGCCTGTCGGCGGGTCGGCTCTGCCCGCCATGCGGGTGTGACGGTGGGTGCCGCGTAGAGATAACCCTGAAGGCAATCGACCCCCAGGCGGGCAAGGCAGTCGGCATCTGCCTGCGTCTCGACGCATTCGGCGACTGTGAACATGTCGAAGTGTTCGGAAATGCTGACCATGGCGCCGACAAGGACCTGGTTGTCGGGATCCTTGGCAATGCCGCGACAGAATTCCCCGTCGATCTTCAGGATGTCGAAGCTGAAGTCCTTGAAATGCCGCAGCGCGGTGTAGCCGGAGCCGAAATCGTCGATGGCGAAGGTGATTCCCTTCTTGCGCAGGTCGCTCATGAAGGTGGTGACCAGTTCGGGCACCAGCATGGCGGAATGCTCCGTGATCTCGAGAATCAGCCGTTCGGCCACGGTGGGGTCGTCGGAGATGCCCCGATGCAGCGTGCGCATCCACTTCTTGTAGCCGATGGACCGCGCCGACATGTTGACCGACAGCCGCAAGCTCGGCACGCGGCGCAGCTCGCTCAGGCCCTTTTCCAATGCGATGCAGTCCAGAAGCCGCCCGTACTCGGTGTCTTCCACGGTATCGATGAACTCTCCGGCGGGAATCACCCGCCCGGTGTCGTCGAGGACGCGAATCAGCCCCTCCTGGAAGGCGGCCCGGTCCGGTTGCGCCGCCTGCACGACCGGCTGGAAGGCGAGGATGACCTGACGGTGCTGGATCGCACGGCGCACCATGTCCATGACGCCCGCGTCGCGCGCGTCGACCGCGTGTTCGAGGGCATTGCGCGGGCCGGTGGTGATCTTCGGCATGGGGGGCGCTCCGTGTTCGCCGGGGGAGTCGGTGTGGCGGCATTTGAAAGGCGCGGGGTTAAGTCCGGTTTAAAGCGCGCCTTTGCGTCGAATTGGACCCGCCGGCGGGGCAGAGGCTTGACTCTCCACCGGGGCAGTGTATTCGGGCCGCTCCATTGGTGTTGGTGGCCCCCGCAAGGGGATGCCTGTCACTCCGGGGCGCGGGGCAACCCGTCCGGGGAGAGGACAACGCCCTTCGAAACACAAAGAAGGAGATCAGCCGTGACCAAACGCACGACTGCCAAGTACAAGATCGACCGCCGCATGGGCGAAAACATCTGGGGCCGCCCGAAGTCCCCGGTCAACCGCCGCGAGTACGGCCCCGGCCAGCACGGCCAGCGCCGCAAGCAGAAGATGTCCGACTTCGGCCTTCAGCTGCGCGCCAAACAGAAGCTCAAGGGCTACTACGGCGACCTGACCGAAAAGCAATTCCGCCGCATCTTCTCGGACGCGGAACGCGCCAAGGGTGACACCGGCGAGCTGCTGATCGGCCTGCTCGAGCGCCGCCTCGACGCCGTCGTCTACCGCGCCAAGTTCGTGCCGACCGTCTTCGCCGCCCGCCAGTTCGTGAACCACGGCCACGTGACCGTGAACGGCCAGCGCGTGAACATCCCCTCCTACCGCGTGAAGGAAGGCGACGTGATCGAGGTCCGCGAGAAGTCCAAGCAGATGGCCGCAATCCTCGAAGCGACCCAGCTGCCGGAGCGTGACGTTCCCGACTACGTCGAAGTCGACCACAACAAGCTGACCGCGACCTTCGTGCGCACCCCGGGCCTTTCGGACGTGCCGTACCCGGTGATCATGGAACCGAACCTGGTCATCGAATACTACGCACAGAACTAAGCGTATCCCGGCTTTGCCGGCATGTTTCGGGGCCGTCCTTCGGGGCGGCCCTTTCGCGTTTCCGGGGCCCAGCACCGTGCTGCCCTGCGTTCGGTCGGGTGGCGTGAGGTTTGGCGCCCTGACCGTGGCACGCCAGCAAAGGGCCACGCGGGGCAGGGCGGACGCAGGGGCGCCGTTACCCCGCGATGGGCTCCGGACAAAACAAAACCGCCGCGGCCTTCGTGGCGCGCGGCGGTTTGAAATCAAAGGGACGCGTGGCCCCTGAGTTCAGACGTAGAACACGTCGCGGAAAACGTGACGTGCGATTTCATCGCGCTTCAGGCCGCGCTTTGCCAGGTCCGCATCGGACATTGCGTGCAGACGCTCGATTTCCTTCATGCGGTGGCTGCTCTCGGCGATGCGGGCGAGGCCCTCCATCATGCCGTTGAACATGTCCGCCAGGACGTTGCGGCGCGGTGCGCTCTCGTGTGTGATATGTGCCATTTTCTTGCCTCTTCGGTTGGGTTGCCCCTCCGTGACAACAAGTTATGCCGCAGTGCGGCGATCTTCCAGTGCGGATGCAGCATACCCGCCACAGCGCTCATGCATGGCTGACGAACCGAGGCTCAGGGACCGTCCCGCCCCGACGCCGGCAAACGGCCACTGGACCTTTGACCTCCCGGACCTTATCACGCCACCGGATACCCGCCTGCCGATCCGTCCCCGGAGGAATACATGTCGCGCTATGACCCCGCCAGCATCGAGCCGAAGTGGCAGAAGGCCTGGGAAGACGCCCTGACCTTCAAGGCCACCCGCGAGGGTGACAAGCCCAAGTACTACGTGCTGGAGATGTTCCCCTATCCGTCGGGCCGCATCCACATCGGTCACGTCCGCAACTACACGATGGGCGACGTGATCGCGCGCTACAAGAAACAGAACGGCTTCAACGTGCTGCACCCGATGGGCTTCGACGCCTTCGGGATGCCGGCCGAGAACGCCGCCATGGCGTCCGGCGGGCACCCGAAGGACTGGACCTACGGCAACATCGACACGATGGTCGGCCAGATGAAGCCGCTGGGCTTCGGCCTCGACTGGTCGCGGATGTTCGCCACCTGCGATCCCGAATACTACGGCCAGCAGCAGGCGCTGTTCATCGACATGCTGTCCGAAGGGCTGGTCTACCGCAAGAATGCCGTGGTGAACTGGGACCCGGTCGACATGACCGTTCTGGCGAACGAGCAGGTGATCGACGGCAAGGGCTGGCGCTCCGGCGCCGAAGTCGAGCGCCGCGAACTGACGCAGTGGTTCTTCAAGATCTCCGACATGGCGGGCGAGCTTCTGGATGCCATCGACGGGCTGGACGACTGGCCCGCGAAGGTGAAGCTGATGCAGGCCAACTGGATCGGCCGGTCGCGCGGGCTGCAGTTCGCCTGGTCGCTGACGGAGCCCTCGCACGGCTTCGAGGCCATCGACGTCTACACCACCCGCCCCGATACTCTGCTGGGTGCGTCCTTCCTCGGGCTTTCGCCGGATCATCCGCTGACCAAGGCGCTTGAGCAGGACAACCCCGAGCTGGCCAGCGCCGTTGCGGCGATGCGCAAGGGCGGCACCACCGAAGAGGCGCTGGAAAAGGCGGAGAAGCTGGGCTTCGACACCGGCCTGAAGGTGAAACACCCGCTGGACCCCGCGTGGGAAGTGCCGGTCTGGATCGCCAACTTCATCCTGATGGACTACGGCACGGGCGCGATCTTCGGCTCTCCGGCGCACGACCAGCGCGACCTCGACTTCTGCCGCAAGTACGATCTGCCGGTGATCGACACCTTCCTGTCGCTCGACAACCCGGAGCCGGTGACCGACACCGCCTTCATTCCGCCGAAGACGGAGAAGGTGAAGTGGGTCAATCACTTCGCCGGTCTCGACGTGGCGACCGGGCAGGAAGCTGTCGACACCACCATCGACTGGATGGAGGCGAAGGGTCTGGGCCAAGGCGTCGAGAAGTTCCGCCTGCGCGACTGGGGCCTGTCCCGCCAGCGCTACTGGGGCTGCCCGATCCCGGTCGTGCATTGCGACGACTGCGGCGTGGTGCCGGAGAAGAAGGAAAACCTGCCCGTCAGGCTGCCCGACGACGTGACCTTCGACGTGCCGGGCAACCCGCTCGACCGGCACCCGACGTGGCGCGACTGCGCCTGCCCGACCTGTGGCAAGCCCGCGAAGCGCGAGACCGACACGATGGACACCTTCGTGGACTCCTCGTGGTACTTTGCCCGCTTCACCGCGCCGCGCGCCGAGACGCCGACCGATCTGGAGGACGCTGCCTACTGGATGAACGTCGACCAGTACATAGGCGGCATCGAGCACGCGATCCTGCACCTGCTCTACTCCCGCTTCTTCGCCCGTGCGATGATCCGCACCGGCCACCTGCCGGAGAAATCCGCCGAGCCGTTCAACGCGCTCTTCACGCAGGGCATGGTCACGCACGCGATCTACCAGACGAAGGGGGCGGACGGGCGGCCCGTCTACCATTACCCCGAGGATGTCGAACTGCGCGACGGCGGCGGCTTCCTGAAGGATGGCACGGCGGTCGAGATCATCCCGTCGGCCAAGATGTCGAAGTCGAAGAACAACGTGGTGGACCCGATGAACATCATCGCCACCTACGGCGCCGACACCGCGCGCTGGTTCGTGCTATCCGACTCGCCCCCGGAACGGGACGTGGAATGGACCGCCGCCGGGGCAGAGGCCGCCTCCAAACACCTGGCGCGCGTCTACCGCATCGCCTCCGAGATCGCGGGCGCCGAGGTGCCGCCGACGCAGGAGGATGCCGCGCTCCTGAAGGAGACGCACAAGGCGATCCACGACGTGACGATGGGTGTCGAGAGCTTCGGCTTCAACGCCGCCATCGCCAAGCTCTACGCCTTCACCAACACGCTGTCGAAGTCCCGCGCCGGGACCGAGACGAAGCGCTTCGCAGCGACGACGCTGGCGCAGCTCATGTCGCCGATGACCCCCCACCTCGCGGAGGAGATCTGGCAGACGCTGGGTGGCGAGGGGCTGATCGCCGATGCCGCATGGCCCAAGGCCGACCCGAAGATGCTGGTCGAGGATACGGTGACGCTGCCGATCCAGGTCAACGGCAAGCGCCGGGGCGAGATCGACGTGCCGAAGGACCTGGCGAAGGAAGAGGTTGAAAAGCTGGTCCTCGCACACGAAGCTGTGGTGAAGGCCCTCGACGGGGGCCAGCCGAAAAAGCTGATCGTGGTGCCGGGGCGGATCGTGAATGTGGTCGTCTGAGACGAAAACGGGAAACCTGAACCGCCGCGCTGTGCTGGCGGGCCTCGGTGCGCTGTCGCTGGCGGCCGCCTGCGGCTTCACGCCGGTCTATGCGCCGGGCGGCGGCGGGTCGCGGCTTTTGAACGCCGTATCGCTGCAGGCCCCCGATGAGGACCGCCGCTACGTCTTCAACCGCCGCTTCGAAGAGCGCCTGGGCCGTCCCGCAAGCGGTGCGCCCTACGCCCTGACGGTGCGGATCCAGGTGACGGAGCAGGACATCGGCGTGACCTCGACCGGCAACATCACGCGCTACCGGCTGATCGGGCGGGTGTTCTACACCCTCACCGATGCCACCACCGGCGCGATCCTGCACGACGGCCGGACCAACGCCTTCACCGGCTATTCGACCACCGGCTCGACCGTGGCGACCAGCGCAGCGGAACGCGACGCGGAAGAGCGCCTGATGGTCATCCTCGCCGACCAGATGATCGACGACCTTTTGCTGCGCGCCGCCGACTTCCCGGACCCCGCGTCGCCCGCATGAAGCTGACGCCGCGCGACGCCGACGCCTTCTTCCGCAAGCCCG
Organism: Sagittula sp. P11; assembly: GCF_002814095.1. Taxonomy (NCBI): domain Bacteria; kingdom Pseudomonadati; phylum Pseudomonadota; class Alphaproteobacteria; order Rhodobacterales; family Roseobacteraceae; genus Sagittula; species Sagittula sp. P11. The sequence goes on from NZ_CP021913.1 coordinate 2,719,119, forward strand.
ATCCCAAGGCGGCGGGCCTGCTGATCTACGGCGAGGACACGATGCGCGTCGCGATGAAGCGGCAGGAGGTCGTCGCCAATCTCACCGGCCCGGCCGCCGACGAGGAGATGCGCATCACCCGCCTGAACGGCGCCGACCTGCGCCGCGATCCGGCGGCGCTGCTGGACGCGGTGAAGGCCACGGGCTTCTTCCCCGGCGCCCGTGCCGTCGTGGTGGAAGAGGCCGGTGACGGCGCGACCGACGCGCTGAAGGCCGCGCTGGACGACTGGCGGGAAGGCGACGCCACCATCGTTGCCACCGGCGGATCGCTCGCCGCCAAGTCCGCCCTGCGCAAGCTGTTCGAAGGGTCGAAACGCGCCTTTGCCGCGGCGCTCTACAACAATCCGCTCACCCGGTCGGAGATCGAGGCAGAGCTGAAACGCGCCGGCATCGCCGAGGTCGGCCGCGATGCCATGGGGGCGCTCGAGGTGCTGGGCCGCGACCTGACGCCCGGCGACTTCCGCATGACGCTCGAGAAGATCGCGCTCTACAAGCTGAACGACAGCTCGCCGCTGTCGGTCGCGGAGGTGGAGCTGAACGCCCCCGCTTCCTTCGAGTCCGACGTGGACGACGTGTTCAACATCCTCGCCGAGGGCCGCACCGACGAGATCGCGCCGGTGATGCAGCGCCTGTCGGGGCAGGGGGTCACGCCGGTCACGCTGCTGATCATGGGCACCCGCCATTTCCGCATGCTCTACACGCTGGTGTCGGCACCGGGCGGCCCGGCGCAGGGCATCGGCCGCCTGCGCCCGCCGGTCTTCGGCCCGCGGCGCGATCGCATCCTGCGCCAGGCGCAGGGTTGGCGTCTCGACCGGCTGGAAGCGGCGCTGGAGCTTCTCCTGGACACCGACCTGACCCTGCGCAGCGCGGGCCAGAAGGCCCCGGCCTTCGCGCTGGTCGAACGCGCGTTCGTCCGTCTGGCTTACCTCGCCCGCCGGTAGGCGGTTGGCAGGCGCGCCTTGCATCGACCATGACACGCATGGGTTGAGCGATTTGCTGCCCATGCACTTTCTGGTGCCTTGCGGTTGGTTAACGGGACAAGCATCCTGACCGCGACGTCAGAGGGAGCAGCCATGACATTCACTGTTTACGGCGCGGTGCGCAGCCGGACGTTCCGCGTTCTGTGGATGCTCGAGGAACTCGACGTGACCTACCTGCACATCCCCATGCAGCCGCAGTCGGACGAGGTGCGGGCGCTGACACCCTCGGGCAAGATCCCGGTGCTGGACGTCGACGGCACATGCCTGAGCGACAGCTCGGCGATCCTGACCTATCTCGCGGACAGCCATGGCCGCTTCACCTCTCCCGCAGGCAGCCCCGAGCGCGCGCGGCAGGATGCCTTCACCTTTCGTATCCTCGACGAGATCGAGGCGCCGCTGTGGTGCGCCGCCCGGCACAGCTTCGTTCTGCCGGAAGAGGCCCGGGTGCCCGAGATCAAGCCGGCCTGCCGCGCCGATTACGCCGTCGCCATCGCGCGGCTCTTCGACGAGGTCGAGGGCCCCTTCCTGATGGGGGAGGAGATGACGGTGCCGGATTTCATCCTCGGCCATTGCGGCGGCTGGGCACGGTCGGCGAATTTTCCCGATCCGCCGCAGGCCTTCGCCGACTACCTCGACCGCCTGCGCGACCGCCCGGCGTTCCAGACGGCCCTGGGGTAGGTCTGGGGTAGGGTGGCGCAAAGCCCCACCCTACGGGAGCGTCGCGCCGACACGGCCGCCACACGGCGATCATCCCGTACCGACGCGGACCGCGGAGCCATGGGCAGACCGGGATGCAGGGCAGAGATTCTCCGCCCCCCGATCACCGCAGGGATCAGCTCTTGTCTGTGACGTTCTCCTTGAACGCCTTCTCGAAGGCCGCTTGCTTGCCTGCGTCGGCCTCCGTCTGGTTCTGCGCCTTCCACTCGGCGTAGGGCATCCCGTAGAACACCTCCCGCGCCTCGGCCTGATCCATGTCCATGCCACGCTCCTGCGCGGCTTCCATGTACCAGCGGCTCAGGCAGTTGCGGCAGAAGCCCGCGAGGTTCATCAGGTCGATGTTCTGCACGTCCTGACGGTCCTCCATCAGGTGCTTGCGCAGGCGACGGAAGGCCGCCGCTTCCAGTTCGGTCCGGGTTGCGTCATCCATGTCGTCTCTCCTCTGGTCGCTCGTCTTGTCGGCGCGCCGCCACGCGGCGGCCCCTAGTCTGATACCTTTTCCAGCGCCGACACCAGCATCGGTGCCAGCCGCTTGCCCCACAGAACCTGCGCCGCCTCGTCGCGGATCAGGTCGTGGCGGATCTCGATCAGCGTGTTCGGCCGCCCGCACCGCAGCGCGTGCAGGTCGATGGCGTCGCCGGGCAGGTGGCCGGGGTAGGGCTCGTTGCGGCCCACCACGAGGTCCGGCTCCGCCTCCAGCCGCGCGATCAGCGGATCGGACAGGCGCGCGTCCCAGGCGTGCAGGATGCCCACGTGCCACGGCCGGGGCCGCCGTCCGCGCAGCCGCGGCGTGAAGGAATGGATCGCCACGATCACCGTGTCGTCCCGCCGCGCGGCCAGCCCCTCCAGCGCGTCGTGGTAGGGCTGCCAGTAGGCGGCGATCCGGCGCGCCTTCTCGGCGGCATCGGCGTGGCGGTTCCCGGGGATGATCGTCCCGTCGTATAGCTTCATCAGCAGGGTCGGATCGTCGGCGCCGCGGTTCGGGTCGATCACCAGCCGCGAGAAGTTCGCCATGACGACCGGCGCGTCCAGCTCCGCCGCAAGTGCCCGTGACACGCCGGCAGCACCCACGTCGTAGGCGATGTGCCGCGCCATATCCTCCTCCGGCAGGCCCAGCGTTCCGCCAAGGTCCGGCGGCACGAGGTTGGTGGCGTGATCGCAGGTGATGAGGAAACGGCTCTGGCGCTCTGCCCCTTCCATCGTGAATGGCGCGTATGTCATGGTTCGGTAACCTCCGGCCCGCTACACATAGAGGCCCTTGCGGGGAATGAAAATGTGCGACATCTCGTTGCACAAGCCCGGCAGTTAGGCGATAAAGCAGGCGTGTTAGCGGTAACCCGTTCGGGTATCCGCATGCGGCCATGGCAGGGTCGGCACCACCACGACGGCAGACCCCGAAAGGGCGCCGATTGAACCGTACGGGACAGGACGACAAGGAAAGGTCTACCGCCATGAAACGCGACCGCAACGTCAAGATCGTGGCCACGCTCGGCCCCGCATCCTCGACCTACGAGATGATCAGGGCCCTGCACGAGGCGGGCGCAGACGTGTTCCGCCTCAACATGTCCCACGGCACCCACGAGGAAATCGAGGAGCGTCACCGCATCATCCGCAAGGTGGAGCAGGACCTCGACAGTCCCATCGCCATCCTCGCCGACCTTCAGGGACCGAAACTGCGCGTCGGTGAATTCGCCAATGGCTCCGAAGAGCTGGAGTGGGGGCAGGAGTTCCGCCTCGACCTCGACGACACGCCGGGCGATTCGAAGCGTGTGCAGCTTCCGCACCCGGAAATCTTCGAGGCGCTGCAACCCGGCGCGCATCTGCTGGTCAACGACGGCAAGATCCGCCTCAAGGTCGCCGACTGCACCAGCGACCACGCCAACTGCATCGTCGAGGCGGGCGGCACGATCTCCAACCGCAAGGGCGTGAACGTTCCCGACGTGGTGCTGCCGCTGGCCGCCCTGTCGGAGAAGGACAAGCGCGACCTCGAATTCGTCTGCTCGCTCGGGATCGAGTGGCTGGCCCTGTCCTTCGTGCAGCGCGCACGAGACGTGCAGGAAGCGCGCGACCTCGCCAACGGCCGCGCCGCGCTGATCGCCAAGATCGAAAAGCCCTCTGCCGTGAACGACTTCGACGCGATCCTCGAGGTGTCGGACGGCATCATGGTGGCGCGCGGCGACCTTGGCGTCGAACTGCCCGTCCACTCAGTCCCGCCGATCCAGAAGCGCCTCGTGCGGAAATGTCGGGCCAAGGCGCGCCCGGTGATCGTCGCCACGCAGATGCTCGAGTCGATGATCGAATCGCCGATGCCCACAAGGGCAGAGGTCTCTGACGTCTCCGGCGCGATCTACGAAGGCACCGACGCGATCATGCTCTCGGCGGAATCCGCGGCGGGGCAGTACCCGATCGAGGCGGTGATGACCATGAACAACGTTGCCGTGTCGGTCGAAAGCGACCCGACCTACCGCGACATCATCGAGGCCTCGCGCCACGCGGACCGCAAGACCGTGGCCGACGGCATCGTGGCCGCCGCCCGCGAGATCGCGGAGACGACCGATATCAAGGCGATCTGCTGCTTCACCTCTTCCGGCAACACCGCGGGTCTGGTGGCACGCGAACGGCCCCGCGTGCCGATCATCGCGCTGACCAACCGCCGCGGCACCGCGCGCCGCCTGTCCCTGAACTGGGGTACGCAGTGCGTCATGACCGGCGAGCTGGAGCGCTTCAAGCAGGCCGTGGTCAACGCCGCCCGCGCCGCGCGCGCACACGGCTACGCGACAGAGGACGACCAGATCGTCGTGACCGCCGGTGTGCCGTTCAACACCTCGGGCACGACCAACATCCTGCGCGTCGCGCCCTGTAACGAGCGGTTGATCTATTCCACCGATCCGGAGTGATCTGGCAACCGGGGCGCGTGTACTGCGCGCGCCCCGGCCCCGTGGCCCATCCTTGCCCGAATGTCATCCGGCGCCGCATTTGACCCGCGCGCGCCGGTGACGCACTCTGGCCCTGACAGCCGGAGGCACCCATGACCCTCGATCCCAAGACCGCGCTCGTGATGGGCATGCTGCTCGTGGTGCTTGCGCTGCCGGCGCTGATCTCGGCATGGGCAGACCGCCGGAAACCCTTCGCGGGCACGATCCTGCTGTTCGCCGGCTGCGCACTGGGCACATGGGCCTGGCGCAGGCAGGAGGGCGGCTTCCGGCTCGACGAGGTGCCCGACATCCTCTACGGCGTGATCGGACAGATGATCGGCTAGCCCGACCGCCCGCGCACAAGGCGCGGACCCCCTTGCCAAATCCCCCCCGGCCCTCTATAGGGCGCCCTTCAACCGCGCGGCCGGCCTTCTTTGGCATGCCGAGTCGCGTCAACAACGGCGGCCCGAGCGTAAGCGAAGGCGCTCTTTGAAGAGGAACCGAAATGCCCAAGATGAAGACCAAGTCGAGCGCCAAGAAGCGCTTCAAGGTGAGCGCGACCGGAAAGGTCATCGCTGGCCAGGCCGGCAAGCGCCACGGCATGATCAAGCGCCACAAGAAATTCATCCGCGACGCGCGCGGCACGACCACGCTGTCGGCCCCCGACGCCAAGATCGTCAAGGGCTACATGCCCTACGATCGATAACCGCTAGCCAGGAGGATCAGATATGCCCCGAGTCAAAGGCGGTACCGTCACACACGCGCGCCACAAGAAGATCACCAACCAGGCCAAAGGTTACTATGGCCGCCGCAAGAACACCTTCAAGGTGGCGGCACAGGCGGTTGACAAGGCGAACCAGTACGCAACCCGCGACCGCAAGAACCGCAAGCGCCAGTTCCGCGCGCTGTGGATCCAGCGGATCAACGCCGCCGTTCGCCTGAACGACGAGACGCTGACCTATTCGCGCTTCATCAACGGCCTGTCGAAGGCCGGCATCGAGGTGGACCGCAAGGTGCTCGCCGACCTCGCCGTGCACGAGCCGGACGCCTTCGCGGCGATCGTCGAGCAGGCGAAAGGTGCGCTGGCCGCGTAAGTTGCCCGCCCTGATGTGTTGAACACGAACGGCCGTCGGATCCCCGGCGGCCGTTTTGCTTTGTGCGCCGCGCCCGGGCGGCCGTCAGCGTCCGCCGCCGCGCTTCGCCCGCTCGGCCTGCAGCGTATCGGCCAGCAGCCTCGCGATCCGGGCGGAGCCGGTCGGGGACGGGTGGATCTTGTCCCACGCGAACAGCGACAGGTCCGACGACGGCATGACCGCCGCAAGGTCGACCAGCACCACGCCTTCGTCGCGCGCCGCCATCCGCATCAGCCGCGCCTCGTATTCGAGGTAGGGCCCGACGCAGATCGTGCCCGCATAGCGCGGCGCGGTGTAGTAATCCGCCCAGATCACCTTGCTGCCCCTGCCGCGCAGCCCGGCAACCAGCCGGGGCACCGCGCCGGAGCGTCCGTCCTCCGACACCAGCTCGTCCAGAACCGTATCGCAGCGCGTGCAGCCGCATTCCTCGCGCAGGTCGTTGGCGCCGCCGTCGAGGATGACCCATTCCGCCGACAGCCGCGCCACCTGCGAGGGGATGCTCAGCGGCCCCACACCCTCCGTCACCCGGGCGAGCGAGGTCGCCACGTCGCCCACCGGTTCCCGCAGCAGCGCAGACATGTTGTCCGCCACCGATCCGCCGCTGTTGCGGTTCCACGCCATCACCGAATCGCCTGCGACGACGATCCGCGCGCCGGGCGGCACCGAGCGCCCGCAGGCCGCCAGCGCAAGGCATATCAAAAGTCCGACAAGTCGCATCGCGATCCTCCCTCGCCGGGGAACCTGACACGAAATCCCCGCGCTTCAAGTCGTCCCGTTCGGGCAACACGGGGGCGTTTCTTGGCAGCGGGAACACGTTTCCCGACCCCGCCATGGCGCTCCGGCCTTGTTTCCCCCGGCGTCCCTCGCTACTCAGCACGCGCACACGCGGGAGCCCTGACATGGACGATCTGAGAAACAAGTATCTCGACCTCATCTCGAACGCCTCCGACGAGGGCACGCTCGAGGACCTCCGCGTCGCCGCCGTCGGCAAGAAGGGCGAGATCAGCCTGAAGATGCGCGAGCTGGGCAAGATGTCCCCCGAAGAGCGTCAGACCGCCGGTCCGGCGCTGAACGCGCTGAAGGACGAGATCAACACGGCGCTGGCCGCGAAGAAGGCCGCGCTGGCCGATGCGGCGCTGGACGAACGGCTGAAGACCGAATGGCTCGACGTGACGCTGCCGGTCCGCCCGCAGCGCCAGGGCTCGATCCACCCGATCAGCCAGGTGACGGAAGAGATCACGGCGATCTTCGCCGACATGGGCTTTGCCGTGGCCGAGGGGCCGCAGATCGACACCGACTGGTACAACTTCGACGCGCTGAACATCCCCGGCCACCACCCCGCGCGGGCCGAGATGGACACGTTCTACATGCACCGCGAGGAGGGCGACAATCGCCCGCCGCACGTGCTGCGCACCCACACCTCCCCGGTGCAGATCCGGCACATGGAAAAGCACGGCGCGCCCTGCCGCATCATCGCGCCGGGCCGCGTCTACCGTGCCGACTACGACCAGACCCACACGCCGATGTTCCACCAGATCGAGGGCCTCGCCATCGACCGCGACATCTCCATGGCGAACCTCAAGTGGGTGCTGGAGGAGTTCTTCTCCGCCTTCTTCGAGATCGACGGCATCAAGACCCGCTTCCGCGCCTCGCACTTCCCCTTCACCGAACCCTCGGCCGAGGTCGACATCCAGTGTTCCTGGGAAGACGGCCAGCTCAAGATCGGGCAGGGCGACGGCTGGCTGGAGGTGCTGGGCTCCGGCATGGTGCACCCGCACGTGCTGCGCTCCGGCGGCGTGGACCCGGACGAATGGCAGGGCTTTGCCTTCGGCATGGGGATCGACCGGATCGCGATGCTGAAATACGGCATCCCCGACCTCCGCGCCTTCTTCGACAGCGACCTGCGCTGGCTGCGCCACTACGGCTTTGCCTCGCTGGACGTGCCGACCCTGCACGGCGGGTTGTCGCGGTGACCTGAAAGGCAATCCCGCGGCGTACCCGCAGGATGTGGCCTGACAGCGCGATCCGGCAACGGGTACCGCCCTTCCGGGGGCGGTATCGCCTGTGGCGTCCGTTGCTGTGAGTATTTGCAAAGCAGAGAAGCACAGGGTCGCCCTTCCCCTCCCATCGGGGCTGCGGTAAGGGAGGCCGGACGTATTTTCTGATCGGGGCCCGGCACATGAAATTCACCCTCTCCTGGCTGAAAGAGCATCTCGACACCACCGCCTCTGTCGACGAGATCGCGGAGACGCTGACCGATCTCGGGCTGGAGGTCGAGGAGGTCGTCGATCCCGCGTCCCGGCTGAAGGCCTTTACCCTCGCCAAGGTGGTCCACGCCGAGCAGCACCCGGACGCCGACCGTCTGCGCGTCTGCCGGGTGATGACCGACGAGGGCGAGAAGCAGATCGTCTGCGGCGCGCCGAACGCGCGTGAGGGGATCACCGTCGTGCTGGCGAAACCGGGCGACTACGTGCCCGGCATCGACACGACGCTCTCGGTCGGCAACATCCGCGGCGTCGAGAGCCACGGCATGATGGCCTCCGAGCGGGAGCTGGAGCTGTCGGACGAGCACACGGGCATCATCGAGCTGCCCTCCGGCGAGGTCGGGCAGAAGTTCACCGACTGGCTGGCGCAGAACGACCCGGCGAAGGTCGACCCGATGATCGAGATCGCGATCACGCCGAACCGGCAGGACGCCCTTGGGGTGCACGGCATCGCCCGCGACCTCGCGGCGCGCGGCCTCGGCACGCTGAAACCGCTGAAGGAAGCGCATGTCCCGGGCCAGTACCCGTGTCCGGTCTCCGTCACCATCGACGCGGATGCCGCCACCGACGGCTGCGAGATCTTTGCCGGGCGGCTGATCCGCGGCGTGCAGAACGGGCCTTCGCCGAAATGGCTGCAGGACCGCCTGCGCGCCATCGGCCTGCGCCCGATCTCGAAGCTGGTGGATGTGACCAACTTCTTCACCCATGACCGCAACCGCCCGCTGCATGTCTTCGACGCGGACAAGGTGCAGGGCGGCGCGCTGCGCATCCATCGCACCGAGGGGGGCGAGACGCTGGTGGGGCTCGACGAGAAGACCTACACCTTCGGCCCCGGGCAGGTGGTGATCTCCGACGCGGCGGGCGTCGAATCCATCGGCGGCATCATGGGCGGGCTGTCCACCGGCTGCACGCAGGACACGGTCAACGTCTTCCTCGAGGCCGCCGTCTGGGACCGCATCCAGATCGCGCACACCGGCCGCGCGCTGAAGATCAACTCCGACGCCCGCTACCGCAACGAGCGCGGCATCGACCCGGCCTACAACATGCAGGCCATCGAGGATGCGACGCAGATGATCCTCGACCTTTGCGGCGGCGAGCCGTCCGAGGTCGTGGTCGCGGGCCGCGTGCCGGACACCGCGCGCGCCTACCGGCTGGACCCGGCGCGCGTCGTCTCGCTCGTCGGGATGGAGATCCCGGAAAGCGAGCAGCGCCAGACCCTGACCCGTCTGGGTTTCCGCATGGAGGGCAACATGGCGCATGTGCCGTCGTGGCGCCCGGACGTGCTGGGCGAGGCCGACCTCGTGGAGGAGGTGGCCCGCGTCGCCTCCCTGACGAAGCTCAAGGGCAAGCCGCTGCGCAAGGCGCCGGGCGTCCAGAGGCCGATCCTCTCGGCCCTTCAGAAGCGCGAGCAACTGGCGCGGCGCACGGCGGCGGCGCTCGGCTACAACGAGTGCGTGACCTACAGCTTCATCGACTCGGAGGCCGCGGCGCTGTTCGGCGGCGGCGGCGATGCGACGATGCTGGCCAACCCGATCAGCAGCGACATGAGCCACATGCGCCCGCAGCTTCTGCCCGGGCTGCTGCGCGCGGCGGCCCGCAACCAGGCGCGCGGCTTTGCCGAGATGGCTCTGTTCGAGGTCGGCCATGCCTTCCATGGCGGCGAGCCGGGAGAGCAGGCGCTGATGGTCTCCGGCCTGCTGGTCGGACGGACCGGGCCGAAGGACGTTCACGGCGCCTCGCGCCCGGTGGATGTCTATGACGCCAAGGCGGATGCGGAGGCGGTGCTGGCCGCCATGGGCGCGCCCGCAAAGGTGCAGATCCTGCGCGGCGCCGAAGGCTGGTGGCATCCGGGCCGCCACGGCAAGCTCTGCCTCGGCCCGAAGAAGGTGCTGGGTGTCTTCGGCGAACTGCACCCGCGCGTGCTGTCGGCGATGGATGTGAAGGGGCCCGCAGTGGCCTTCACGCTCTACCCCGCCGAGGTGCCGCTGCCGCGCAAGGCCGGGGCGACCCGTCCGGCGCTGGCGCTGAACGACCTGCAAGCGGTTGAGCGGGACTTTGCCTTCGTCGTCGACCGCGACGTGGAGGCGCTGACCCTGGTCAATGCCGCCCAGGGGGCCGACAAGGCGCTGATCTCCGACGTGCGCGTGTTCGACGAGTTCATCGGCGGGTCGCTGGGGGAGGGCAAGAAGTCCCTCGCCATCACCGTGCGCCTTCAGCCGACCGACGCGACGCTGAAAGAGAAGGACATCGAGGCCGTGGCGGCCCGGATCGTCGAGAAGGTGACCAAGGCCACGGGCGGCGTCCTTCGGGGCTGACCCCGGACCGCACCGCTGGCGTGACATGAGGTCGGGTGGAGTTCAACTCCACCCTGCTTTGCGTTTCGCGGGCCGGGTCAGTTGGTTCCCGGACCTTTCGGCATGGCGTGGCCCATGCCCTGACCCATACCTTGTCCCATCCCGTGACCCGTGCCCTGCGCCATGCCAAGACGCGTGCCTTGCCCCTGGCCCATGCGCCCCGCGCGGCCCGGTCCGAAATCGGCCACCGTCACCGCGCCGTCTCCGTCGCTGTCCATCTGCGCGACCCAGCCGGCGGCTCCGGCGACGAACTCCTCGCGGCTGACCTTGCCGTCCCCGTCCGTGTCGTTCCGCGTCAGCTTCATGCCATCCGCCGCGCGCATCATCGGCCCGCGATCCTGCGCGCTTTGGGCCGCCATGTCGGTTGCACGGGCCTCGTCGAAGAGCACGTATTCATCGGCGTCCAGAAACCCGTCGTCGTCGGCATCGAAGGAGAGGAAGACATCGCCGCGGCGCGTTTCGGCTTCGGCCACGGTGACCTTGCCGTCGCCGTCGAGGTCCCAGTTCTGGAGGAAATGCGCCCCGGGCGTGCCCTGTTGCGCCAGCGCGGGCGTTGCGAGAAGGGCGAGGGCGAGAGCCATGCGTTTCATGTCGGGATCCATTCATCTGCGTTTGTGATAGTCATATAACGATTTCAGAATGTATATCCGTCGCGGAAATCGCGCCCGTCCGCAGATTTTGCAGGGCGGCACCCGGCCACCGCTTTGCCCGCCCATGGCCGGGGGCGTCAGGCGTGCCCGCCCCTGCCGCTTGCGACGTCCAGCGCCTGCGCCAGTTGCCGGGCGAAGTTCGCCGCCGCCACCGGCAGCGTCCGCTGCCGCATCTGCGCGAGGTAGAGCACCCCGGCCGGCACATCGCGCGTGTCGATGGGCCGGGACACCACCGGCCCTGAATCGTCCATGGGCAGGCCGATGGGGATCTGGAAGGTGACCATCAGCTCCGGCCCGGGATAGCAGCGCAGGAACTCGAAACTGTCGGACTCGATCCCCGGGACGATCTGCACGGAAGACCGCCGCATCGCGATGTCCAGCAGGTAGCGCACGCCGAACTCCTCGCTGGGCATCCCCACGGGGAAGTCCGACAGGTCCGACAGCCTTATCACCTTCTTCGCCGCGAGCGGGTGTTCGTGCGACATGACCGCATGCACCGGCTGCGGGGCGGTTGCCAGCACCTGCACGTCGGACAGGCGCACGGGTTCGAATACCAGCGCGATGTCGGCCTCATGCGTGATCAGCGCCCGTTCGGCGCGGTAGCGGTCGCGCAGGTTGACCTCGAAGGTGACCAGCGGATGCTCCGCCCGGTAGTTGTTGATCTCGCGCGGCATGAAGTAGGGCAAGAGCGCCTGGCTGCACGCCACCTTCACATGGCCGCGCCGCTCTCCCTTCAGGTCCGAGATCTGCGAGCGCAGGCGTTCGAGGTCGGCGCGCTGGTTCCTGACGTGCTGGATCAGCAGTTCCCCGGCGGTGGACAGCCGCACGCCGCGCGGCAGCCGTTCGAAGACCGGCGCGCCCAGTTCCTCCTCGAGCGACAGCAGACGCCGGTTGAGCGCGGTGGAGGTGATCGAAAGCGACTCCGCCGCGCCCCGGATCGACCCGGCCCGGCTGATCGCTTCGATGAAGTCGAGCGTTTCGAGGTGTTTCATGCTGATCGCTGCGTTTTCTGCATCGCAATGGAGCGAACTTAGCAGCAGACAGCACCGCAGCATAGCTTAACCTCTGCGTCAACGTGCCCCCGGAATCGCGAGGGCCACAGCAGAGAGGGATGAAGAATGACCAGTTTCCTGACACGGCGCCGCTTCCTGTCGACCACCGCCGGCATGGCCGGGGCGGCGGCCCTCGGCGGTTTTGCGGCGCCCGCGCGCGCGGCGGGCGGCCTGACCGTCGGCTTCATCTACGTCGGTCCCCGCGACGACTACGGCTACAACCAGGCCCACGCCGAGGCCGCCGCCGTCATCAAGGGCATGGAGGGCGTCACCGTCATCGAAGAGGAGAACGTCGCCGAGACGCAGGACGTGCAGCAGACCATGGAGTCGATGATCAACTTCGACGGCGCGACGCTGCTGTTCCCCACGTCCTTCGGCTACTTCAACCCGCACATCCTGACCGTCGCGCCGAACTACCCCGACGTGCGGTTCGAGCATTGCGGCGGCCTCTGGTCCGAGGGGATGCCCGAGAACACCGGCTCCTACTTCGGCTACATCGGCATGGGCCAGTACCTGAACGGCATCGCCGCAGGCCACGCGACGAAGACCAAGAAGATCGGTTTCGTCGCGGCCAAGCCGATCCCGCAGGTGCTGCTCAACATCAACTCCTTCCTGCTGGGGGCCCGCTCCGTCGATCCGGAGATCACCTGCCAGGTCATCTTTACCGGCGAATGGTCGATGGCCGTGAAGGAGGCAGAGGCGACCAACGCGCTGGCCGACGCGGGCGCGGATGTCATCACCTGCCACGTCGACGGCCCGAAGGTGGTGATGGAAACGGCCGCCGCGCGCGACTGCTTCATCTGCGGCTACCACGCCAACCAGTCGGAACTCGCGCCCGAGAAATACCTGACCGGGGCGGAATGGAACTGGGCGACCGTCTACACCGACATGGTGCAGAAGACGATGGCGGGCGAGCCCATCGACAACTTCGTCCGGGGCGGCCTGGCCGAGGGCTTCATCAAGATGTCGCCGCTGGGGCCAGCCGTGTCGGACGCCGCGCGCGCCCAGTTCGAGGACACGCACGCAAAGATCATGTCCGGCGGTTTCGCCGTCATCAGCGGCCCGCTGAAGGACAACACCGGCAACGAGATCGCCGCCGCGGGCACCTCCTACGAAGAGACCGACGTGGCGCTGGAATCGATGAACTACCTCGTCGAGGGCGTCATCGGGTCGACCTCGTAAGATGTCGCTCGGGGCGGAGATGACCGGCCCGGTCCGCGACACGCGGGCCTGGCTGGTGCCGCTGGCGGGTCGGGCCGAGGGGCTGATCCTGCCGGTCGCGGCGCTGCTGACCGGGTTCGCGGCCTTCGGGCTGTTCCTGCTCCTTCTGGGCAAGAACCCGGTGGAGTTCTACCAGCTTGTCTACAAGGCGGGCTTCGGCACGGCATTCTCCTGGACCAACACCCTGTCGCGGGCCGCCCCGCTCCTGTTCGCGGCGCTCTGCGTTGCCATCCCGGCGCGGCTCGGGCTGGTGGTGATCGGCGGGGAGGGGGCCATCGTGCTGGGCGGCGTGATGACCGGCGGCCTTGCGGCGACCTTCGCGGGCTGGCCCGCGCTCATCGCCATGCCGATCCTCGCGCTCATGGCGGCGGTGGCGGGCGGGGTCTGGATCGGCATCGTCGGTGCCCTGCGCCAGTGGCGCGGCGTCAATGAAACCATCGCCTCGCTCCTCATGGCCTACATCGCCATCGCCCTGATGAACCACCTCGTCGAGGGGCCCCTGCGGGATCCCGCCTCGCTCAACAAGCCCTCCACCGCGCCCCTGGCCGACACCCTGAGGGTCGGCGACCTGCCGGGGTGGAGCGTGCACTGGGGCCTCGCCGTCGCGGTGATCTGCTGCATCCTCGCCTGGGTGCTGATCGAACGCACCACGCTGGGCTTCTCCGCCCGCATCGCCGGTGGCAACGTCCGCGCCGCGCAGGTGCAGGGCCTTCCGGTGGGCAAGCTGGTGATCGGCTTCACCGCGCTCGGCGGCGCCTTCGCGGGGCTGGCGGGCTACTTCGAGGTCTCCGCGGTGCACGGATCGGCCAACGCCTCGCTCGCCGCCGGGTACGGCTACACCGGCATCCTCGTGGCCTTCCTCGCCCGTCACAACCCGCTGGCCATCATTCCCGTGGCCCTGCTGCTCGCCGGGTTCGAGGCGTCCTCCGGCCTCGTTCAGCGCCGCATGGACCTGCCCGACGCCACCATGCTCGTCCTTCAGGGCTTCGTCTTCGTCGCCATCCTCGCGTCGGAGACCTTCACCGGCCGCATCAACCTGATCGGCTGGATCGCGAAAGGAGACCGGACATGAACTGCGACATCGGGCTCTGGGCCGTGCCCCTCGCGATGCTGGGCGGCGCGATCCGCGTGTCGACCCCGTACCTCTTCGTCTCGCTGGGCGAGGTCATCACCGAGCGGTCGGGCCGCATCAACCTCGGGCTCGAAGGCACGCTCGTCTTCGGCGCCATGGCGGGCTACGCGCTGGCCTACCTCACCGGGTCTGCCTGGGCGGGGGTGCTGGCGGCGGCGCTGGCCGGGGCGGCCTTCGGCCTGATCCACGGGCTCCTGTGCTCCCTGCCAAAGGTCAACGACATCGCCATCGGCATCGCGCTCATGCTGCTGGGCACCGGGCTCGCGTTCTTCTTCGGCAAGCCCTTCATCCAGCCGGTCGCGCCGGACCTGCCGGCGATCAACCTCGGCTGGTGGTCCGACCTGCCGCAGGTGCAGGCGGCGCTCAAGGTCAACGTGCTGTTCATCGTCGGCGCCGTGCTGGCCGTAGCGCTGGCCTGGATGCTGAAGAAGACCCGCATCGGCCTGACGCTGCGCGTGGTGGGCGACAGCTCCGACGCGGCGCGTGCCCTGGGCATCAGCCCGTCGAAGGTCCGCATCCTTGCCACCGCCTTCGGTGGCGCGCTGGCGGGCATCGGCGGGGCGTACCTGTCGCTCTTCTACCCCGGCTCGTGGAACGAGGGCATCTCCTCGGGGCAGGGCCTGATCGCCGTGGCGCTGGTGATCTTCGCCCGCTGGTCGCCGGTCTGGTGCTTCTTCGCGGCGCTCCTCTTCGGGGCGGCGGGCGCGCTTGGCCCGGCGCTGCAATCCATCGGCATCACCTCGGGCTACTACCTCTCCTACGCCGCGCCCTTCGTGCTGACGCTGATCGTCCTGATCCTGTCGTCGTCGAAGTCCGGCGCGCTCACCGGCGCCCCGCGCGAACTGTCCATCACCAAGTGAACGGAGACCCACAGATGAACGTCATGACCGAAACCCCCGTGGGCACGACCATCGACTCCGCGCCCTACGCCTGGCCCTGGAACGGCCACCTGCGGCCCGGGAACACTGCGCTTATCATCATCGACATGCAGACCGATTTCTGCGGCGTGGGCGGCTACGTCGACAGCATGGGCTACGACATCTCCCTGACCCGCGCGCCCATCCAGCCCATCCAGTCTGTGCTGAAGGCCTTCCGCGACAAGGGCTACATGGTGATCCACACGCGCGAGGGCCACCGCCCCGACCTCTCGGACCTGCCCGACAACAAGCGCTGGCGGTCCCGGCAGATCGGCGCGGGCATCGGCGATCCCGGCCCCTGCGGGCGCATCCTGACCCGCGGCGAACCGGGGTGGGAGATCATCGGCGAACTGGCCCCCGAACCGGGCGAGGTCATCATCGACAAGCCGGGCAAGGGCTGCTTCTGCGCCACCGACCTCGAGATGATCCTGCGCCTGCGCGGCATCGACAACATCGTTCTGACCGGCATCACCACGGACGTCTGCGTGCACACCACCATGCGCGAGGCCAACGACCGCGGCTTCGAATGCGTGATGCTGACCGACTGCTGTGCCGCCACCGACCCGGCCAACCACGCCGCCGCGATCCACATGATCCACATGCAGGGCGGGGTCTTCGGCGCCACGGCGACCTCCGGCGCGCTGCTGAAGGTGCTGCCATGAAGATGGCGGCCCTCGACGACACGCCCACCGCGCCCGTCGCCAAACCGAAGGGCACCGGCGCCATCGGGATCGAGACGGTCGGCATGACCATGCGCTTCGGCAATTTCACCGCGCTCGACAACGTCTCGATCAAGGTGAAGCCGGGCAGCTTCCACGCGCTGCTGGGCGAAAACGGCGCGGGCAAGTCCACCCTCGTCAAGTGCATCATGGGGTTCTACCACGCCACCTCCGGCAACCTGCTGATCGACGGCTTCGACGGCAACGTGACCGATCCGAAGGACGCCCACGCCAAGGGGCTGGGCATGGTCTATCAGCACTTCACGCTGGTCCCGGCCCTGACCGTGGCGGAAAACCTCGTGATCAGCCGCGCCGACGTGCCGGCGGTGATCGACTGGGAGACGGAGATGCGCGACCTCTCCGCCTTCATGGACGCGATGCCGTTCCGTGTTCCCCTTGCGGAGCCCGTGCATCGCCTCGCGGCGGGCGAGAAGCAGAAGCTGGAAATCCTCAAGCAGCTCTATCTCGGCCGCCGCTTCCTGATCCTGGACGAACCCACTTCCGTCCTGACGCCCGACGAGGCGGACGAGGTGCTGGGCCACGTCCGCCAGCTGTGCGAGGCGGGGGGGCTGTCGGTCCTGATGATCTCTCACAAGTTCCGCGAGGTGACGGCCTTTGCCGACGAGGTCTCCGTTCTCAGGCGCGGCGTCTACACCGGCGGCGGCATGGTCAGCGACCTGTCCCACGCCGACATGGCCGCGATGATGATGGGCGACGCAAAGCCCGCCGACCCCGCCCCCCGTGCCGAAACGAGCGGAGAGACGGTGCTGGCGCTCGACGGCATCCGCGCGACCGACCGCTCCGGCCTCGGCCAGATCACGATCGACGGGCTGAAGGTCCGCGCGGGCGAGATCGTCGGCATCGCGGGCATCTCCGGCAACGGCCAGATGGAACTGATGGAAATCCTCACCGGCCAGCGCGCGCCCTCTGCCGGCACGATGACCGTGCACGGCGTCCCCTACGGCGCCACCCGGGCCGAGGAACGCCGCCTGAAGGTCCGCTACCTGCCCGAAGAGCCGCTGCAGAACGCCTGCGCGCCGCGCATGACCGTGGCCGAGAACATCGGCTTCCGCTCCTTCGAGACGGGCCGCGACCGCCCGCGCTTCTGGCTTGCCCCGCGCGCCATGAGGCAGAAGGCCGAGCGCCTCGTGGCCGAGTACAAGGTCAAATGCGCCTCCATCGAAAGCCCCATCGCCGCGCTCTCCGGCGGCAACGTCCAGCGCGCGGTCCTTTCGCGCGAACTGGACGGAGAGGTGGACCTCCTGGTGATCTCCAACCCCTGCTTCGGCCTCGACTTCACCGCCGTGGCCGAGATCCGGTCGCGCATCATGACCGCCCGCAACGGCGGCGCTGCGGTGCTTTTGATGAGCGAGGACTTGGACGAGATCCTCGAGCTTGCCGACCGCGTGCTTGTCATGTCCGAAGGCGCGCTGGTCTACGAATGCACCGCCGCCGAGGCCGACGTGCCCACCATCGGCCACCACATGGGAGGTCACGCATGAGGATCGACGCAGAGCCCTTTCCGCTGGACCTCGACCCCGCGACCACCGCGCTGATCGTGATCGACATGCAGCGCGACTTCATCGAGCCGGGCGGCTTCGGCGCCTCGCTGGGCAACGACGTGACGCGGCTTCAGGCCATCGTGCCGACCACCGCGCGGCTGATCGACGGTTGCCGCGCGGCCGGCGTCCCGGTGATCCACACCCGCGAATGCCACAAGCCCGACCTGTCCGACTGCCCGCCCGCCAAGCGCCTGCGCGGGGCGCCGTCGCTCCGGATCGGTGACGAAGGCCCGATGGGCCGCGTCCTGATCGCAGGCGAACCGGGGGCCGAGATCGTCGCCGAACTGGCGGCCATCCCGGGCGAAAAGGTCATCGACAAGCCGGGGAAGGGGGCCTTCTACGCCACCGACCTCGGGCCCTACCTTGCCTGTCTCGGGACGAAGACCCTGATCTTCGCGGGCGTCACGACGGAGGTCTGCGTCCAGACCACAATGCGCGAGGCCAACGACCGCGGCTTCGACTGCCTCCTGGCCGAGGACGCCACCGAAAGCTACTTCGCCGAGTTCAAGGAGGCAGCCCTGCAGATGATCCGCGCGCAGGGCGCCATTGTAGGCTGGACGGCGCCCGTCGCCACGATCCTCTCGGCGCTGGAAATGGCCGATGCCTGAGCCGCTCTCCATCGCTGACCTCACCAGCGGCAGCTGGCGCGACATGACCTTCGCCCCGTTCCGCGACGGGATCGAGATGTGCACCATCGCCGAGGGCATGCCCCAGGTGGCACTCCTGCGCTACGAACCCGGCGCCGCCGCCCCCCGCCACCGGCACAGCGGCATGGAGACCGTGCTCGTGCTGGACGGCAGCCAGAGCGACGAGAACGGGCATTACCCCACGGGCAGCCTCGTGCTGAACCCCGAAGGCAGCGTGCACACCGTGCGCTCGGACGAAGGCTGCGTCGTACTGATCCAGTGGACGAAGCCGGTGGAATTTCTGGAAGGTGACTGACCTATGAACGTGATGACGCTACAGGCGCCCGACCTGCGGATCGGCGCGCTGCACGACCTCTATGCCGCGGGCACCACACCCGACACGGTGATGGCCGCCGTCTACGCCCGCATCGCCGAGATAGGCGACCCCGGCATCTTCATCGCGCTCCGCGAGCAGTCCGAGGTTGCGGAAGAGGCCATGGCCCTGCCGCCTTTCGATGCAGACGCCTACCCGCTCTGGGGCGTGCCCTTCGCGGTGAAGGACAACATCGACGTGGAGGGCCTGCCCACCACCGCCGCCTGTCCCGCCTTCGCCTATGAACCTGCCGAGGACGCCTTTGTCGTCGCCCGCCTGCGCGCTGCGGGCGCGCTGGTGATCGGCAAGACCAACCTCGACCAGTTCGCCACCGGCCTCGTCGGCATGCGCTCGCCCTACGCCGTGCCCTTCAACGCCGTCGATCCGGAGATCGTGCCGGGCGGCTCCTCCTCCGGCTCTGCCGTGGCCGTGGCGCAGGGCATCGTCAGCTTCGCGCTGGGCACCGACACCGCCGGATCGGGCCGCGTGCCCGCCGCGCTGAACAACATCGTCGGCTTCAAACCCTCCCTCGGGCTACTCAGCGCCACCGGCATGGTGCCCGCCTGCCGGACGCTCGACACCATCTCCATCTTCTCGGTCGGCGTGGCGGACGGTTGGACGGCGCTGCAGGTGGCCTCCGGCTACGATCCCGCCGACGCCTATTCCCGCGACCTGCCCGCCCCCGCGCTCGACACGCGCGAGACGCTGACCGTCGCGATCCCCGATGCGGCCTCGGCGCAGTTCTTCGGCGACACCCTCCAGGCAGAGGCCTTCGCCAGCGCCACCGCCCGGCTGATGGACATGGGCATTACCGTCGAGGAGATCGACCTGACGCCCTTCTACGACGTGGCACAGATGCTCTACTCCGGCGCCTGGGTGGCCGAACGCAGGGCCGCGATGGAAGGGATCATGGCGGTCGAACCCGACGTTGTGCACCCCGTCACCCGCGCCATCGTCTCGGCCGCCGACCAGTTGACCGCCGTCGACGCCTTCCGCGGGTTCTACCGCCTCGCCGACCTGCGCCGCGCCGTCCAGCCGGTGCTCGACCGCTACGACATGCTCGTGGTGCCCACCGTGCCGACCTTCTACACCCGCGCCGATCTTGAGGCCGACCCGGTCGAACCCAACTCCCGCTTCGGAACCTACACCAACTTCGTGAACCTGCTGGACATGTGCGGGCTGGCCGTGCCGACCGCGCCCCGCAGGGACGGGCGACCCGGCAGCCTGACCCTCCTCGCGGCCTCCGGCAGGGACGGGCTTCTGGCCGCTCTCGCCGCCCGGATAGAGGCGGACGCCGCCATAGCCCCCGGCAACGGGCTTGCCATTCCGATGCCCTTGCCGCTTCCGGCGCGCGCACAGAACGAGACGGTGATCGCCGCCGTCGGCGCGCACATGTCCGGCCTGCCGCTCAACGGCGAGCTGACCCGCCTCGGCGCCCGCTGCCTCGGCCCCGCCCGGACCAGCGCGGACTACCGGCTTTACCGGCTGCCCGGCGGCGGCGTGCCGAAACCGGGCCTCCTGTGGGTGAACCGCGGCGGCAAGGCGATCGACATCGAGCTCTGGGCGCTGCCCACCGCCGCGGTCGGCGCCTTCATGGCCAACATCCCCTCGCCGCTCACCATCGGCACGCTGACGCTGGAGGATGAGGACCTCTGCAAGGGTTTCCTGGTGGAGGCGGCGGCGGTCGAGGGCGCAGAGGACATCACCGCATTCGGCGGCTGGCGCAGCTTCCTGGCCTCGCTCGAATCCGCCCAGGCCTGACCCGGCCCGCGGGCAATAGAAAAGGCGCCCCAGGGGGCGCCTTTCCAGTCCGTCACAACGATGTCAGCCCAGAAGGCGCCGCGCGATCACCTGCGCCTGGATCTCTGCCGCGCCCTCGAAGATGTTGAGGATGCGGGCGTCGCACAGGATGCGCGACACGGTGTATTCCAGCGCAAAGCCGTTGCCGCCGTGGATCTGCAGCGCGTTGTCCGCCGCGGCCCAGGCCACGCGCGCCCCCAGCAGCTTCGCCATCCCCGCCTCAAGGTCGCAGCGCCGGCCCTCGTCCTTCTCCCGTGCGGAGAAATACGTCAGCTGCCGCGCGATCATCACCTCGACCGCCATCATCGCCAGCTTGCCCGACACGCGCGGGAACTTGATCAGCGCCTTGCCGAACTGCTTGCGGTCCAGCGCGTAGCGCATGCCCACGTCCAGCGCCGCCTGCGCCACGCCGATGGCCCGCGCGGCCGTCTGGATGCGCGCGGATTCGAACGTCTCCATGAGCTGCTTGAAGCCGTTGCCCTCGACGCCGCCCAGAAGGTTCTCGCCCTTGACCTTGAAGTTGTCGAAGCCCAGCTCGTATTCCTTCATGCCGCGGTAGCCCAGCACCTCGATCTCGCCGCCGGTCATGCCCTCGGTGGGGAAGGGGTCAGCGTCGGTGCCCGGCGTCTTCTCGGCGATGAACATCGACAGGCCCTTGTAGTTGTCCGTCGACGGATCGGTGCGCGCCAGCAGCGTCATGATGTGGGTCCGGGCCGCGTGGGTGATCCAAGTCTTGTTGCCGGTGATCCGGTAATCGCCGTTCTCGTCCTTCACCGCCCGCGTGCGGAGCGAGCCGAGGTCCGACCCGGTGTTCGGCTCTGTGAAGACGGCGGTCGGCAGCACCTCGCCCGACGCGAGCTTGGGCAGCCACTTCGCCTTCTGCTCTTCCGTGCCGCCCGCGATGATCAGCTCTGCCGCGATCTCCGACCGCGTGCCCAGCGAACCCACCCCGATATAGCCGCGCGAGAGCTCTTCGGAGACCACGCACATCGACGCCTTGGACAGGCCGAAGCCGCCGTGCTCTTCCGGGATGGTCAGGCCGAAGACGCCCATCTCGGACAGCTCCTCGATCACTTCCATCGGGATCAGCTCGTCCTTCAGGTGCCATTCGTGGGCGAAGGGCTCCACCTTGTCGACGGCATAGCGGCGGAACTGCTCGCGGATCATCTCCAGTTCTTCGTCGAGCCCGGTGCGGCCCACCGTGATCTCGGCCGAGCGTTCCTCCATCAGCTCGACCAGCCGGCTCCGCGCGGCCTGGCTGTTGGCGTTCAGCGTCAGCGTGACGATGGCCTCGCTGGCCAGTGGCGCGGCTTCGGCGGGGGTCACGCCCAGGTCCGCAAGGCGCACCATCTCGCCCTGGTTCATCTGGATGCCGCCCATGATCTGCGCGAGGTACTCGCCAAAGGCGATCTGGTGGATCAGCTGCTCCACCTCGCCAAAGGTCCCCTCGGCGGTCAGCTTCTCTGCCCAGCCCTGCATCTGGCGCAGCGACTCGAGGTATGTGGCGAACCACGCAAGGCCATGCGCCGCGGTCTGGTTGTCCTCCACCGCGCGGGCCGAGACCCGGCCGTCGATGCTGACCAGCGCGCGCACGCGCGCACGGGCGGCCTCGAACACCTGTTCCACCGGGGCAACGGCCGCGCCGGTCAGATCCAGAAGGTCGGGCAGGATCACGCGGCCCTGACCCAGGTCTTGTCCATCATGCGCCATTCATCGTCTCCTTGTCGTCGGTTTCGGTCGCCGGACGCGACGGGTTCGGTCTGTATATTCGGTTGCGACGGTCCTAAACATTTTGCAGTTGCAGCGCAACAAAAATACCAAGGACTGCGGCAGAGTGTTCATTTCTTGCGCAGAGGATTCTTGCGGCGGCCCTCGGACGCCCATGCTATCAGCGCCGCATGACCGCTTTTCTGCCCGATCTCGCACTGCCCGTCCTGCTGGCCGCCCTTGGCATCGGCCTTGTGGCGGGCGTGGTCAAGGGAATGGTCGGTTTCGCCATGCCCATGATCATGATCTCCGGCCTTTCGAGCCTGATCCCGCCGGAACTGGCGCTCGCCGGACTGATTCTCCCGACGCTCGTCACCAACGGGATGCAGGCGCTCAGGCAGGGGGCCGGCGCCGCGTGGCAGTCGGTCAAGCGGTTCCGCCTGTTTCTTCTGGTCGGGCTGGTGTTCCTGCTGGGCGCCGCGCAGCTTGTGACGGTGCTGCCGGTGCGCTGGCTGCTTCTGGCCATCGGCCTGCCCATCACGCTGTTTGCGGTGCTGCAACTGGCGGGCTGGCAGTTGCGCCTTGCCCCCGGCACCCGCCCGGGGCTCGAGGCCGGGATCGGCGCCTTTGCCGGCTTTATCGGCGGGCTGTCCGGTGTCTGGGGGCCGCCAACCGTGGCCTACCTGACCGCCATCGGCACCGAGAAGACCGAGCAGATGCGCGTGCAGGGCGTGATCTACGGTCTGGGCGCGCTGGCGCTGACCGTCGCGCACATCGGCTCGGGCGTGCTGAACGAACGCTCCGTCTGGTTCTCGGTCATGTTGCTGCCCACCGCCGTTTGCGGCATGTGGATCGGCAGCCGCATCCAGGACCGCATCGACCAGCGCGCCTTCCGCCGCGCCACGCTGGCCGTGCTGCTGGTCGCGGGCCTGAACCTCGTCCGCCGGGCGCTGATGGGCTGACCGGCGGCGCCGGCCGCGCTAGACTTCCCTTCATGACCACGCTCACGGATCACGTCACGGCGCTTGTCGACGCGGAACTGGCGATGCACCCGAAGGCCACGCGGGCCGACCGGATGCTGCTGGACGACTTCCGCCGCCTGCGCGCCCGCCACCTCCCGATCACCGTGAACATCCCGGGCGGCGCCACCACGACCTGCATCATGGTCACCCGCTCCAACGGCGCCTACACGCTGGTCTGGCTGCCGGAGGCGCAGCTCTTCTCGCTCTGCGTCGACTCGATCTTCGGCCCGGTGGACATCGGCGTGCACGGCGCGGCGCTGGCCTGCTTCTCCTCTGTCTGAAGCGCGGACTTCCCGTCCTTTCAAGTGGATGCCTCAAGCGGTAGCACCCGCGCCTTTCCACCTGTTCCCGATACACGTGCAGAAAGAAGACCGCAAATCCCGAATTGCGAACTTGGGATAATTCCGGATTGAGCGCCCGGATTTGCAAAGGGCAGGGGATAACTTCTGACCGGGCGGAGTGAATGAAGCCCCATCAAAGCCCGAGTCCGGCGGGCCCCCCAATCCAAGCAGACGTGCATGAAGTCCGCACCCTGCGCCGATCCTGTGCCGTGGCGCGCCCCCACTCCTGGGCAGGAGCACGCCACCGCCACCGGCCCCAACGATCAGGGCTGACGCCAGTTAACGCCACTTGTTTTCAAGGTCGGAACCGGGCAGTGCGACGCGCGGGCACCAAGTTGACCAAGGGCAGCCCCCGCACCGGCATCGCCGGGAAAGGACCGACTATGGAATTCCCCACTCGACTCAATTCGGGAAATGCACAAGAATAACAACCTATGGTTGGGGCGCTTTCCGCCTATGGAAAAGATTCCCAATTAATTTGAGAGTCCTGTGAATTAAGTCGGGGTTTTATGTCGCCCGCGGGAAACGGCCTTATTTACGCCTTTTTTGCGCGACAGACGGCGGCGAATCGGTCTTAATTCCGATCACCAACTTATTTTTGGAGGTTACTAATGAAGATCAATACGTTCCTTGGCGCTGCCGCAATTGCAATTTCCGCTATCGCCACCGCCGCTTCCGCCGGCCACCAATCCTATGACGGCCCGATGGACCCGGTCACCCCGGGCTGCGACCGCTATCGCAGCGGTCTTGCTTCGTACGACGTGTGCTTCACCGGGGGCGAACCCTACGTGCAGGGCCACTATTCCTCTCTGGCCTGCGCGGACCCCTACAAGGGCACCCGCTTCGTCTGGAAAAAGCCCTTCCTCGCCAAGGGCCGCTACGTCCTGACCTGCACCGACAACTGATCCGTCCATCACGGACCCATGACGCGCGCGCCCCGGCATTACCGGGGCGCGTTGCGTTCAGGCCCGCAAACCAGTCACGCCAGCCGCACCGGCTGCCGCCTGCGGCCCCAGGTCCCCGGCGGCCCGACGAAAACCCCCGGCAAGGCCGTCCCGCAGACCACGCAGGCGCCGCGGTCGTCGAGGCCCCAGTCCGACAGCGCGTACCAGTCCCGCCCGATGACCTTCGTGCCGCAGCCCGCGCAATAGCTCGACTGCGCCGCCTCGTGATGCACGTTGCCCACGTAGACATGCCGCAGCCCCGCGCCCTTCGCGATGGTCCGGGCGCGCAGCAGCGTCTCCACCGGCGTCCGGGGCACGTCGAGCATCCGGTAATCCGGGTGGAAGGCGGTGAAATGCACCGGCACGTCCGGCCCGCAGGCCTCCACGACCCACTCTGCCAGCGCCGTCACCTCTGCCTCCGAATCGTTCTGGCCGGGGATCAGCAGCACCGTCAGTTCCACCCAGCAGGCGGTCTCGCGCACGGCGTAGCGGATCGTTTCCAGCAACGGGGCCAGCGCGGCCCCGGTCAGCTCGCGGTAGAACCGTTCGGTAAAGCCCTTTAGGTCGATGTTGGCCGCATCCATCGCGCCGAAGAACGCCTCTCGCGGCCCGCCCGAGATGTAGCCCGCCGTCACCGCCACCGATTTCACCCCTGCTGCCCGGCAGGCCGCGGCGGTGTCCAGCGCGTATTCGTAGAAGATCACCGGGTCGTTGTAGGTGAAGGCCACCGACCGGCAGCCGCCCCGCACTGCCGCCGCCGCGATCATCTCCGGCGTGGCGCGGGCGCTCATGGCGTCGACCTCGCGGCTTTTCGAGGTCTCGTGGTTCTGGCAGAACTTGCAGGCAAGGTTGCAGCCCGCCGTCCCGAAGGACAGCACCGGCGTGCCCGGCAGGAAATGGTTCAGCGGCTTCTTCTCGATCGGGTCGATGCAGAAGCCGGTCGACCGCCCGTAGGTGTCCAGCACGATCTCGCTACCCTGCCGCATCCGGACAAAGCACATGCCGCGCTGACCGTCGCGCAACTGGCATTCGCGCGGGCAGAGCGTGCACATCAGCCGCCCGTCCGGTTGTTCCCGCTGAAGGACGATCTCGCTCAAGGTGCTTGGTTTCCTCTCTCCGACGCGAGACAATGATAGGGCAACGGAAGGCAGATGACGATGACCACCACCCGACAGCCCGCCGTCGCGGGGCGATTCTACCCCGGCCAGCCGGGCGCGCTGGCGTCCGAGGTCGCGGCCCTGCTGGAGGGCGCGGCCGCCGCGCCCGAACCGCCCCTTGCCGTGATCTCGCCCCACGCGGGCTACGCGTTCTCGGGGCGGCTGACCGCGCGGGCGCTGGCCGCGACGCGGGACGCCACGCCCGGGGCCATCGCCGTCCTCTCGCCCTCGCACCGCCACGCCTTCGACGGCATCGCCGCGCCGTCGCAGGACGCCTTCACCCTGCCCACCGGCACCGTCCGTATGGACACCGCCACGCGCGACGCGCTGATCTCCAAGGGGCTGATCCATGAGGAGGACGCCGCCCACGACCATGAACACGGCGTCGAGGTGCAGCTTCCGGTCCTGCACGCCCTGCACCCCGGCGTGCCGGTGCTGCCGCTGGTGGTCGGGCGGGCGGACAACTTACAGGTCGCGGCGGTCATCGACGCGCTGCCCGAAGGCACGCTGATCGTCCTCTCCTCCGACCTCAGCCACTTCCTGACCCGCGACGCCGCGCAGGCGAAGGACGCGCGCACCGCTGAACGGCTGGAGACCGGCGCCGCCCCCGACCTGCGCCCCGAAGAGGCCTGCGGCGCCCGCGCCATCGCGGGGTTCTTCACCTCCAGACTGGCAGAGGGCACGCGGCTGACCCGTCTCGCCATGGCGAACTCGGGCGAGGTCACGGGCGACGACAGCCGGACCGTGGGGTACGGCGCATGGGCGATCACGGCGGGAGAGGCGGCCTGCCTCGACACCGGCCAGCGCAGACGGCTGCTCAGGACCGCGCGCGAGGTGCTGGCCTCCAGCCTGAGCCGTGGCAAGCCGCCGCTCATCGACACGGCGAGCTTTCCGGCGCCATTGCAGACCTACGGGGCCAGTTTCGTGACGCTGGAACAGAAGGGGCGGCTGCGCGGCTGCATCGGCAGCCTTAGGGCGCACCGCCCGCTGGTCGAGGACGTGGCCCTCAACATCCAGAAATCCGCCTTCGAGGACCCGCGCTTCAACCCGCTGAAGGAAAGGGAACTCGACCGGACCTCCATCAAGATCGCGATCCTGTCACCGGCGCGGCGCATGACCTTTGCCGATCAGGAGGATCTCGAATCGCAGCTGGTGCCGGAACGCGACGGGCTGATCCTGCGCGACGCGGGCCGCGCGGGGACCTTCCTGCCGATGGTCTGGGAAAAGCTGCCCGAGCCCCGCGCCTTTGTCGAGGCGCTGAAGGTCAAGGCCGGGCTGCCGAAGGATCACTGGAGCGACACGCTCACCATCGACCGGTTCCACGCGGAAACCTTTGCCGAGGGGTGAGGCGCGCGCTCAGCCCTTGCGGCGCGGCGGTTCCGTCCCGCCGGGGCGCGGCTTGCCGCCCGTCTTGCCCTTGAACTTCGACGGACCCTTGGCGCCGTCCTTCGGCGTGCCCTTGAACGACCCCTTGCCCGGACCCTTGGCAGGCCCCTTGCCGGGGCCCTTCGCCGGACCGCGTGACATGCGCTGCGACGGGTCGGAGGCGTTGCTGCGGTAGGCGGGTTTCGCCGGCGCGGCGTCGCCGTCCTTGGTCGTGCGCGGCTTGTAGGGCTTCTTCGGGCCATCCCGGTCGGACCGTTCGCGATTCGGTTTGCCGTATCCCTTGCCCTCGGTGCGCTGGGTGAACTTGCCCGCCGGCTTGCCTTCGGACCTGCCCTCCGGCCGTGCGGCGGGCTTCTTCGGGCGCGGCGCGTCGGCGGCCGGGGCGGCAGAGGCCTCGGCCCGCGGCGCGGCTTCGCTCACCGGGGTGGATTTGGCGGCAGGGGCAGGGGCAGGGCGTTCCGCCCGCTCGGTCCGCTCGGGACGGTCTTCGCGCGGCGGGCGCGGCTTGCGGTCCGGCCGGGCGCCCCGGTCGTCCCGGTCATCGCCACGGCCGCGATGCGGCTTCGGCCCCTTGCGGAACCCGTCGTCGCGGCGCGGGCCGGAGGGGCGGCGCGCAAACTCCGGCTCTCCCTCGACGGCACGGGCGGTGATGTTGTCGGCCAGCATCCCGTCGGCCCCCAGCGCGCCTTCGAAGGCGGCAGCCCGGGTGGCGGCGATCTCGACAAATGTCTCCGTGTCCTGGACCCGGATCGCGCCGATGGCGTCCTTTTCAAGATCCGTGGCGCGCAGGATCAGCGGCAGCAGCCAGCGCGCTTCCGCCCGGTCGTTGCGGCCCGCCGACAGCGCGAACCAGCGGCTCGGGCCAAAGCTCTTGGTGTCGCGGCGCGCGGGCGTGTCGGGGCTTTGCAGGTCTTCCGGCGCGGAATGGCGCGCCAGGTGCATGCGGACCAGCGCGGCAGCCACCGCCTCCGGCCCGTGCGCCTCAAGCAGGCGGGCGGCGAACTCGGCCTGCTCTTCCGGGACGCCCATCTGCCAGGACGGATCGTTCAGCAGCTTTTCCTCGTCGCGGGCCGAGATATCCTCCGCCGAGGGAGGCACGGTCCATTCCGCCGTGATCTTCGCCCATTTCAGGAGGCGCTCCGCTTTCCCCACCGACTTCGGCGGCACGATCAGGGCCGATATGCCCTTCTTGCCCGCGCGTCCGGTGCGGCCCGAACGGTGCAGCAGGCTTTCGGTGTTGGTCGGCAGATCGGCGTGGATGACCAGCGACAGGTTCGGCAGGTCGATGCCCCGCGCCGCCACGTCGGTCGCCACGCAGACCCGCGCCCGCCCGTCGCGCATCGCCTGCAGCGCGTGGGTGCGTTCCTGCTGGCTCAGTTCGCCGGACAGGGACACGACCGACAGGCCGCGGTTGTGCAGCCGCGCGGTCAGGTGATTCACCTGCGCGCGGGTGTTGGCAAAGACGATGGCGCTTTCGTCGTCGTGAAAGCGCAGCAGGTTGAAGATCGCGTGATCCGAATCCGCCTGCGCCACGCGCAGCGCCTTGTAGGCGATGTCGGCGTGCTGCTTGGCCTTGTTGATCGTGTTGATCCGGAAGGCGTCCTTCTGGAATTCCTCGGCGATGCGCCCGATGACCGGCGACACCGTGGCCGAGAACAGCAGCGTGCGCCGCTCGGCCGGGGCGGTCTGGAGGATGAACTCCAGATCCTCGCGGAAGCCCAGGTCCAGCATCTCGTCGGCCTCGTCCAGCACCACGGCGCGCACGTCGCTCAGGTCCAGCGCGCCGCGCCGGATGTGGTCGCAGAGCCGCCCGGGCGTGCCCACGACGATATGCGTGCCACGTTCGAGGAAGCGCCGCTCCTGCCGGACGTCCATGCCGCCGACGCAGGAATTCACCATCGCGCCGGTCTTTTCATACAGCCAGCGGAGCTCCTGCATGACCTGGAAGGCCAGTTCGCGGGTGGGGGCCACGACCAGCGCCAGCGGCGTGCCGGCGGGTCCGAAGGCCTGATCCTCGCCCAGAAGCGTCGGCGCGATGGCAAGGCCGAAGCCCACCGTCTTGCCCGATCCGGTCTGCGCCGAAACCAGCAGGTCGCGCCCATCGGCGTCCGGTGCGGTCACGGCCTCCTGCACGGGGGTGAGGGTGTCGTAACCGCGCTCGGTCAGCGCGTCGGTCAGGGCAGGAATCATGCGGAGCGGCTCCGGAAAAGGGGCGTCCGGGATCGGACGCGGAAAGGTCGGCATCTGGCAGGATGCGGGATAAGTCTACCGGAAAGCCGGTTGCAAACACGTCAAAACGACAGGACGGACCCTTTCCCGGTGCCAGCCCGGGCGGTCGACCTGTCGCGTTATCGGAAGAATGGTGGAGCCTAGGGGGATCGAACCCCTGACCTCTACAATGCCATTGTAGCGCTCTCCCAGCTGAGCTAAGGCCCCATCTTCTGGTCTTCTCCGGCCGGCCGCATGGCCTGTCGGAGTGTCGTCCCTGGGCGGCGCATCCGCGCCGTGCGGGGGTGATTACGAGAAGCCGCCAGCAGGATCAAGCGGAAAATGCACCCTGCGCCGCGGCTTTTGTCCCAACCCCTTCCGGGGCGTGGTCAGCCCCTCCCCCGCGGGGAGAGGCCAGGGCGTGCGATCAGGAATCGTCGTCCTCGTTGGACACGTCGGTGATGTCGTCGAGCGAGACGTTGTCGTCGTCCTCGTCCTCCAGAACATCATCGTCGTCCAGATCGACTTCGACATCATCATCGTCCAGCAGGTCGACGTCTTCCGAGTCCTTCTTCTTCGCCTTCGAGGCCTGGTCCTCGGCGTCCGCCGCGATCATGCTGCGCTTGCCGGTGTCGAGGTTCACGACCTCACCGGTGTACGGGCTGACGATCGGATTGCGGTTCAGGTCGTAAAAGCGCTTGCCGGTGGTCGGGCAGACGCGCTTCGTGCCCCATTCTTCCTTCGGCATGGGTGATCCCCTCTTGATGCTGGGACCTGGCGGGCCCCCGTCGACAATCTTCGCCCCCTGCCATATGACCGGTTCGATGTCAAAGCTTTTGGGGGAAGGCGTCATATGGGGCAGATCCGCCTGACTGGCAACCCCGAGATTGCAGTCACCGTGCGCCGGTCCGCCCGCGCACGCCGGCTGAGCCTGCGCATCTCGCAGCTCGACGGCCGCGTGACCCTGACGCTGCCCCGCGCCGTGCCGGAGGCGGAGGGCCGCGCCTTCCTGCGCGCCAAGGAGGCCTGGCTGCGCCGCCACCTCGAAACTCAGGGCGCGCCGGTGCCCGTGGGCCTTGGCGCACGCATCCCGCTGGAGGGCACGCTGCACGAGATCCTGCCGGGGGCGGGGCGGTCGGTCACGCGCGGTGACGGCGTGCTGCACGTGCCCGGCGATCCCGACCGGGCGGCGGCGCGGCTTCAGGGCTATCTCAGGACGCTGGCCCGCGACCGGCTGGCCGCGGCGTCGGATTTCTACAGCGCGAAGCTCGGCAAACCCTACACCCGGCTGACCCTGCGCGACACGCGGTCGCGCTGGGGGTCCTGCACCTCCGACGGCGGGCTGATGTATTCGTGGCGGCTGATCCTCGGCCACCCCGAAGTGCTGGATTACGTCGCCGCCCACGAGGTCGCGCACCTCAGGCACATGAACCACTCCGACCGTTTCTGGGCGGAGGTCGAGCGCCTGTATGGCGACTGGCGAGCGCCGCGCAAATGGCTGCGCGATCACGGCAACGAGCTGCACCGCTACCGCTTCGACTGACCCGCGACAGACCCGACAGGCGCCGCCCCGTCAAGACAGGTATCCCTGCCTGTGCAGGCGTGCGCGCCGTCCCCACATCTTAAGGTAGTAAAGTCACACCCGAAGGAGGGTCCGATGACCATGCTCCACTCCCGCGCGGGGGCCATCCCGCTCGAAGGCCTGCCGATCACCGCCGAACAGCAGGAACGCCTTTCCCACACGCTGCGCTGCGTCCCGGCGGATCACCTGCGCAGCCTGCAACGCATCGTGATCCGCGACCGGCAGGTGCGCGACGAACGCTCGGGAGAGATGCGCGAATACGCCGGCGGCTCCACCAATGCGGCGCAGCGCGGCTGGAGGGACCTCTCGCCGCACCAGCGCCGCTTCTGGATCATGCTCGACATCGACAGCTTCGATCCGCGCCAGCGGCCGATCAACAACCGCCCCGGCGGCAAGCACTACACGCTGCTGCACGAACTGGGGCACCTCGTCGACTGGAGCTATGGCGCGCTGAGCTGGATCATGCGCAACGATCCCGAGGGCTTCCGCCTGCTGGCCCGGCAGCCGCACACCGGCATCACCCAGGGCACGCAGGAGCGGTTCGCCGACGCCTATGCCGACCTCTATTTCCACCCGCCGGAGCGGACGCGCGACGACCCGCGCATCCGGTGCATCCTGCAAAGCCCGCCGTTCCGCACCGCCTGGACGCCGCACACCGAGATCGCCGTCTGAGCCTTCGCCGCCATAGAAAAGGGAGGGCTGCAGCCCTCCCTTTCCCTGCCATGCCCGGGCATGGTCTGGTTTGGGGCTCTTCACATACCCAGGTACATGACAAGCCGGAGGGTGCCGCAGGTGTGTGTCTTGAACCGGCACCGCATCCGAACGAAGGACGCGCCCCGGACGCCCTCCGATCCCTTGCCGGGGCCTGTCCGGCCCGGCGCTTGACCCTATCCACGAACGCGGTGGCGAGGCAGTTTCAGAAAATTCAACTTGACGTTGCGTCATTCTGAAGTTTTCCCGCCCACCCGCGCCGCGCAGAGACCGATTGACCTGCCGCGAATTTGTGATCACATGCGCCCATGCAAACCGTTCCCCTGAAGACCGAAGTCACCGCCTCTGCCCACGACCGCGTCTATCGCGGGCTCCGGACCCGGATCATGCACGGCCAGATCGGGCCGGGGCAGGCGCTGACCCTGCGCGGCATCGGCAAGGAATTCGACGTCTCCATGACACCCGCGCGCGAGGCGGTGAACCGGCTGGTGGCCGAAGGCGCACTGTCCATGTCGAACTCGGGCCGCGTCGCCACGCCGGAACTGTCCAACGAACGGATCGAGGAACTGGCGGCGCTGCGTGCGCTCCTCGAGGTCGAGCTGGCCTCCCGCGCGCTGCCGCGGGCGCACATGGCGCTGATCGACCGGCTGCAGACCATCAACGCCACGATCGCCGACGCGGTGTCGAACCGCGACGCGGTGGCCTACATCCGCACGAACCTGGAATTCCACCGCGCGCTTTACCTGCGCGCGCAGGCGCCCGCGATGCTGGCCATGTGCGAAACCGTCTGGCTGCAACTGGGGCCGACGATGCGCGCGCTCTACAGCCGCCTGCGCCGCACCGATCCGCCGCAGTACCACCGGCTGATCATCGCCGCGCTGAAGGCCGGGGACGAGCCCGGCCTGAGGCTGGCGGTGCGCACAGACGTGACGCAGGGCTTGAGGATGATCGCAGACCGCATCTGACGAACCCGCGAAGGCCGGCGCACCGCCCGCCCGTCCTGCGTATGTCCGGCGGAAGGCGGCCCGAAGGCCCGCCCTACAAACCCGCCCGCCCGTGGCCATCCGGTCACGCCGCGTCAAGACGCCCGCTTGTGGCCACAGGCAGGGGCGCGCATACCCCGGGACCGCATCGCCCCCTCCGGAAAGAGCCGCCATGCCGTCAGATCCCTCCGCCAGCCCGCCGCGCCGCCAGGTGCTGTTCAAGTTCCTGCTGCTGCTGGCGCTGATCGCCGGTTATTTCGCCTATCTCTGGGTGCGTTTCGATGCGGCGACGGGCGCCGTCACGGCGGGGCTGACATGGGCGTTCTTCGTGCTCTGCACCCCCATCGCCGACGCGGGTTTCCTGCTGGATTTCCCGCTGCGTGTGCTGTTCGGCATCCGCATGGTGATCTCGGAACTGGCGGTCTGGGCACTGGCGGGCGGCATCGTCGGCGCGACGCTGCTGCTGGCGCCGGCATATTTCGACACCACGGTCCTGACCCGGCTGTTCCACCAGATCCTCGTGCACCCCTGGCCCTACTGGGGCGTCGTGGCGCTGTCCGCCGCCGGGACCTTCCTGTCGGTGCGGATCGGGGACGAGCTGATGGACGTGCTCCACCACCGCGACCGGGCGTTCTTTCACTCCCACGCCTTCAAGCGGGAGCTGATCCAGATCGCGGCCTTCGCGGCGGTGGCCATCGCGTATTACCGGCTCATCGCGTCACTCGGGCTGGAGAGCGTGCTGTAGCGCGGATCAGGAGGTCGCGGCGCCGAGCGCGGTGTCCATCAGCGCCTTGATCTCCGCCTTGCCGGTCTGCGCGACGAGACGGCCCAGTTCCCGCTCGCCCTTCAGAACGACGAGGGTGGAGCGGCGCGGGATGTTCAGCATGCGCGACAGTTCGCCCTTGCCGTGGATGTCCCAGTCCACGTCGATGAAGGTGATGTTCTGCTCGTAGGCCGGGTTCTCCTGCTTGAGCTCGGTCAGGACGCGCTGCTGGGCGGCGCAGGTCGAACACCAGCTTGCCCGGAAGTCGAGGAACAGCGTCTCTCCGGCGGCGAGCCGCTGGGTGGTGAGGCCGGGCGTGTACTCCAGCGCGGCGCGGGCGGCGAAGGGCAGGGCGAGCGCGCCCGCGGTCAGGGTCAGGAAGCTGCGGCGGTGCATGGGAAACTCCTTTGGCAAGGGTCGGGAGGAAAGGGTCAGAGCGAAACGGAAAGGTCGATCAGCCAGCCGGGCAGAACGCCGATCAGCCAGGCCTCGACCATATGGTGGAGGTTGAAGAGGAGCGCCAGCCCGGTGGCGGCAAAGACCACGCCCAGCACCGGCCGGGCCGAGACCGCCAGCCGCCGGAGCGTCGCGTTGTGCCGCCCGATGGCACCGCGCGTGCCGTAGGCCAGCCCGAGGATCAGGGTGGAGACGCCCATGGCGAAGGCCGCCATGATCGCCGTGACCCGCAGGAGGCTCTCGCCCTGCGAGGCAAGCGCGATGGCGCCGCCCAGCGTCGGGCCGATGCAGGGGCTCCAGACCGCGCCGAGCAGCAGTCCGCCGAGGAACTGCCCCCGCAGCCCGCTGCGGTCGACACCGTCCATCCGCATGTCGGCGCGCGCCGCCATCCCCGCCGTGGCCCCGGCCAGCACGGCCCCCGCCCGCGGCACCAGCAGCGCCAGCCCGAAGACCACCATGAGCACCGCCCCGGCCTTCGAGATCGTCTCCACGTCGAGGCCGACAAGGTGCCCGAAGGCGGTGACGGTCACGCCGAGGATCACGAACGACAGCGACATCCCCGCCGCCATCGCCAGCGGCCCGCGCGGACTGGCCTGCAGCGCGCCCGCCAGCACGATCGGCAGCACCGGCACCACGCAGGGGTTGATGAGCGTCAGCAGCCCCGCGCCATATGCGAAGACGAGTTCCATGGGGAGATATGACCCGAGCACGCGGCCGCTGTCACCGGGCAAACGGCTGACGCAGGGTCACGTCCGCGCCAGCGATTGTTTCAGGGGGCAGGCGGTGGCGCCTGTGGTGCGGACGGGAGCGAGGGGCCGGCCCCTCGCGCTCCCCGGAGTATTTTTGAAGCAAAGAAGCAGGGAAGGGTGAGGGTGCTGAGGCGCGGTGCGGTGTGGGGCAGCACGTGGGCGGAAGTGCCGGGATGCGTTGAGGCGTTGGCGCGGGGAGGTGCGCCTTTGGACGGGGAGTCCGGGCGCGCAAAAGTGCGCGGGGCACCGGCTTTCGTCAGGCGGAGGCCGGGGCGGGGCGCGCCCTGCCGGCGCGGCCTTGTTGGGGAGAGGAACAGTGGGCGGTGGGATCGGGAGGGCGGCCGGTCAGGCCGCCAGCCCCTTTGCGCCCATGTTCAGGTATTTCGCCCGGCGGGCCTGCACCAGTTCGCCGCGTTTCGCGCCGCCCAGTTCCTTCAGCATGGTCGCGATGGCCTCGCCCACGGAGGCGAGCACCGCATCGCGGTCGCGGTGCGCGCCGCCTTTCGGTTCGCGGATGATCCGGTCGCAGACGCCCAGCTGGTAGAGGTCCTGCGCGGTCAGGCGCAGCGCCTCCGCGGCCTCGCGCATCTTCTCGGCGTCCTTCCACAGGATCGAGGCGCAGCCCTCGGGCGAGATCACCGAGTAGACCGAATGTTCGAGCATCGCGACGCGGTTCGCCGTGGCGAAGGCCACCGCCCCGCCCGAGCCGCCCTCGCCGATGACCACGGTCACCAGCGGCACGCCGATCTGCAGGCATTTCTCCGTCGACCGGGCGATTGCCTCGGACTGGCCGCGTTCCTCGGCGCCCTTGCCGGGGTAGGCGCCGGGCGTGTCGATCAGCGTCACCACCGGCAGGCCGAAGCGGTCCGCCATGTCCATCAGGCGCACCGCCTTGCGGTAGCCCTCGGGCCGGGCCATGCCGAAGTTGCGGTCGATCCGGGACGAGGTGTCATGGCCCTTCTCGTGGCCGATCACCATCACCGGCTCGTCGTTGAACCGCGCCAGCCCGCCCATCACCGCGTGGTCGTCGGCGAAGTTCCGGTCGCCGGCCAGCGGCGTGTACTCGGTGAACAGCGCCTCGATGTAGTCCTTGCAGTGCGGGCGTTCCGGGTGGCGCGCGACCTGGCACTTCCGCCAGGGCGACAGCTTGGCGTAGAGGTCCTTGAGCAGCGCATCGGCCTTCTTGTCGAGCGCCTTCGCCTCGGCTTCCACGTCCATGCCGGGGTTCTCGCGCGCCATCGCGCGCAGTTCTTCCGCCTTGCCTTCGATCTCCGCCAGCGGCTTCTCGAAATCGAGGTAGTTGGCCATGCGGTGTCCTCCATGATGCTGGGCGCTATATGGCGCTTGCAACAGCGGAACGCAACAAAGCAAGATTTGTCGCCCCCGCCCGGTGCAGGGTGGCGCCGAAAGGAGCACCCATGACCGCCCAGCCGCCTGCCACGTCCTACGAATCCCGCCTGCGCCGGGTGATCCGGCACATCGCCGACCACCCCGACGGCGACCTCTCGCTCGATGCGCTCTGCGAGGTGGCGGGCATGTCGCGCTTCCACTTCGCGCGGGTCTTCCACGCCATGACCGGCGAGACCGCGGCACAGGCCGTCCGCCGGTTGCGGCTGCACCGCGCCGCCTTCGACCTGACGCGCGGCACCGACCCCGTGGACCGGATCGCCGCCCGCAGCGGCTACGACAATGCCGACAGTTTCGTGCGAGCGTTCAAGGCGCTTTACGGCATGACGCCCACTGCCTTCCGCCAGGCCGGGCGCAGCACCGCCGAAGCGATGACCTTCACGACCGTCCCCACCGGAGTCACCGACATGACCGACACCTACCCGACCGAACTGCGCGTCTGCCCGGCGCTGCGCCTTGCCGCGCTGGAGCATCGCGGCCCCTACCACGAGATCGGGCGGAGCTTTTCCGACCTTGCCACCCTCTTCGCCACGCGGGGGCTGTTCCCGCAGGCGCGCGCGCTTGTCGGGATCTACCACGACAGCCCGGAGGACACGCCGCAGGCGGAACTGCGCAGCACCGCCGGGATGGACGTGGCCGAGGGGTTCGAGATGCCCGACGACCTGACCCGGGTGGATGTCCCGGGCGGCGAGCACCTGGTGCTGACGATGCGCGGGCCCTACACCGGGCTGCCCGCCGCCTGGGGCGATCTCTACGGCACGGCGCTGCCTGCCTCGGGACGTCTGCCCGCCGACCGGCCGCCGTACGAGTATTACCTCAACAATCCCATGGACACGGCGCCGGAGGATCTGCTGACCGAGATCCGCGTGCCTTTGGCCTGAGCGCCGGGCGCGCCCGCAAAGGTCTCAGCCGAAGAGCACCGGCACCATGGCGGCGACCAGCAGCACCGCCATGGTCACGTTGAACCATCGCAGGCGCGCCGGGTCGGCCAGCCAGCGGCGGATGCCGGTGCCGAAGCTGGTCCAGACGAAGCCCGACACCATGCCCAGCGTCAGGAAGACCGCCGCCACGAACAGCACCCCGGCCACGTCCCGGCCCGGCGCATAAAGCGTGATCGCCCCTAGCGCCATGCTCCAGCCCTTGGGGTTGACCCACTGGAAGGCCGCCGCCTGCGCGAAGGTCATGGGGCGGGCCTCTGCCTCCGCATCCCGGACCTCTCCGGCGTTGGCGATCTTCCACGCAAGATACAGCAGGTAGACCACGGCCAGCGTCTTCAGCACCGTGTAGGCGGGCGGCCAGAGATCGAAGAGCCGCATCGCCCCCAGGCCCACCGGCACGATCATCAGCGGGAACCCCAGCACCACGCCCGACAGGTGCGGCAGCGTCCGGCGGATGCCGAAGTTGGCGCCCGAGGCGACCAGCATCAGGTTGTTCGGCCCCGGTGTGAACAAGGAGGCGGCGGCAAAGCCCGCGAGGGCGGGGAGGATGTCGAAGGTCATGGCGGGGCGCTTCCGGGTCGTGCGGCTTTGGCGCAACTCTGACGCAATCGCCGCGCCATGAAATTGCGAAATGCCGCGCGGAACGTGTTATCACGCAATCCATGACCGAACTTGACCACATCGACCGCAGGATATTGCGCGAGCTTCAGGCCGATGGCCGCCTGTCCAACCTCATGCTGGCGGAACGGGTGGGGCTGTCGCCCTCTGCCTGCCTGCGCCGCACCCAGGCGCTGGAGAAGGCGGGCGTGATCGCGGGCTATCGCGCCGTGCTCGATCCCGGCAAGACGGGGACGGGGTTCGTGGCCTACCTCTCGGTCGGGCTGAACCAGCACACCAAGGCCTCGCAGGAGGCGTTCGAGCGCGCGATGACCGCCGCCCCGCAGGTGGTCGAATGCCACAACATCACCGGCGCGGTGGAGTATCTCCTGCGGGTCGAGGTCGCGGACCTGACCGCCTACAAGCATTTCCACACGGAGATCCTCGGCGCGCTGCCACAGGTGGACCGGCTGACGACCTACGTGGTGATGGGCTCGCCCAAGGACATGCGGGCTTGAGGACTGGCGGGCCTGAGGACCGGCGGGCGTAAGGACGGGCGCACCTGACCGCCGTCAGACCGTGATCCCCAGCGTCGCAAGCCGGTCCTTCAGGCCAAAGCTGTCCTCCGCCTCGCCCGCGACGACCGCGCGATGCGCCTTCACCCCGAACTGGATCGGGCCGCCCCAGGCGGGCGACACGAAGCCCGGCATCGGCTTGCGGGCCTTCAGGCGGCGCAGCATCGCGGCGTTGAACCCGTCGCAGCCGTCCTGCGCGGCCTGTCGCTGGGCCTCGGGCCGCAGGTCCAGAAGCGCGCCCGACACGTAGGCCGTCATCACCGCCTGGAAGGCCTGTGGCGTGTCCACGTCCAGTGCCGCCATGCAGTCGCCGAAGGTCCGCCCGCCGTCCCCGGCCACCTGCTTCAGCCCGGCCAGCACGTCATCGGGCAAACCGCGCTTCAGCTGATCGCCGACCGAGGGATGCGTGCCCATGTCGAGCGCCTCGTCCCAGGCCACCACCTTAAGGTCGCGCATCGCGGCCACCATGGCCGGGCCGGGCATCCGCATCGCGCCGCGGTGGAACAGGTCGTTGCGGAAGGTCCGGCGCAGCAGCAGGTCGCGCGCCGTCTCGGCCCAGCCGCCCTCCACCGCCTTCTTCAGGAAGTCCATCTCGGCGGCGTCGAGGTAGAGCGCGTCCATGTGCTCCACCAGCACCGCCGGTCCGGCAAAGGCCATCTTCGCCCGCTCCAGTGGCCGGCCGAGGTCCTCCATCCACTGCCCGGTGCCGAAGGAACTGGCGATCTCATGCGCAAGGAAATGGTCCGGCGCCTCGCTCAGCTTGTTCCACAGAAGCCGCATCTGCGGATAGCCGTCGCCCACCATGTCGACCCAGGCCTGCGTGGCGGCCCGCGCCGCGCCGTAGCGCGCGTCCGCCGACCGCGCCAGCGGGGCCGAGCGGAAGATCTTGCGGATCGGCGCGGCCGAGCACCAGCCCGCCGCGGCGTTGTAGCCGAAATAGGCCACCGACCCCGGCGCCATCCACGTGCCCAGCACATCGACGATCTCCTCCCGAACGTCCGGCGGGACCCAGGCCCAGACGCCGTGCGCTGCGGCGAAATCGTATTTTTCGGCGGGCGGGTCGGCGGCCATCTCCGCAAAGCTGCCTTCCCGCACCTCGATGTTGGTCAGGCCGATCTCGTCGATCAGCCGGTTCGCCATGACGATGTGTTCGGGCATGAAGTCGTAGCCGGTGAACTCCGCCCAGGGGTAGGCGGCGGCCAGCGCGATCAGCGTCATTGCCGACCCGCAGCCCAGCTCGAGGAAGCGGAACGGCTTGCCCGGATCGGGGCAGCGGAGCCCGCCGAAGTGCATCGCCTGCGCCCACCGCCACGGCGTGATCTCCACCTGTATGGCGTCGATGTAGGCGCTGTCGGTCGGGTATCCCTGAGACCAGTCGGACATCACGCCACCCCCAGCACGCGCAGCCGCCGCGCAAGGTCCGGGCCGGGCTCGCCCTCGGCCAGGGCGGCGCGGTGCGCCTCCTCCTGCATCTGGATCGGGCTGCCGATCACCGGCGACACGAGGCCCGGCGCGGACTCTCCGCGCTGCAATCGCCGCAGCATCGCCATGTTGAAGCTGTCGCAGCCGTCCTCCGCCGCCGCGATCTGATCGGCCGGACGCCGGTCCAGCAGCTTGCCGGAGGCAAAGGCCAGCATCGCGATCTGGAAGGTCTGCGCCGGGTTGTCGCCCAGCATGTCCGCGCAGTCGCCCAGCGTCGCCCCCTCTGCCGCGCGGGCGTGCAGCGCGGCGACAAGGTTGTCCTGCAGGTGATGCTTCAGCCGCCGGTAAATGCCCAGATGCGTGGTCAGCCGGATCTCCAGGTCCCAGGGCACGACCTCCAGCGCGCGCATCCGCGCCACCATCTCCGACGCGCCGAGGAAGGGCGCGCCCCGGTGGAACAGGTCCTTGCGGAAGAAGCGGCCATGCAGCATGTCGCGCGCCGCCTCGCCCCAGCCGTCCGCCACGGCTTGCCGCAGCATCTCCAGCCGCGGCTCGTCGAGGAAGGGACCGTCCATGTTCTCGGCCAGCACGGCGGGGCCGCCATAGGTCATCTTGGCATCGGCAAGGGGGGCGGCCACCTCCTCCATCCAGACGCCGGTGCCGTGAGGGTTGCCCAGCTCGTGCGCCAGGAAATGGTCGTCGCGGTCGGCCATGGTCGCCCAGTGCGCCCGGACGCCCGGGTTGGCATCGCCCATCAGAGTCAGCCAGTGCGACACGGCCTCCCGCGCGGGGCCATAGGGATTGCCCGGCGCGCCCTTCGGCGCCTCGGCAAAGATCTTGCGGATCGGTTC
Organism: Sagittula sp. P11; assembly: GCF_002814095.1. Taxonomy (NCBI): domain Bacteria; kingdom Pseudomonadati; phylum Pseudomonadota; class Alphaproteobacteria; order Rhodobacterales; family Roseobacteraceae; genus Sagittula; species Sagittula sp. P11. The sequence goes on from NZ_CP021913.1 coordinate 2,759,372, forward strand.
GGACGCGGCCCAGCCCGCCGCGGTGTTGTAACCCACGTAGAACACCGCGCCCGGCGCCATCCACCGCCCCATGACCGCAACGATGTCGCGGCGGAACGCCTCCGGCACCCACGTCCAGACGCCATGCGTGCAGGCAAAGTCGTATTTCTCTGCGGGGGGCTCCAGCGCCATCTCGGCAAAGCTGCCCTCCCGCACCTCCACGTTGGTCAGCCCGGTCTCCGCGATCAGCGCGTTGGCCTGCATCACGCATTCGGGCATGAAGTCGTAGCCTGTGAACTCCGCCCACGGATAGGCGGCGGCCAGCGCGATCAGCGTCGTCGCCGACCCGCAGCCCAGTTCGAGGAAGCGGAAGGGCTTGCCCGGGTCCGGCGCGTCGCGCCCGGCAAAGGCCAGCGACTGGTGCCAGCGCCAGGGCGAGATCGCGGGCTGGATGGCGTCGACGTAGACGGAGTCGGTCGGGTAGCCAGCGGACCAGTCAGACATGCGTGTTCCCATCCCCGGATCAAAACTGATTTTTGTCGAATTGAGGCAAGCCTGCGAGGAAGTCGGCTGAAAGGCAAGGGCAGGGTTTCCGGACCCGCCCCGTGTGCATCGGACAGGTCGGAAGGTGGCTGAGGTCACGCGGCTGTGATCGGCAATTTGTGCTGCGGCGCGGAAATTCGCGGGATACGGGCGGTTTTGCCGGGAAAACGCCGGAAGGGCACCGTTCGATGGTTAACAACCGGCCGGTTCAGGGGGTCGAAACGGCCGGGACTCACCATAAGAAATGGTTAACGGGGCGTGGTTGACGCCCCGTTCTGTCCGTTCCGACGATGTTCAGCCGATGCGGCATCCCCCGCCGCGGGCCTGTCACATGCTGGCGATCAGGTCGGCCTGTTTCACGATGACCTCCGCCTGTTTCATCGAGGCGATGTCGATCAGCTTGCCCTTGTAGGTCGTGGCGCCTTCGCCGCGCGCGGTGGCCTCCTGCATGGCCGTCAGGATGGCGCGGGCGTCCTCCACCGCGGCGTCGGTGGGGGTGAAGACCTCGTTGGCCAGCGCGATCTGCTTGGGGTGGATGGCCCACTTGCCCACCATGCCCAGCGTGGCCGACCGCAGCGCCTGCGCGCGGAAGCCCTCGTCGTCCGAGAAGTCGCCGAACGGCCCGTCCACCGGCAGCACGCCATGGGTCCGGCAGGCGGCGACGATGGCGGCCTGCGCCCAGTGCCAGGGGTCCGACCAGTATTTCTGCCCCTCGCGGTGCATGTAGTAGTTTTCCTGCGTGCCACCGATACCTGTAGTGGCCATGCCCATGGAGGCCGCAAAATCTGCCGCGCCGAGGCTCATGGCTTCGAGCCGCGGCGAGGCGGCGGCGATCTCTTCGACATGTGCGATGCCGGCGGCGGTTTCGATGATGCACTCGAAGCGGATGGGTTTGGTGCGGCCCTTCGCCCGCTCGATGGAGGTGACGAGCGCGTCGACGGCGTAGATGTCGGACGCACAGCCCGCCTTGGGGATCATGATGCGGTCGATCCGCTCCGAGCCCTGCTCCAGCAGGTCGACGACATCGCGGTACCAGAACGGCGTGTCCAGCCCGTTGATCCGCACCGAGAGGGTCTTCTTGCCCCAGTCGATGTCGTGCGTGGCGGCGATGGTCTGCGCGCGGGCCTTGTCCTTGTCCCCGGGGGCAACGGAATCTTCAAGGTCGATGTTTATGACGTCCGCAGCAGAGGCCGCCATCTTCTCGAACAGCGACTCGCGCGACCCCGGCCCGAAAAGCTGGCAGCGATTCGGAACGGCGGGCGCAATCGGCTGAAGTCGGAACGACATGGGGAGGGCTCCTTCGGTTGGGTAAGGAAATTGCGTGAGCTTCGCGTGACGGGTTATTAAATTACCGTATGCTGCGCAAGCAAAATGCGTGTGCCGCGGTATGCAGACGTTCGCCCGTTGCGAGATTCTTCGCCAAACTGCCGGTTTTTTCGCTGATTCTTGCCAGAAACCCGGTTTGACCCATGTAATCGCAAGCCTGTTGCGGCGGATTGCGATCATGATCCCCGCAAGACCGATTTGCGGAGACTATCATGATTCAGACACCTTATCTTCTTTTCCTCGGCGACGCGCCGGACCCGCTGGCTGCCAAGGTGGCCCAGGGGATTCGCGACTGGCGGCCGGAGAACTGTGTCGGACAGTTCCGCATGGAAGGCTGCAAGGCCGACATGAAACTGCCGGACATGACGCTGGAAGAGGCAAAGGCCGCGGGTGCGAAGACGCTGGTGATCGGCGTGGCGAACCGGGGCGGCAAGATCTCGGCCGCGTGGAAGAAGGTGCTGGTGCAGGCGCTGGAAGAGGGCTTCGACCTCGCCTCCGGCCTGCACAACCTGCTGCGCAACGAGGCCGACCTTAAGGCGGTGGCCGAGGCGACCGGCCGCACCCTGCACGACGTGCGCGTGCCGGTGGTGGAGTACCCGATCGCCGACGGCACGAAGCGCAAGGGCAAGCGCGTGCTGGCCGTGGGCACCGACTGCTCCGTCGGCAAGATGTACACCGCGCTGGCGCTGGACAAGTCGATGCGCGAGGCGGGCATGAAGAGCACCTTCCGCGCCACCGGCCAGACCGGCATCCTGATCACCGGCGGCGGCGTGCCGCTGGACGCGGTGATCGCCGACTTCATGGCAGGCTCGATCGAATGGCTGACGCCGGACAACGACGAGGACCACTGGGACGTGATCGAGGGGCAGGGCAGCCTGTTCCACGTCTCCTTCTCGGGGGTGACGCTGGCGCTGATCCACGGCGGCCAGCCCGACGCGCTGATCCTCTGCCACGAGCCGACCCGCACGCACATGCGCGGCCTGCCGGGCTATGCGCTGCCGACGCTGGAACAGGTGCGTGACGCGGCGCTGTCGATGGCGCACGTGGCCAACCCGGACTGCAAGGTGGTGGGCGTGTCGATCAACACCCAGCACATGGGCGAAGAGGAGGCCGCGCGCTACTGCGAGGAGACCGAGGCGCGCCTGGGCCTGCCCACGGTGGACCCGTTCCGCCACGGCGCCGACCGTCTGGCGCAGGCCCTGGCGGCGGTCTGACCCTCGGACGGCGGGTGGGCCGGCCTTCGGCCGGACGCTCTTCCTTCGGAAATCGCCCCACCCACCGTCCCTTCAAGGTCTTCCGTCCCGGCGCCGGACTGGTGTCCCGGACGGAGACGAGTATTTTCAAAGCGAAGAAACGGGGGAGTGCCCATGATCGAGGTCAGGCGCGACGTCTTCCGCCTTGCGGAAGCCTTTACCATCAGCCGCGGATCGCGGACGGAAGCGCAGGTGCTGACGGTTTCGGTCAGCCGGGACGGGATCACCGGGTGGGGCGAATGTGTGCCCTACGCCCGCTACGACGAGACGCTGGACAGCGTGGCCGCGCAGATCGCCGGTCTGCCGGAGGGTATTTCGCGGGCCGACCTTCAGGAGGCGCTGGAGGCCGGGGCGGCGCGGAACGCTGTGGACTGTGCCCTGTGGGACCTCGAGGCGAAGCAGGCGGGCAAGCGGGCCTGGGAACTGGCCGGACTTGCGGCGCCGCGGCCCGAGATCACCGCCTACACGCTGTCGCTGGATGCGCCGGAGCGGATGGAGGCCTCGGCCCGCAAGCACGCGCACCGGCCGCTTCTGAAGATCAAGCTGGGGACGCCCGACGACATGCCGCGGCTCGAGGCCGTGCGGCGCGGTGCGCCGGGGGCCCGGATCATCGTCGACGCCAACGAGGGCTGGAGCGCGGAGGTGTATTCGGACCTTGCGCCGCACCTGGTGCGTCTTGGTGTGGCGCTGGTGGAGCAGCCGCTGCCGGCCGGTCAGGACGAGGCGCTGATCGGGCTGGAGCGCCCCGTGCCGCTGTGTGCCGACGAGAGCTGCCATGACAGGGCGTCGCTGCCGGCGCTGAAGGGCAAGTACGACGTGGTCAACATCAAGCTCGACAAGACCGGCGGGCTGACCGAGGCGCTGGCGCTGCGGGACGCGGCGCTGGCCGGCGGCTACGGGATCATGGTCGGTTGCATGGTCGGATCGTCCCTGGCGATGGCGCCTGCCGTGCTGGTGGCGCAGGGGGCGGATGTGGTCGACCTCGACGGGCCGCTGCTGCTGGCCGAGGACCGCGATCCGCCGCTGACCTACGATGAGGCCGGTGTGCACCCGTCCGATGCGGCCCTCTGGGGCTGACATGAGCCGCGAGGGACACTGGCCGGCTGTTCGGGGCAGGCTTTGCACGCTGAGTCACGGCGCGGTGCGTGAGTCCAGCAAGGTGTGGCCATGACCGGCCCCCTCCGGGACATGAGGTGGGAGGTGCTGGAAACCTGCCTCCTGTCGGACAACTGGGCGCGGCTCACGACGTCCCGGCTGCGGGTGACGATGAGCGACGGCACAGTGCAGGAGCAGTGGCGCGAGGCCTACGACCGTGGGGACGGTGCCTGCATCCTGCCCTTCGATCCCGAGCGCGGCCACGTCCTGCTGGGTCGCCAGTTCCGCTGGCCCGCGGCCTATAACGGCGACGATCCCTTTCTCGTGGAGGCGGCCGCCGGGCTGCTGGACGACGACGCGCCGGAGGACCGCATCCGTGCCGAGGCGCAGGAGGAGCTGGGACTGGCGCTCGACACGCCCCGTTTTCTCTTCTCGCTCTACATGTCGCCGGGATCGGTGACGGAGCGGCTACATTTCTTCACCGCCACCTATGGCGCCGCCGATGCGCAGGCGCGCCTGGGCGGGCTCCGGGACGAGGGTGAGGAAATCGAAATAATGGATATCCCCCTGAAGGAGGCCTTGACCATGGTCGAAGATGGCACCATCCGGGATGCGAAAACCGTGATCCTGCTGCAATACGCGGCGCTGCACCTGATGCCGGAGGACTGACCCATGACCCGCACCGTCTACGTGAACGGAGAGTTCCTGCCGGAGACCGAAGCCAAGGTCTCCATCTTCGACCGGGCCTTCCTGATGGCCGACGGCGTGTACGAGGTGACCTCCGTGCTCGACGGCAAGCTGATCGATTTCGACGGCCACGCGGTGCGGCTCGAGCGGTCGCTGAACGAGCTGGACATGCGCTCTCCGGTGACGAAGGAGCAGCTCCTGGAAATCCACCGCGAGCTGGTGGAGATGAACGGGATCGAGGAGGGGCTGGTGTACCTCCAGATCACCCGCGGCGCGCCGGGCGACCGGGACTTCGTCTTCCCCGATCCGGAGACGACGGAGCCGACCATCGTGCTGTTCACCCAGAACAAGCCGGGGCTTGCGGACAGCCCGGCGGCGAAGAAAGGGATGAAGATCATCTCGATCGAGGATCAGCGCTGGGGCCGCCGCGACATCAAGACGGTACAACTGCTCTACCCGTCCATGGGCAAGATGATGGCGAAGAAGGCCGGGGCGGACGACGCGTGGATGGTGATGGACGGCTACGTGACCGAGGGCACCTCGAACAACGCCTATTACATCAAGGGCAACACCATCGTGACCCGCGCGCTGAGCAACGACATCCTGCACGGGATTACCCGCGCGGCGGTGCTGCGCTTTGCGGCAGAGGCGCAGATGCAGGTCGAGGAGCGCAACTTCACCATCGAGGAGGCGCAGAAGGCGGACGAGGCATTCATCACCTCGGCGTCGGCCTTCGTGATGCCGGTGGTGGAGATCGACGGTGTTCCGCTGGGCGACGGCCGGCCCGGTCCGAAAGCCACGCGCCTGCGGGAGATCTACCTGGAGGAAAGCCGCAAGGTCGCGGTCTGATCACCCTTTGGCATAGGCCGCTGCGTGGCGCCCGGCCCAGAGGCCGGTGGCCAGGCAGGCGGTCAGGAGGTAGCCGCCGGTCGGCGCTTCCCAGTCCAGCATCTCCCCGGCGCAGAACGTGCCGGGGATTTTTCGTATCATCAGCCCGGCGTCGAGCGCGTCGAACTTCACGCCGCCGGCGGTGGAGATCGCCTCGTCCATGGGGCGCAGCCCGGCGTGGCGGATCGGAAGCGCCTTTGCCAGCGACGCCAGCGCCTGTGGGTTGTCCGGCAGGGGGCGCGCCATTTCCATCAGCAATCCGAGTGCCGCGGGCGGCAGGCGGAGCGCCTTGCGCAGGGCATTCGACAGACTCTGCTTGCCGCGCGGGCGGGACAGCCGTTGCGTCACCGCCTCGGCGGTCACGTCCGGCAGCAGGTCCACGGTCAGCGGGTGCCCGTCACGCAGCGCCGGGGTCAGCGGGTAGAGGCCGCCACCTTCCAGCCCTCGGCGGGAGATGACGGCCTCGCCGCGGTTTTCCAGCGGGCCAGCGCGGAAAATGACGTTCTTCAGCGGCGCGCCGAAGTGGCGGTCCATGTGGTTCGACCAATCGACCTGAAGTCCTGCGTTCGACGGGGCGAAGGGGGCGATGTCCATGCCCTCGGCCCGCAGGACGTCGGCCCAGGCGCCGTCCGATCCGAGCCGCGCCCAGCTGGCGCCGCCGAGGGCGAGAACCGTGGCTGCGGGGCGCAGCGTGTGCGTGCCGTCGGGCGTGTCGAAGCGGGGTGCGCCGCCCTCCCAGCCCTTCCAGCGCCAGCGGGTGTGGCGGACCAGCCCCATGCCGTCGAGCCGCGCCAGCCAAGCCCGGAGCAGTGGCGAGGCCTTCATGGCATTCGGAAAGAGCCGCCCGGTGGAGCCGGTGAAGCACGGCTGGCCCAACCCTTCGGCCCAGCCGCGCACCTCCTCAGGGCCGAAGGCCGTCAGCATCGGTTCCAGCAGCGGCGCGCGGTCGCCGTAGGCTTTCAGGAACGTTTCGAACGGCTCCATCTTCGTCAGGTTCAGCCCGGATTTGCCCGCCATCAGGAACTTGCGCGCGGCAGAGGGTTTGGCCTCCGCCAGCGTCACCGGCACACCGGCGGACAGCAGCGCATCGGCGGCCATCAGGCCCGCGGGGCCGCCGCCGATGACCAGCGCGAAGCGGTCCGGGGAAGGGGGCAGGGTTGTCATGACCTCTCCTTACCCGCGGCGTGCGGGGCGCGACAGGGGGCTTGCACGCTTGATCCCGGCACCCTTCCGGCCAGATGGTCCCGGTGAAAGGAGCCGCCATGGCCGATCCGATCTGTCCGCTCTGCCTGCGTCCGATCCCGTCGGAGGCAAAGCAGAGCCTTCACCACCTGGTCCCGAAGCTGAAAGGCGGCAAGGGCGGGCCGACGGTGCTGCTCCACCAGATCTGTCACTCGGAGATCCACGCCCGGTTCACCGAGCCGGAACTGGCGCGCGACCTCTCGACCGTGGGCAAGCTGCGCGCCCATCCGGACATGCAGCGTTTCCTGGACTGGGTGGCCAAGCGCCCGCCCGCATTTCACAGCCGTTCGGCCGTGGGGCGGCGAAAGCGGTGATCTTGCGCGATGCGGGGTCAGCGGCTACCCCTTCGACCGGACGGCAGCAAGGGGACGGGGCCATGCACATCTATCCCATCCGGGTCTACTACGAAGACACCGACATGGCGGGGATCGTCTATCACGCCAACTACCTCAAGTATATCGAACGGGCCCGGTCCGACTGGGTGCGCGAGCAGGGGCTCGACCAGAACGCCATGCGCGAGAAGGACGGCATCGTCTTCGTGGTCCGCCGGATCGAGGCCGACTACCTCGCCACCGCCAAGTTCGACGACCGGCTGGAGGTGCGCACCTTCGTGCGGAGCATCACCGGCGTCCGGCTCGTGATGGCGCAGGAGGTGCTGCGCGGCGAAGTCCCCGTCTTCCGGGCAGAGGTGACGGCGGTCTGCGTGACATCGGACGGCCACCCGGTGCGCCTGCCCGCGGCGCTGCGGCTCAAGGTGCACTGACGCGCGCCCCGGCTGCACGCTGGCAAGGCTAGTCCGGCAGCCGGTAACGGGAGCGGAACTCGGCCCCGCCGCCGGTGCGGCTGGTGTGGATGACGATCTTCCACGGCTCGTTGCTGCCGGGGGCGCTTTCGTGCAGCACGACGCGCACGTATCCCAGCGCATCGGCGGCGATGTGGCCGAAGAGGTAGAGGTTCATCATGAAGCGAGACCGCGCCCCCGAAGGTCCGGGTGACAGCAGCGTCATCTGCTGGTCCGACGCCTCGGCGATCGTGACGTCCTCGTCGAGCCAGGCGATGGCGGTATCCACCTCGCGCGCCACATGCGCCATGGTGGGGCGGCCGGGTCGGGCTTTCCGGATGGCATTGGCGCCAAGCTCCGCCGCGAGGGTATAGGCGGACTCGGCCATGAAAAGTTCCGCGTCATGCCGCCCGAGGTGTGTCTCGTAGACTTCGGCGACATTGCCCAGAACGGCGCGCAAATAGCGCGTGTCGTGACCTTGCCCCTGTATTGCGGCCTGGCTGGTTTCCCTCATCGCTTCCTCCCGTGGCAAAATATGCCTCGTTACGCCAGTAATCCGAACAGGCAGACCGCGTAAACGCGATTTTCCGTGAGCGGTGGCAGGGATTCGCGCATGCGCGCCGTGCCGCGGCGCAGAATCGCCAAACCCGTGGTCAATGGCCTGTATTTCCGTTACATGTGTGGCAAATCAGAGCCCCAACAGGGCCGACAACGAAAGAGCAGGTTCATGGAAGCAGACACTCTTGCCCTCGCGCAGGGCATAGACTTCTCGTTCTGGGCATTGTTCGCACGCGCGACGCTGACCGTGAAGCTCGTGATGATCATGCTGATCGCCGCGTCGATCTGGTCGTGGGCAATCATCATCGAGAAGTTCGTCAGCTATCGGTCCGCCCGCCGCGAGGCCTCCAGGTTCGACCGCATGTTCTGGTCCGGAGAACCGCTGGACGAGCTGTTCGACCAGTTGGGGCCGGAGCCCAAGGGCCGGTCCGAACGCGTGTTTGCCGCCGGCATGATCGAATGGCGCCGCTCGCACCGCGAGGACGGCGCGCTCATCGCCAACGCGCAAAGCCGGATCGACCGCTCCATGGACGTGGCCATCCAGAAGGAGGCGGACGAGCTGCAGCGCGGGCTGCCTGTGCTGGCAACGGTCGGCTCCACCTCGCCGTTCATCGGCCTGTTCGGTACGGTCTTCGGGATCATGCACGCCTTCGTCCAGATCGCCGAGACGCAGAACACCTCGCTCGTCGTGGTCGCGCCGGGCATCGCCGAGGCGCTGCTGGCCACCGGCCTCGGCCTTCTGGCGGCCATCCCGGCGGTCATCTTCTACAACAAGTTCTCGGCGGACGCGGACCGCATCGTCGGCAACTACGAAGCCTTCGCGGACGAATTCTCCACCATCCTCTCGCGCCAGCTGGATTCCTGATCCATGGGCGCAGGTGTCATGAAATCCGGGGGCGGTGGCGGCAAGCGGCGGAGACGCGGGCGCCGCAAGTCCGCGCCCATGGCAGAGATCAACGTCACGCCCTTTGTCGACGTCATGCTCGTGCTGCTCATCATCTTCATGGTCGCGGCGCCGCTCCTGACGGTCGGCGTGCCTGTGGAGCTGCCCAAGACCGCCGCCCAGGCGCTGCCGCAGGACACGGAGGAGCCGCTGACGGTGACGCTCGCCTCTGACGGCACGGTGCTGATCCAGGCGACCGAAGTGCCGCGGGACGATCTCGTGAACCGCCTGCGCGCCATTGCGGCGGAACGGTCTGATGACCGCGTCTACCTGCGCGCCGACGGAACAGTCCCCTATGAAAGCGTGGCCCAGATCATGGGTGCGCTCAACGCCGGTGGCTTCTCGTCCATCGGGCTGGTCACGGACGTGGGTGGTCCGGGGCTCGACGGACAGGACTGAGGTCAGGCGCCGGTGTCGCGGTCTCTTTACATATCTGCCGGAGGGCACGCCTTCCTCTTCGCGTGGCTGTTGCTGGGCGACCTCTTCGACGCGCCGCCGCCGGAGATGCAGATCGCCGACGTGACCGTGATCTCCGAAGAGGAGTTCGCCGCGCTGTCCACGCCGACTTCGTCGGAGAGCGAGGCGTTGGAGCCCGCACCCGCGCCGGAGCCTGCCCCCGAGCCGGAACCGGAGCCCCAGCCTGCGCCGGAACCGGAACCCGCACCTGAGCCAGAGCCCGCACCTGAACCGGAGCCGGAACCCCAGCCCGCGCCGGAGCCTGAGCCTGCCCCGGAACCGGAGCCGGAACCCGCGCCCGTTCCGGAACCAGAACCGGCGCCGCAGCCGGTGCCCGAGCCGGAACCGCTGCCTACGCCCACGCCGGAACCCGATCCGCTGCCCTTGCCGCCGTCGCCGGCGCCCGTGCCGCAGGTGCTGGCCCCTGACAGTTCGCGCCGCCCGCAGCCGCGCCCCGCACCGCGCGTGGCCGATGAACCCATCGCGCCGCCCGATCCGGAGGCCGTGACCGCCGAGGACACGCAGACCGCCGCCGACCCCGACGCCGAAAGCCCGGACATTGCCGAAGAGACGCAGGAGTCGACCGCCCCGCCGGAAACCACGACCGAAATCGTGACCGAGGCCGAAGAACCCTCCGGCCAGCCGCTGGCACCCTCGTCGTCGATGCGGCCGCGCGGACGTCCCGAACAGGTGGCCTCGAACCCCGAACCGGCGCCCGAGACGCCGGCACAGCAACCGCCCGCCTCGGAACCCGAGACGGAAAGCGCCCCCGCAAGCGATCCGGTCGCCGACGCACTGGCGGAGGCCATTGCCGAGGAACTGAGCGGCGGCGCACCCGACGCCCCGAGCGGCCCGCCCCTGACCGGGGCGGAGCGTGAAGGTCTGCGCATCGCGGTGCAGGCATGCTGGATCGTCGACGTGGGCAGCCAGGCGGCGGACGTGAAGGTCACCGTCGGCTTCGACCTCGACCGGGAGGGCCGGGTCGCGGGCAACGTGACGATGATCGGCGCCGAGGGCGGATCGGGCGCGGCGGTGGACACAGCCTTCGGCGCCGCCCGCCGTGCCATCCTGCGCTGCCAGGGCGACGGCTACGAACTGCCGCCGGATAAGTACGACCAGTGGAAGCGGGTCGAGATCACCTTCAATCCCGAGGACATGCGCCTGCGCTGATCCCGTGGTGGGCGCACCTGTCCGCGGGGCGCCCGTCGCAAGCGTCCTCGGGGCTGTCACGCGCCCCACACGCGGTTGTGTCGGCGATTACCCGCTGAAACCGCCGTCAAGGGGTGTTTTGCGTGCATGAATTGCGCTGTATGTTATGTGCACGCGGGCGTCAGACCCGTGCGGCAGATTGTGGGCAGATCCCGAGGAGGGTTTCCATGAAACGAGTGGCATTGGCGTGCCTCATGATGGCGTTTGCGGTATTCCACGGGGTTCTCCCGGCCGCGGCGCAGGACCCTCTCCGGCTGGAGATCGACCGCGGCATCGTCGAACCGATGCCCATCGCGGTCCCGTCCTTCGTGGCCGAGACCCCCGCCGCCCAGGAATACGCCGACCAGCTGAGCCGCGTCATCGCGGAGGACCTCGTGGGCACGGGCCTCTTCCGCGAGATCCCGCGCGACGCGCACATCTCGCGCGTGTCGACTTTCGCGGCGCCGGTGCAGTTCGCCGACTGGAAGGCGATCAACGCGCAGGCGCTGGTGACCGGCGCGGTCAGCACCGACGGTTCCGGCCGCGTGGTCGTCAAGTTCCGCGCATGGGACGTCTTTGCCGAGCGCGAGCTGGGCGAGGGGATGCAATTCGCCTCTTCCGCCGATGGCTGGCGCCGGCTGGCCCACAAGGTCGCCGACCAGGTCTACTCGCGCCTGACCGGCGAAAGCCCCTATTTCGACAGCCGCGTCGTCTTCGTGTCCGAGACCGGGCCGAAGGACCAGCGTCAGAAGCGGCTCGCGATCATGGATTACGACGGTGCGAACGTGCAGTACCTTACGGACAGCAGCTCCATCGTGCTGGCGCCGCGCTTCTCGCCGACCGGCAACCAGGTGCTGTATACCTCCTACGTCACCGGCTTCCCGCGCATCCACATCCTCGACGTGGGCGCGGTCCAGAGCCGCATCCTGCAGACCAACGAGGGCGTCATGAGCTTTGCGCCGCGTTTCTCGCCGGACGGGCGGATGGTGGTCTACTCGATGACCCAAGGGTCGAACACAGACATCTGGGCGATGGACGTGGCCTCGGGCGCGACGCGGCGCCTCACCTCGACCCCCGCGATCGAAACGGCGCCCTCGTTCTCTCCTGATGGCTCGCGGATCGTGTTCGAATCGGACCGTTCCGGCACCCAGCAGCTCTACGTGATGCCTGCGGGTGGCGGCGAAGGGACGCGGATCTCCTTCGGCGAGGGCCGTTACGGCACGCCCGTATGGTCACCCCGCGGCGACCGCATCGCCTTTACCAAGCAGAACAAGGGCCGGTTCCACATCGGCGTGATGAACACCGACGGCTCCGAGGAGCGTCTGCTGACCGCCTCCTTCCTCGACGAGGGCCCGACATGGGCGCCGAACGGCCGCGTGATCATGTTCACGCGTGAGACGCAGGGCGCAGAGGGTGCGTCGGCGCTTTATTCCGTGGACATCTCCGGGCGGAACCTGCGGCGGGTCCGTACCCCGGCGGGCGCCTCGGATCCGAGCTGGGGCCCGCTCCAGTGACCAAGTTAACGTGATTCCCAAGACCCGTTGTGTGTGGTAGCCTGCCACAAACAACATATGCGCACAGGCGCAAGACAGAGCAGGATGACAGTGATGAGCAAACTTCCCATGGCGATTATGCTGGTGGCGGCCCTAGGCCTCGCCGCATGTGCCAACCCCAACCGCTTCGGCGCCAACGGCGCGGGTGCAAACGACGCCTCGCGCAACGGTGGCGGCGTATCGAGCGGGGTCATCCCGGGCAGCGTCGATGACCCGACCTCCATGGCGTATTTCAACCAGCGCGTCGGCGACCGCGTTCTGTTCGCCGTCGACCAGTCGAGCCTCTCGCCGGAGGCGCGCACGGTGCTGGACGGGCAGGCGCAGTGGCTGATGACCAACGCCGACTACATGGCGGTGATCGAAGGTCACGCCGACGAGCAGGGCACCCGCGAATACAACCTCGCGCTCGGTGCACGCCGCGCCAATGCGGTGATGGAATACCTCGTGTCCAGGGGCGTGTCTCAGAACCGCCTGAAGTTCGTCAGCTACGGCAAGGAGCGTCCGATCGAGATCTGCTCCGAAGAGGCGTGCTATGCCAAGAACCGCCGCGCGGTGACTGTCATCGCCGCCGGATCGCTGATGGGCTGAGCCGATGCGCTGGGGGTGGATCATGGTTGCGGCGGTCATCGCCGCCGCGCCGGTGCAGGCGGAAACGCTTGCCGATGTGAAGCAGGACCTCGCTGTCCTGTCGGTCGAGGTGCAGAAGCTGAAGCGTGAGTTGTCCACAACGGGCAGCTCCACGGTGCAGGTGTCGGGCGACGTGTTGCAACGGCTGAACACCATCGAGTCCGAATTGCAGCGCGTGACGGCCAAGGCCGAGGAGCTGGAGTTCCGCATCGGCCAGGTCGCCGAGGACGGCGGCAACCGGATCAGCGACCTGCAGTTCCGGGTGTGTGAGCTGGAACCCGGCTGTGACCTGTCCTCGGTCGGGCAGGGGACGTCGTTTGGCGGTGAGACAGCCCCGGTTGCCGACGCTCCGGTTGCGGCGGGTACCGACGATCTGCCGTTCGACGGCGAACTGGCCGTCAGCGAGGAAGCCGATTTCCGCGCCGCGCAGGAAGCGCTCGATGGGGGTGACAATGCCCGCGCCTCCGACCTGTTTGCCAACTTCCGCCAGACCTACCCGGGCAGCCCGCTGGAATCCGCGGCGCTGGTGGGCGAGGGGCAGGCGCTGGAAGCGCAGGGCGACACCCGCGAGGCCGCGCGGCGCTACCTCGACGCCTATTCCCGTTTCCCCGACGATCAGATCGCACCCCAGGCCCTGTGGCGGCTGGGAGAGACGCTGGGCAAGCTGGGCTCCGTCTCCGAGGCCTGCGTGACGCTCGCCGAAGTGGGCAACCGCTATCCCAGCTCCGAGGTCATCAACGCGGCGGCGGACAGCCGCATCGCGCTCGGCTGCCCGGTGGAGTGAGGTGAGCCCGGGCCTTGTGCCCGGCGTGACTGATCCGGGTTTAGGTGGCCTGAAGAGCAGGTATTTTTGCCAAGATGAAGGGGCTGCCGGTGAGCCTTGACCAGCGTTTCGCGGAAGAGATGGGGGCCCTGCTGGGGCCCTCTTTTCCATCCGAGATTGGTCTGGCGGTGTCGGGGGGCGGGGACTCCATGGCCATGCTGGTGCTGGCGCATGGCTGGGCGCGCGTGTTCGGCGTGCGCCTGTGGGTGGTCACGATCAACCACGGATTCCGCTCAGAGGCGGCGGCAGAGGCAGAGATGGTGGCAGCCGAATGTGCCCTGCTGGGCTGGCCGCATGCGACGCTGCACTGGTCCTGGGACGGACGGGGCAACGCCATGGAGGCGGCTCGCGAGGCGCGCCTTCGGCTGATCGCCGGGTGGCGCGGCCATCTGCGGCATGTGCTGGTGGGACATACACAGGACGACGTGGCCGAGACTTTCCTGATGCGGCTGGCACGCGGGTCCGGGGTCGACGGGCTGTCCGCGATGCAGGCCTGCCGGGTGGTCGACCAGCAGCCTCTGGCGGCGGATGCATTCGCGCCGATGATCGGGGAGGCGCCCTCGCCGAAGGGCCGAGTTCATCCCGACGTGGTGGCATCGAGCGCACGGGGCAGACCTGCCGATGGGCCGGGCGAGGGCGGGAGCTTCGAAATCCTGCGGCCCTGCCTGTCGATGCGGCGGGCGGACCTGCGCCATTACGTGCGCGTCCTGAAGGTGCCCTTCGTGGACGATCCGACGAACGAAGACCCGGCCTATGCCCGTGCGCGCATCCGGGCGGCGCTGCCCGGTCTGGCGGACCTTGGGCTGGACGTCCCGATGCTGGCCGCGACGGCAGAGCGTATGGCCCGCGCGCGGGACTCGCTGCGTGTTCAGACAGCGGCGGCGTGGGATCGGATCGGTCAGGAGGGGCACCATCGCGGTGTGCCGACCGGCGACCTGCTGCTGGAACGGGACGGTTTTGCAGGGCTGCCGCGCGAAGTGCAGCTGCGGCTGCTAGCCGGCGGGATCGGCTTCGTCTCGGGCACGGTCCGGCGCCCACGTGCCGCGCGGCTGGAAGAGGTCCTGGACCGGCTGCTCTCCGGTGGCGGAGGCACGCTGGGCGGGTGCGAGATAGTGGCCGAACGGACGCACATCCGGGTTTTCCGGGAATACGCGGCGCTCGAGGGGCTGGCAGACGACGACGCGGGGCTGTGGGACGGGCGGTGGCTGTTGGCGCCGGAGGCGCGTCGCGACACGGGGGCAGCCGGTCTGGTGCCCCTCGGGGATGCGGGATGGCAATCGTTGGGCGCGGAGGAGCGTGACGGATTGACCTACCGCGCGGCGCGGTCCCTGCCGATGGTGGCGAATGACGCGGGCGGGGCCCGCATCAGCGTGGCGCAGGGCACGCGCGACATCCTCTACCGGCCGTTCGGAAAGCAGGGGCTGACCTTCGCCGCGTTCCTCATGACGCATTGAACCCGGGCCACATATCTCTATGTTAAGCTGAAACGGCGCCTGCCGCTCGGGCGCCCGGTTCCGTCTGCAAAGGAGTCCCCTCTTGGGCAACGCTCGCAACATCGCCTTCTGGGTCGTCTTGTTCCTGCTGATCCTCGCGCTTTTCAATCTTTTCTCGGGCAACAATCCGACCCTGCAAAGCCGTGAGACCGGGTATTCGGACTTCGTCAAGGCGGTCGAAAGCCAGAACGTGTCCTCCGCCACAATCGATGGCGAGCAGGTGCGTTACAGCACGAACGACGGGCAGGATTACGTCACGATCAAGCCCGAGGACGCGGAGGTGACAAACCTCCTTCTGGACAACAACATCCCGATTTCCGCGAAGAGCCAGGAGTCGTCCGGCTTTCAGGTTTTCCTGCTGAACCTTCTGCCCTTCCTTCTGCTGATCGGCGTGTGGATCTACTTCATGAACCGCATGCAGGGCGGCGGCAAAGGTGGCGCCATGGGCTTTGGCAAGTCCAAGGCCAAGCTGCTGACCGAAAAGCATGGCCGCGTGACCTTCGACGACGTGGCGGGCATCGACGAGGCCAAGGAAGAGCTCGAGGAGATCGTCGAGTTCCTGCGCAACCCGCAGAAGTTCTCCCGCCTCGGCGGTAAGATCCCCAAAGGTGCGCTGCTGGTGGGCCCTCCGGGCACGGGTAAGACGCTGCTGGCCCGCGCCATTGCGGGCGAGGCGGGTGTCCCGTTCTTCACCATCTCCGGCTCCGACTTCGTCGAAATGTTCGTGGGTGTGGGCGCAAGCCGTGTCCGCGACATGTTCGAACAGGCGAAGAAGAATGCGCCCTGCATCGTCTTCATCGACGAGATCGACGCCGTGGGCCGCGCCCGTGGTCAGGGCTATGGCGGTGGCAACGACGAACGCGAACAGACGCTGAACCAGCTTCTGGTCGAGATGGACGGTTTCGAGGCGAACGAGGGTGTCATCATCATCGCCGCCACCAACCGCCGCGACGTTCTGGACCCGGCGCTGCTGCGTCCCGGCCGTTTCGACCGTCAGGTCACCGTGCCGAACCCGGACATCAAGGGCCGCGAGAAGATCCTCGGCGTGCATGCGAAGAAGACCCCGCTGGGGCCGGACGTCGACCTGCGCATCATCGCGCGCGGCACGCCGGGCTTCTCGGGTGCCGATCTGGCAAACCTCGTGAACGAGGCGGCGCTGATGGCCGCGCGTGTGGGCAGGCGTTTCGTCACCATGATCGATTTCGAGAACGCCAAGGACAAGGTCATGATGGGGGCGGAGCGCCGCTCCATGGTGCTGACCGACGACCAGAAGGAAAAAACCGCCTACCACGAGGCCGGTCACGCCATCGTCGGCCTGTCGTTGCCGCAGTGCGATCCGGTCTACAAGGCCACGATCATCCCGCGCGGCGGCGCACTGGGCATGGTCGTGTCGCTGCCGGAAATCGACCGCCTCAACTGGCACAAGTCGGAGTGCGAGGAAAAGATGGCGATGACCATGGCGGGCAAGGCCGCCGAGATCATCAAGTACGGCGAACCGAACGTCTCGAACGGACCGGCTGGCGACATCCAGCAGGCCTCCGCGCTGGCACGGGCGATGGTCCTGCAGTGGGGCATGTCCGACAAGGTCGGAAATATCGACTACCGCGAGGCCGCCGAGGGCTACTCCGGCAACACCGCGGGCCTGTCGGTGTCGGCAGAGACAAAGCGCATGATCGAGGAAGAGGTGCGCCGCTTCATCTCCGAGGCCTATGACCGCGCCTACCAGATCCTGACGGACCGCCGGGACGACTGGGAGCGGCTGGCCAAGGGTCTTCTGGAATACGAGACCCTGACCGGCGAGGAGATCGAGCGCGTCATCCGGGGCGAACCGCCACAGTCCGAAGACGGCGAAGGTGGTTCCGGCGCCGCGGTTGAGGAGAAGAAGCCGAGCCTCACCGCCATTCCCAAGACCCGGCCGAAGAAGAACGGCGAAGAGGGCGGACTGGAACCAGAGCCCTCTGCATGAACGGTGCCGATGGCATGATTTGGGACCCCGGGATCTATGGCAGATTCCGGGGTCTTCGTTTGCGGCCCGCGCTTGACTTGCTGCGCTCCTTGCCGTCGCTGCCCGAGGGGCCCGTCGTGGACCTCGGATGCGGTGCGGGGGCCGTATCGGAGGCGTTGAGGGCGACGCTTGGCAAGGACCGGCAACTGGTCGGCGTGGATGCCTCGGCCGAGATGCTGGCCGATGCGCGCGGACGCTACGACGACCTCGTGCAGGCGGACATCGCGACGTGGCAGCCCGAGACGCCGCCGGCGCTGATCTTTTCCAACGCCGCCCTGCAATGGCTGGGCGATCACGAAGTTCTGTTGCCCCGGCTCGCGGCGACGCTCACGCCGGGCGGGGTGCTGGCGGTGCAGATGCCCCACCAGAACGATGCGCCGTCGCACCGGACGTGGCTCCACCTCGCCCACCAACTGTTCGGCGTCGAACCGGACGACGTGCCCGGCATCCTCGAACCCGCTGCCTATCATCACATTCTGGCGCCGTTGGGGGAGGTCCAGTTGTGGGAAACGACCTATTTCCAGGTGCTGGCGCCCTCGGATGACGGCCACCCGGTGCGCCGCTTCACGGAGGCGACCTTTGCCCGGCCGCTGCTTCGGTCGCTTGATCCCGAAAGGCGGGCCGCCCTGATCGCCGCCTGCGATGCCGCCATGGCGGGCGCCTATCCCGCGTCTGAGGACGGCAGCGTCCTCTTCCCTTTCCAAAGGCTGTTCTTCACCGTCCGCGTATGAACGGCCAGCAATCCGCGCTCCGGCCTGCCTCCGGTTTGTGCCCTTGCGCATCCCGCCGCACGCGCTTTACCTGCACGCGCAACGAACAGGCGGAGGGCACGATGCCGGCTTTGAAACCGACGAAATGGACAGCCGAGGTCATCTGGCTGGGTATCGTCACGAGCATGGACCGCAAGGCGCTGATGGCGGAGCCCGTCGAGGCGGTGGACCTGACCTTTGCCGGCATGGCCGGATCGGTGCACGGCGGACAGACGCGGGAATCCTGTTCACGGGTCACCTCGCAATACCCGCGCGGCACGCAGATCCTGAACGAGCGACAGCTGAGCATCGTCAGCGCCGAGGAGCTTGACCAGATCGCGGCGGCGATGGGCGTCGAGACCGTGAACCCGGCACGGCTTGGCGCCAGCATGGTGATCCGCGGCATTCCCGACTTCACCTTCGTGCCGCCATCCTCCCGGTTGCAGGCGACCTCTGGCGCGACCATGGTTGTGGACATGGAGAACCGTCCCTGCCAGCAACCGGCCCGCAGCCTCATGCAGGAGATCGGAGACGCGGCGAAGGGGTTCCGGAAGGCGTCCGACGGGCGCCGCGGGGTCACGGCCTTTGTCGCGCGCGAGGGGCGCGTGGCGGTGGGGGACAAGCTGGTGCTGCACGTCCCGGATCAGCGCGCATGGCGGGGGGAGGCCTGACGTGGCGATGCTGCCGGTTCGTGGCGCCACGCCGTTGATCTCCTCAGGCGCAAGGATGCGCCGAAGGTATGCCTTTCCCCGGATCGGGTGAACGGCAACACTCCGCACGGCATCCGGTGCCTGTCGGGCGGGCGCGCGTTCCCGGTTTCGTCCCGGGCGCGGCACAGTGTCCGGTGCGCCGCATCATCGCGCCGAAATGTCGGATTCACCGGGACGGACGGTCTGCGGACCGCTAACAATCCGGGCAATTCAGGAACTGCCAGCAGGGATAACAAGCAACATGGCCCACAAGTCGGACATCGAAATCGCCCGTGAAGCCCGGAAGAAACCGATACAGGAGATCGGCGACGTCCTTGGTATCCCCAACGAGCACCTGCTGCCCTACGGCCACGACAAGGCGAAGATCGGTCAGGCTTTCATCGATTCCGTCCAGTCGCGGCCCGATGGCAAGCTGATCCTTGTGACGGCGATCAACCCGACCCCCGCGGGTGAAGGCAAGACCACCACCACCGTGGGACTGGGCGACGGGCTGAACCGCATCGGCAAGAAGGCGATGATCTGCATCCGCGAAGCCTCGCTCGGGCCGAACTTCGGGATGAAGGGCGGGGCGGCCGGGGGCGGATACGCGCAGGTCGTGCCGATGGAGGAGATGAACCTCCACTTCACCGGCGACTTCCATGCGATCACCTCGGCGCATTCTCTGCTGTCGGCGATGATCGACAACCACATCTACTGGGGCAACGAGGCCGAGATCGACCAGCGCCGGGTGACATGGCGCCGGGTGGTGGACATGAACGACCGCTCGCTGCGCCAGATCACCTCTTCCCTCGGCGGGGTGGCCAACGGGTTCCCGCGCGAGGACGGTTTCGACATCACCGTGGCGTCCGAGGTCATGGCGATCCTCTGCCTCGCCAAGAACCTGAAGGACCTGGAAAATCGGCTGGGTGACATGATCGTGGCGTATCGGCGTGACAGGTCGCCGGTCTTCTGCCGCGACATCAAGGCCGAAGGTGCGATGACCGTCCTGCTGAAGGACGCGATGCAGCCGAACCTCGTCCAGACGCTGGAGAACAACCCGGCCTTCGTGCATGGCGGCCCGTTCGCCAACATCGCGCATGGCTGCAACTCCGTCATCGCCACGACGACGGCGCTGAAGCTGGCGGATTACGTGGTGACGGAGGCCGGGTTCGGCGCGGACCTGGGGGCCGAGAAGTTCATGGACATCAAGTGCCGCAAGGCCGGGCTGCGCCCCGACGCGGTGGTTATCGTCGCCACGGTGCGTGCGATGAAGATGAACGGTGGTGTCGCCAAGGCGGACCTTGGCACTGAGAACGTGCAGGCGGTGAAAGACGGGTGCCCGAACCTCGGCCGTCATATCGAGAACATGAAGAAGTTCGGCGTGCCGGCGGTGGTGGGGATCAATCATTTCGTCACCGACACCGATGCCGAAGTGCAGGCGGTCGTCGACTACTGCGCGTCGCTGGGCGTGGACGCGATCCTCAACAAGCACTGGGCCGAGGGCGGCGCGGGCATCGAGGAGACCGCGAGAAAGGTCGTCGAGCTCTGCGAGGGCGGGTCGGCCAACTACGCGCCGCTTTATGGCGATGCGCTGCCGCTGGCCGAGAAGATCGAAACGGTCTGCAAGGAGATTTACCGCGCGGATGGCGTGGTGATGGACGCGAAGATCCGCGGCCAACTAAAGGAGTGGGAAGACCAAGGCTACGGTCACCTCCCGGTCTGTATGGCGAAGACGCAATACTCGTTCTCGACCGATCCGGGCCAGCGCGGCGCGCCGACCGGCTTCGACATCCCGGTGCGGGAAGTGCGGCTGTCGGCGGGGGCGGGCTTTGTCGTGGTGGTCTGCGGCGAGATCATGACCATGCCCGGCCTGCCGCGCGTGCCTGCCGCGGAATCGATCCGCCTGAACGCGGACGGGCTGATTGAGGGTCTTTTCTGAGCCGGTTCTGATCCGATCGGAAACGGCGGGACGGCGCTCTTCTTCGAATTCGCCCCGCCCGCCGTCCCGCCGCCCGCACCCGGCATGGAAAACGCCGGGCGGGGCGGGTAGGGCTGTGGCATCGGAACGAGCGGACAGGATGTGGAGGCAGGAATGCGGAAGACAGCGGCAGAGATAGAGACCGTGGCCGAGATGCGCGCCTGTATCGACGCGGTCGATGCGGAATTGATGGCGCTCCTGGCGGAGCGGTGGTCCTACACGGAACGGGCCGCAGAACTGAAGCACCGCGAGGGGCTTGCAGCGGCCGCACCCTCCCGCGTGGCGGCGGTGCTGGAGAATGTCTCGGGACGGGCCGAGGCGGCGGGGCTGCCCGGCGCGATGGTCGCGGGGATGTGGAAGATCATGATCGACGAGATCATCGCGCGCGAAGAGCGTGTTCTGGGCAAGGAAGGGACGGACGGATGACGGCAACTCTGATTGACGGCAAGGCCTTCGCGGCGACGGTGCGGGGCAAGGTGGCGGAGCACGTAACCCGCCTGAAGGACGATCACGGCATCACGCCCGGTCTGGCCGTGGTCCTTGTGGGCGAGGATCCGGCGAGCCAGGTCTACGTGCGCTCGAAGGGCAAACAGACCGTCGAGGTCGGCATGAACTCCTACGAGTACAAGCTGGATGCCGCGACCGAGGAGGCGGACCTGCTGGCGCTGATCGACAAGCTGAACAACGATCCCGAGGTGCATGGCATCCTCGTGCAGCTTCCCCTGCCGAAGCATCTCGACGAGGATCTGGTGATCAATGCGATCTCCCCGGCGAAGGACGTGGACGGGTTCCACATCTCCAACGTCGGTCTGCTGGGCACCGGGCAGAAGTCGATGGTGCCTTGTACGCCGCTGGGGTGCCTGATGATGCTGCGGGATCACCACGGCTCGCTCTCCGGGATGGACGCGGTGGTGATCGGCCGGTCGAACATCGTCGGCAAGCCCATGGCCCAACTGCTGCTGGGCGACAGCTGCACGGTGACCATTGCGCATTCGCGGACGAAGAACCTGGCCGAGGTGGTGAGACGGGCGGATATCGTTGTCGCGGCGGTTGGACGGCCCGAGATGGTGCCCGGCGACTGGATCAAGCCGGGCGCAACGGTGATCGACGTGGGCATCAACCGCATCGACGCGCCGGAAAAGGGCGAGGGCAAGACCCGCCTGGTGGGGGACTGCCATTTCGACAGCTGTGCCGAGGTCGCGGGCGCCATCACCCCGGTTCCGGGCGGCGTTGGACCGATGACGATTGCCTGCCTTCTGGCCAACACCGTCACGGCGTGCTGCCGTGCCAACGACCTTGCGGAGCCGGAAGGCCTGACCGCCTGACGCAGCCACAATCTGGTTTGATCACATGCCGGGCCGGAGCCTTGCTCTGGCCCGTTTCATGTCATGCCCGATGGCGCGGCCCGTGTCACATCAGCCAGACGATCACCCCGGCCACCAGCGCCGTCACGATGTAACCCGCGGCCACGACCGCGCCGTCACGGGCAAGGATGCCGATGCCGAACAGGGCGACCGGCAAGCCGACCAGCGGGGTCGCCACCGGAATCGCGCCGATCACGAACAACGACGCGCCGCAGGCGATCAGCAGCAGGGCGATGATCGAGAGGGACAGGGCCCCGTTCGACAGCGGCTCCATCCTCCGGTGCAGGTGCCGGCGGAGCCACATGGAGGCTGGGTGCATGCGGTCGGCGAGGTTACGGACCCGCTCGGCCGACATGCCGCGGCGGCTGAGGAACCCCGGCAGCCAGAAACTGCCGTGCCCCAGCAGCATCTGCAGTCCGATGGCCGCGACGACCGCGCCAAGTGCACCGCCGACCCCGGGGATGAGCCCGGTGGGCAGGACCATCAGCAGGGACACGATCATCAGGAGCGGCGCGTGCCCCTGCGTCCCGATCTGGCGCATCAGCATGTCGATGGTGACCTCGTCGCATTCGTCCGCGAGGTCATGAAGGCGGTCCACGAGCAATGGCACGGCCCGCGGCCCGGACCATTGCTTGCCGCTCGTGTTGGTGTTGTAGCTCGTCATCGTTGCCTCGTTTGCCGTCCGCACACTCAAAACGGGCGGGTGGCGGGTGAGGTTCCCGGCGCAGGGCTGTGTGATCGGTCAGGCGCTCGGCGTCACCCGGACCATGGTGCCGGTCATGCGCGCGATGTGCGTCTCTTTGTCCTCGGCCACCGTGTAGATGTCGGCCTGCGTGACCAGCATCCGCCGCCCGGGACGGATGACCGTGCCGCGCGCCTCCAGCGTGTCGCCTAGGCCCGGCGCGAGGTAGTGGATCGTCATGTCGGACGTCACCACGTCGAACTCCGGCTCGAGCAGGGACACGGCGGCATAGCCTGCGGCGCTGTCGCCAAGCGAGAAGGCCACGCCGCCATGGGCATAGCCCTGCTGCTGGGTCAGCGCCTCCGTCAGCGGCAGGGCAAGCGTGACGGCGCCGGGCTCGACCGACACCACCCTTGCCCCCAGCGTGCGGAGAAGTCCCTGTCGGGCAAAGCTGTCCTTGATGCGGTCGGTCAGTGTCATGGCGGGATCGGGCCTTCGGTTCATGTGCCGGTCAGGCGGCGCGGCATGGGGATGGCCACCGGCCGCGTCCCGGTGAGGATCGCGCAGGCGTCGCGGCCCATCAGCGCCGAGAGCACCGGGCTGTCGGTATAAAGCCCGCCGGTATAGGTGCCGAACGCAGGCAGGATCAGCCGGTCCGCATCGCAGAGGAAACAGGGCATGGAAAAGCCGCGCCCCCGCGCATTGATCCGCGCCTTGGGGTGATAGTGGCCTGACACCTCGCCGGGGCCGGAGGTGGCGATGTGACGGAACGTCAGCGGTCCGAGTTGGAGGTCGGCGTGATGCTCGCCTCCGAGGGTCAGCGGGCCGGGATCGTGGTTGCCCTCGATCCAGATCCAGCGCCGCCCCGCCTTCATCCGCGTCAGTGTATCGAGGTCCTCGCCGGGCAGGCAGGTGTCCAGCCCCGGCGCATCGAAACTGTCGCCAAGGCAGATCACGGTGCGCGCCCGCGTTACGGTCAGCACGTCGTCCAGCCGCGCCAGCGTATCGCGCGTCTCGTAGGGGGGAAGGGCGGCACCGCCCGTGGCTGCCAGCCGCGCGGCCTTGCCAAGATGCAGGTCAGAGACGACCAGCACCGCTTCGTCCGGCCAGTATAGGGCGCCGGAGGGGAGGGCGTGCAGATCTGCGCCATGGAAGGTGAACGCGTGTGTGTTCATGCTTTGTTTTTGGCGGTTTGGCGGCGGCGTGGCAAGGGGCTGCGGGGCGCTCTCAATGGAATCTTCACCCGGGATGGATAGCGTCCGGTGCATATGTCCGGCCCCCGGGCGGGACGTTGGCGGAGATGGACGTGCAGATGAACCTCGACGTGATCGGGATGGCCTTTGGCGTCTCGCCCATCGCGATGATGCTGGTGGCGCCGGATGGCCGCATCCGGACCTGCAATGCCGAATTCGATGCGCTCTTCGGCTACGGACCCGGCGCGCTGACCGGCGCGCCGGTCGAAACGCTGTTGCCGGAGCATCTGCGGTCGGGGCACGTGGCGCTGCGACAGGCGTTCAACGTGATCCCCGCCAAGCGCCGCATGGGGGCGGAGCGGGAGGTGAAGGGCGTTGCCAGGGACGGCACCGTGCTGCCACTGGAACTGGCGCTGGAGCCGGTGGTCGTCGACGGCGGTCCGCATGTGATCGTCGTGGCACTCGACCTGCGGCACCGCCATGCGCAGCGGGAACGGATCAGCTCTGTCATGGATGCGGCGTCCTGCACGATGGTCGTCGTGGATGCGGGCGGCCGGATCGACTTCGTCAATCGCGCGGTCACCCCGCTGCTCGGCTACACGCCGGAGGAACTGCTGGGCCGTCCGGTCGAGGATCTCGTGCCCGAGGATCTGCGCGTCGCCCACCAGGTCTACCGCCGCAGTTTTGCACTGCTGCCGGATGTGCGGGCAAAGGGGCGGTCGCGCACCGTGACCGCGCGCCACCGCGACGGCCATGGCGTGACGGTGGAGGCGACGCTGGACCGCATCGACCTTGACGGGCAGACGGGTGTGGTCGCCACGCTGGTCGACCTGACCGAACGGATCGAGACGGAGCGCGCGCTGGCCGCCCGCGCGCATGAACTGGAACGGCTGAACGCGGATCTCGAACAGTTCAGCCGCGGGGTCAGCCACGACCTCAAAGCGCCGCTCGCCTCCATCGCCGGGTTGCTGAGCCTCTGCCGGGAGGATTTCGCGGCCGGGGAAACTGCCGACCTGGGCGACAACCTTGCCCGCGCCGCCGAGATCGCGGAACACAGCGTGTCGGAGATCGAGAGCGTCCTCTTGGCCACCATGACGACGGAACGCGGGATCGCGCGGGTCCCCGTCGATCTCGGCGGCCTCATTCGCCAGCTCTGGCGGGACCTGAGCGGCGGCGCCGTCTCTGCGCGGCTGGAGCTGGAACTCGCGCTGCCGGAAACGGTCGCGACGGAGGAGGCCACGCTCAGGACCGTGCTGCGGAATCTGCTGTCCAACGCGCTGCGCTACCGGGACGACATGAAGGCCGAGCTGGTGGTGCAGGTCACCGCCCGCCAGACAGGCGAGCACCTCAAGATCATCGTCAGCGACAACGGCATCGGCATCCCCGAAGCGGTCCTGCCGGAGATCTTCGGTCTGTTCCGCAAGCATGGCGACCGGGGCGGCTCCGGCATTGGCCTGAACCTCGTGCAGCGCAGCGTGGAACGGCTGGGCGGGAGGATCGCCGCGACCAGCACCGAGGGGGAGGGCACGACCTTCACGCTCGACCTGCCGATCCGCATGGAGGGCGAGGCATGATAGACGCCTACATTGTCGACGACCGGGAGGTCGACCGCTACACAGCGCGGCGGCGGCTGGCGAAGTCGGGACGCTTCGCCGCGGTGCACGAGGCGGAGGATGGCCGCATCTTTCTGGACAAGTTGTTCGACCAGCCGCGTGTCGCCGCCTCCGAAGGGCCGCTGGTGCTGATGGATATCTCGATGCCGGTCATGGACGGCTTCCAGACGGTCGACGCCCTGCGCGCCCGGATGATCGAGCAGGGCTGGCCCAAGGATGTGATCGTGGTCATGGTCTCCTCCTCCAGCGCCGAACGGGACCGGGCTCGTGCAGCGGAGCGTCCCCTCGTGCGCGGATATTTCGAGAAACCGATCCGCGTGCAGGACGTGGAGGAGATGCTGAGGCTGTTCGAAGGGCGTGACCAGCCGTCCACGCGCTAGAACGGGACGCGCCATGCCTTCTTCGGCACTTCGACCTGGGCGAGGCCGCTCTCGGACATCAGGCGGGTGACCTCTTCCTCCAGCAGCCGCTGATCGGCGGACCCGTTCACCGGCACGCGCCCGGGTTCGAGGAACAACGGCGCGGCCAGCGGTGTCACGCGATCCAACTGCACGTGGTCGATGCGGTCGCCCACGCGGGCGCACATCTCGCGGATGCGGGAAAAGTCGACGAGACCGCGCATCGCCTCCTCCCGCGTGATCTGCATCAGCAGATGGTCGGGGTCGTACCTCAGCAGCGTGTCGTAGAGGATGTCCGACGACATGGTGGCCTGCCGGCCGGTCTTGCGCTGGCCACCCAGTTGCCGCTCGATCAGCCCGGCGATGGTGGCGGAGGCGCGGAAGGTCCGCTTCATCACCGCGTTGCCCGCCAGCCAGCCGTCGAGACCCGCCTCCAGCGCTGTCACGTCGAAAAGCGGGGCGGGATCGGTCACGCGGTCCAGTCCCCAGATCAGGGTTGCGTAATCCGTCGCGACGAAGCCCATGGGGGCGAGGCCCATCTCCTCCATCCGCTTGGTCAGCAGCAGGCCCAGCGTCTGCATCGCGTTCCGTCCGGCAAAGCCGTAGGCCACGAACTGCTCGCGCCCGTCGTGGGGGAAGCTCTCGACCAGAAGGCGCCCGGGTTCGGGCAGGCGCGAGCGTTCGCGCTGAAGCGCCAGCCATTGCGCGGTATGGTCCGGCAGCTCGGGCCAGGTGTCCTGCTGGAAGAGCCGCAGGATACGTTCCGAAAGCTGCGTGGAGGTGGCGAACTTCGTGCCCATGAAGGTGGCGATCTTGGGCTTCTTTTGGGCGTCGCGCGTCACCTCGACGGTCAGTTCGCGCAGCCCCTCGTAGCGCACGATCTGTCCGCCGATCAGGAATGTGTCGCCCTTCGTCAGCGAGGCGGCAAAGCCTTCCTCGATCTCGCCCAGAGGCGCGCCGCCGCGTCCCTTCCAGCGCACCTTCAGCGTGTCGGTGTCCTGGATCGTGCCGACGTTCTGCCGGATGCGCACCGCGGAGCGCGGGTCGCGCAGCTGCCACAGCCCGTCCGGCCTCAGTTGCAGACGCTTCCACTGGTCGTAGGCGCGCAGGGCGTAGCCGCCCGTGGCGCAGAAATCGAGGCAGGCATCGAACTGCGCGCGGTTCAGCCCGCGATAGGGACCGGCGGCCGACATTTCGGCATAGAGGGTGTCGGCGTCGAACGGGCCTGAGGCGGCGGCGATCAGGATGTGCTGGCAGAGCACGTCGCGCGGTCCGGGACCGCGCGGTTCGCCATCGAGGTCATGCGCCTTCACCGCCTCCAGCGCGGCGACGCATTCGACGATCTCGAAGCGGTTGGCGGGCACCAGCAACGCCTTCGACGGGGCGTTGTAGCGGTGGTTCGCGCGCCCGATCCGCTGCACCAGCCGCTTGACGTTCTTCGGTGCGCCGACCTGGATCACGAGGTCCACGTCCCCCCAGTCGATCCCGAGGTCGAGCGAGCCGGTGCAGACGATGGCCCGCAACTGCCCTGCGACCATCGCGGCCTCGACCTTCTCGCGCTGGCCCCGGTCGAGCGAGCCGTGGTGGATGCCGATCGGCAGCGCGTCCTCGTTCGCCAGCCACAGGTTGTGAAAGAAGATCTCGGCCTGTGCGCGGGTGTTGTGGAAGATGAGCGTGGTCTTGTGCTGCTTCACCTGCTCGAGCACGGCGGGAATGGCATAGGCCGCGCCGCCGCCGGCCCAGGGCGGGGCCTCTTCTGTGCGCAGCATCCGGATGTCCGGATCGGGTCCGGGATCGGCGTGCAAGATCTCGGTCGTCGTGTCGCCAAAGGACATCAGCCGTGCGATGGCGCCGGGGTCCTCCACCGTGGCCGACAGACCGACGCGGCGCAGGTTCGGCGCCAGCGTCTGCAAGCGCGCCAGCGCCAGCATCAACTGGTCGCCGCGTTTCGACTCCGCCAGTGCGTGGATCTCGTCGATGACGACTCGTTCGATGCCGGCGAAGGTGCGGGCGGCGTCCTCATAGGACGTCAGCAGCGCCAGGGATTCCGGGGTGGTCAGCAGGATGTGCGGCGGGTCGGCGCGCTGCCGGCGCTTGCGGGCATATGAGGTATCGCCGGTGCGGTCTTCCACCCGGATCGGCAGGCCCGCCTCCTCGATGGGGATCAGCAGGTTGCGCCGGATGTCGGCGGCCAGCGCCTTCAACGGCGAGATGTAGAGCGTGTGCAGACCGTCGCGCGGGCGGTCCGTCAGTTCCGACAGGGTCGGCAGGAAACCCGCCAACGTCTTGCCGCCGCCGGTCGGGGCGATCAGCAGCAGCGAGGGTGAGGCGGCCCGGTCCAGCATGGCCTGCTGGTGCGGGTGGACCTGCCAGCCGCGGGCGTGGAACCAGTCCCGGAGGGGAGGAGGAAGCGTCATCCTCCCCAGATAGGTGCGCGCGGGCGGTTTGGCACGTCTTTCCTGTGCCGCGCCGGGTCAGTCGCCGAGCGGGTGGAAACAGGCGGCTTCCGTCTGCCCCCCGACCGGCGTCAGCCTGGGCACCTCCGCCCGGCACTTGTCGCTGGCCCGCGGGCAGCGCGCGGCAAAGGCGCAGCCCGGCGGCGGGTTCAGCGGGTCGGGAAGTTCGGTCGCCTTGCCTTCGGGCGCGGTCAGCGGGCGGCCAACCACCGGCGCGCTGTTGGCCAGAAGCTGGGTGTAGGGATGGCGGGGCTGGGCAAAGACCTCTTCCGCCGGGCCGACCTCCACCACCGATCCAAAGTACAGCACCGCGATCCGGTCGCTGACCGCCTCCACCACCGCAAGGTCATGGCTGATGAAGAGGTAGGTCAGATCGTATTCGCGGCGCAGGTCGGCCAGCAGGTTCAGCACCTGCGCCTGCACCGACACGTCGAGGGCAGACACCGGTTCGTCGAGGATCAGGATGGACGCATTGGCCGCCAGCGCCCGCGCGATGCCGATCCGCTGCGCTTGCCCGCCCGAGAATTCATGCGGGTAGCGGTCGAGGAACTCCTCGCGCAGGTTCACGCTTTCGAAGATCTCGCGGATGCGCTCCCGGCGCTTCGCGGCGGACATGCCGTGAAGGTGTTTGAGCGGCGCTTCCATCACCTGCCGGATGGTCTTGCGCGGGTTCAGCGAAGAGATCGGGTCCTGGAAGACGTACTGGATGCGCTTGCCGAAGGCCGCCGGGTCCGCATTGTCGAGCGCCTTGCCCTCGATCTGGATCGTCCCGGTGGAGGGCGGCAGCAGCCCCACGAGCATCCGCGCCAGCGTCGACTTCCCGCAGCCGGATTCGCCCACGATGCCAAGGGTCTCGCCCTTGCGCACCGACAGCGTGATCGGATGGACGGCCTTGACCGATCCGGTGGACTTGCCCAGCAGGGAACGCCCCACCGGAAAGGTCTTCGACAGGTTGGAGAGGGTCAGGGCATCGGTCATTCAGCGGCCTCCGACAGCGGGGTTTCGGGATAGAGGCACCGCACGGCGTGCGAACCGACGCGCTCCAGGGGAATGTCGCCCTGCCGGCAATCGTCCTGCGCCTTCAGGCAGCGGTCGGCAAAGGCGCATCCGGCGGGCAGCCTGTCGACCACCGGCGGCAGGCCGGCGATGGCCTCCAGCCGCCGCTTGCCCCCGCCCAGTTCCGGCACGCAGGCCATGAGCCGTGCGGTGTAGGGATGGCGGGGCGCCTTCAGGATCTCGTCGGTGGTGCCTTCTTCCACGATCCGCCCGGCGTACATCACCGCCACACGGTCGCACAATTGCGCCACCACACCGAAGTCATGGGTGATGAACACGATGGCCAGCCCGCGAGAGCGACGGAGGTCGTCGAGGATGGTCAGCACCTGCGCCTGCACCGTCACGTCGAGCGCGGTCGTCGGTTCGTCGGCGATGATGATGTCCGGCTCGTTGGCCAGCGCCATGGCGATACCGACGCGCTGCCGCATCCCGCCCGACATCTCGTGCGGGTAATCGGTGATCCGCTTGGCGGGGTTCGGGATGCGCACCGCTTCGAGCAGTTCGATGGCCTTGCGCTTGCCTTCCGCCTTGCCGATGGGACGGTGCGACCGGATCGCCTCGATCAGCTGATCGCCGACGCGGTAGAGCGGATGCAGCGTGGCCAGCGGGTCCTGGAAGATATAGGCGACGTTCCTGCCGCGCATCGACCGCAGCTTGCGATAGGGCGCGCCGACGAGGTCGTCGCCGTCGTAGCGGACAGCGCCCCCGGTGATCACCCCGGGGGGCGAGGCGACAAGCCCCATGACCGACAACGCCGTGACCGATTTGCCGGACCCGGATTCGCCGATGATGCCAAGGCATTCGCCCTTCTCGACGTGCAGGTCCACGCCGCCCACGGCGCGGTAGATGCGGTCCTTGACGTGGAACTGGGTCTGCAGGTCCTGCACTTCCAGCAGGCCCTTGCCTTCCGCCTGCGGCACGGGTCCGTCACGCTCCACCCGCGTCGCCGCCATGGGCCGCGACAGGGCGCCGGACTTCAGCCGCGGGTCCAGCGCATCGCGCACGCCGTCGCCCAGCAGGTTGATCGACATGACGATGATCAGGATCATCACGCCCGGCACGACGGAGGTGTGCGGGTTGGTGATCAGCGCCGACCGCGCCTCGCCCAGCATGGACCCCAGATCGGCCTGCGGCGGCTGCGATCCGAGCCCGAGGAAGGACAGGCCGGCGGTCTCGAGGATCATCCAGCCGATGGTGGTAGACATGGCGATCACGATGACCGGGATCACGTTCGGCAGGATCTCCGACAGGATGATCCGGGTGTTCGACAACCCCGCAAGGCGCGCGGCATCCACGAACTCCTTGTGCGCGATGCCCACGGTGATGCCCCGGATGTTGCGCGCGAAGAACGGCACGTTCACCACGGCCACGGCGATCAGCGCGTTCAGCAGCCCGGGTCCGAGCGCCGCGACGATGGCCAGCGCCAGCAGGATGTAGGGAAAGGCCATCAGCATGTCGACGCCGCGCATGATGACGTTGTCGGTCCGCCCGCCGTAAAAGCCGGCGATGATCCCGATGGCGGCGCCCAGGGTGGCGGCGGCCACCGCCGCGGCAAAGCCCACCGCCAGCGACAGGCGCGTGCCGTAAAGCAGGCGCGCCAGCAGGTCCCGGCCAAGGTGATCGGTGCCCAGCAGCGCCCCTTCGGAGAACGGCGGCTGGAACCGGAACGCGGTATTGGTGACGTCCGGATCTTTCAGCGGCAGCAGCGGCGTGACCAGCGCCAGCAGCACGACCAGCGACAGCACGATCCCTCCGGCCAGGGCCAGGCGGTTGCGGGCGAGGAGTTTGAAGAAGGCGCTCATGTCTTGATCCTCGGGTCCAGAAGGCTCTGCGCCACATCCACGAGGATGTTGAACAGGACGTAGCAGGCGGCGACAAAGACCACGCCCCCCTGCACCAGCAGGATGTCACGCTTCAGGATGGCATCGACCAGCATCCGCCCCACGCCGGGCCACTGGAAGACGATCTCGATATAGACGGCGCCCGACAGGACAAAGCCCGCCTGGATGCCAAGCACCGGGATGATCGACACCATCGCGGCCTTCAGCGCATGGCGCCAGATCACGCCACGCTCGTGCACACCCTTGGCGCGGGCGGTGCGGATGAAATCCTGCCGCAAGACTTCCAGCATGGCCGACCGCGACAGCCGCGCGACAACACCGGTGGCGACGACCGCAAGGGCAAAGGCCGGCATCGCAAGGTGGTTGAGCAGCACCCAGAGCGTCCGGTCGCCGTAGATCGGCCACATGCCGGAAACCGGGAACCACCTGAGGTTCACTCCGAACAGAAGGATCATCATCATGCCGAGGAAGAAGGACGGGATGGAGATCCCCAGCAGGACCGCGAAGGTGATCCCCTTGTCCGCCCAGCCGTACTGGTTCGCGGCCGAGATCACGCCAGCCACGATGCCGAACACGGCGCAAAGGACAAACGATGTCCCCGCCAGCACCAGCGTCCCGTTGAACCGTTCCAGCACCTCGTCGAGCACGGGCCGGTTCAGCGCGAAGGATTGCCCGAAATCGCCCGTCAGCATGTTGCCGAGCCAGATGAAGTACTGCGACACCAGCGGCTTGTCCAATCCGAGGTCGCGGTTCAGCTTCTCCACGTTCTCCGGCGTCGCATAGGATCCGAGGATCGCCGTCGCCGGGTCGCCCGGGATCATTGCCATGATCAGGAACACGATCACCGTGATGCCCAGCAGCACCGGGATCGCCGACACCAGTCTCTTGAGGATGTAGCCGGTCATCGCCGCGGCCTCCTTCGCTGAAACACATGAACCCCGCGGACCGGACGGCAACGGCCTGTCCCTTCATCTTGGGCCAAATACCTGCGGGGGGTCCGGGGGGCGGCAGCCCCCCGGCGGATCGGCGCGGAACGCGCCGAAACCTCAGTTCTTCACGACGTCGTCGAGCAGCAGGAAGAACGACGGCTGCAGGGCGAAGTTCTCCACCCGGTCCGATGTCACGGCGTTCTGCTTCCAGTTGGCGACGAAGACCCAGGGCGCATCTTCCTGCACGATGGTCTGCATCTCCTTGTAAAGCTCGGCGCGCTTGTCCTGGTCGGTGGCGACGCGCGCCTCTTCCAGCAGGGCATCGACCTCCGGGTTCGAATAGTAGCCGGAGTTGAAGCCGCCCTTGTCGGGCCATGCGTCGGTGCGCAGCGCGAGGAAGGGCAGGGTGTCCGGGTCGTTGGTCATCCATGCCATCTCGGCCATGTCCGCCTTGCCTTCGAGGCCGGGGTTCACCTCTCCGAGGAAGGTGTTCCACTCGTAGGTCTCGATCTTCACGTCGAAGCCCACGGCCTCCAGGTCCGCCTGGATCGCGGTGCCCATGGCGATCGGGTCGAGCATCCCGGACCCGCCCTCGGTCACGTAGAAGGTCAGCTCGGCCCCCTCGGCCCCGGCCTCAGCCAGCATCGCCTTGGCCTTCTCCGGGTCATAGGGGTAGGGCTCCAGCTCGGAATTGTAGGCCCAGGCAAAGGCGGGCGGCGTGGGTCCCGCGGCCACGTCCGCGGTGCCTTCGAGCACCTCGTTCACCAGCGCATCCTTGTTGATCGCGTAGTTCGCCGCCTGCCGCACTGCCTTGTCGGCGAATGGGCCTTCCTTGGCGTTCAGGATCAGGAACCAGACGTGGGGACCGGCCTGTTCGAAGACCTGGTAGGCATCCGACTGGAATTCCGACAAGGCGACGGGGGGCACCTCGACCATCAGGTCGATGCCGCCCGCCAGCATCTCGGCGGTGCGGGTGTTGGCGTCGGTGATCGGGCGGAAGACGACGGCCTGCAGTTCGGGCGCGCCGTCCCAGTAGTCGGGGTTGGCCTCCACGACCACGGCCTCGTTCGACCGCCACTCGGCGAACTTGAAGGGGCCGGTGCCGGACGGGTTGCGGCCGAAGTCCGCGCCGTATTGCTCGACGGCGGCGGGCGACACGATCAGGCCGGTGGGATAGGCGAGGTTCGACAGGAACGGCGCGTAGGGGCTGCCCAGCGTGAACTTCACCGTCAGGTCGTCCACCGCCTCGACGTTCTCCACCGCCGAGAAGAAGAAGGCGAGCGGGAAGGGGCCGGTGTCGTGGTAGGGGTGATCCTCGTTCAGCATCCGGTCGAAGTTGAACTTCACCGCCTCGGCGTTGAAGTCGGAACCGTCGTGGAACTTCACGCCCTCGCGCAGCTTGAAGGTATACTCGGTCCCGTCCTCGGAGATCTCCCAGCTTTCCGCCAGCGCAGGTTCGACCTCCAGCGTGCCGTCCTTGTAGCGCACCAGCCCGTCGTAGACGTTCATCAGGATTCGGAAGTCGTTCACCGCCGTCACCGCTGCCGGGTCCAGCGCCTTGGGCTCGGCGATCTGGCCGACGATCAGCACGCCCGGGGGCGTCTGCGCCTGCGCACCCGGCACCGTGGCCAGGGTCAACGCCAGCGCCGTACCGGCAGCCATCAGGCCGCGGCGGGTCATTTTGAGTAGCGACATTGGGTTCCTCTCCTGTTTTTTCATCCGGGCCGTCACCGGCTGCGGTTAATTTATCATGATAAATTGAAATGGGGCAAATTTTCATGATAAATTCAAGTCCGACGACGAAAGGACCCACCCATGACAATTTCGATCCTCGCATACGACGAAAAAACGGGCGCTTGCGGGGGGGCGGCCACCACGGGCAGCCTGTGTGTCGGGGGCTGGGTCCTGCGCGGAGACGCCGAATCGGGCATGACCGCCTCACAGGGGTCTCTCCCCTCGACGATGTGGGGGACGGAGGCGCTGGCCCTCATGCGCAGCGGGGTTCCGGCAGCGGAGGCCGTGGCGCGCGTCACCACGCCAGACACCGGCAAGGCCGAACGGCAGATGTCGGCGCTCGACCTGACCGGGGCGACCGCGCATTTCACCGGAGCGAACAGCATCACCGTTGCCGGGGCGCGCGAGGCGCCGGGCGTCGTGGTGGCAGGCAACCTCCTTGCCTCCGAGTCGGTGCTGGATGCCTGTCTTGAAGGGTTCCTGACCGGCAAAGGCGGGCTGGATGAGCGGCTTCTGACCGCGTTGGAGACGGCCTCGCGTGCAGGTGGCGACAGTCGGGGGCTCTTGTCCGCGGCGCTGCTGGTGGTCAGCCGGACGACGCCGCCGATGACGTTGCGCGTGGATTACTCCGAAGCCCCGCTTGCGGCCCTGCGGGTCCTGCATGGCCACGCGACCAACGGCCTTTATGCCGACTGGCTGCGCCATGTGCCCGTGGCGGACGATCCTTACCGTGCACTGCCGTTCGCCTCGACCGAACTGCCGGTCGCCGAGACCTGACCGGCCACGGGTTTCAAGGCAGCGACGCAGACCGCTTCACACGATGAACCGCTTCATCACTTCGGCTTCCTGATCTTCCATCATCTGCCGCGCCTCCTGCATGTGTTCGCGCATGATGTGCCGCGCGGCCTCCGCGTCTCCGTCGCGCAGGGCGGCGATCAGGTCGATCTGGTGCTCGCGTCCGTTCCGCCAGAGGTCGTGGTTCGGCTGGGTGTAGAGCCGCTTGTAGACCGTCAGGTCGGTCAGGATCTGCGCCATGAACCCGATGAAGAACCCGAGCATCGCATTCTCGCCGAAGTCCGCCAGACGGGCGTGGAACTTCAGTGAGGAGACATGCTGGATGCGTTCCTCCTCCGCATCTGCGGCGGGCTGGGCGTAGTCTTCCATGATCGCGGACAGTTCTGCCAACTGGTCTTCGGTCAGGCGCCCGGCAAGGCTGGCCGCCATCTCCGGCTCCAGCGCGATGCGGACCTGGTATATGTCGTCGATGGTGATGTGCTGGAAGTAGAAGAAGTTCGCAAGCAGCGCCCGCGCCCGCTCGCGCGAGACTTCACCGACAAAAAGACCGCCGCCCGGGCCTGTCTTGGTCTCCACCAGCCCCTGCGCCTGCAACAGACGCAGCGCCTCGCGGATAGTGCCCTTGGACATGGCGAAGCGCTGGATCAGTTCGGTCTCGCCGGGCAGCCGGTCCCCGGGTTTCAGTCCCTGTTCCACCACCCAGTCCTTGATCGCGTCGGCCACCCGCACGGGGCGGGATCGGCGTTGAGGAGGGGTGGGAAGGGAGGACATGGAATGCGGACGTGACTGCTGGGGCGAATGCGTTAAGATACCAAGTGAATCAATTTATCATGATAAATACAAGGGTGAGATGACCTACGGAGAGACCGCCGCCTCCCGATTGGACGCGATTGCACGCGCCTCGGCAAGTGCCGAAGGTGTGACTCGCCTGCCATGGACGGAACACCACCGCGCAGCCCTCGACCAGATCGCGTCGTGGATGACGGACGCCGGGCTGGAGCCCGCGCAGGACGCCGCCGGAACGCTGGTGGGCCGCAGTCCGAACCCGGAAGGCAAGCCGGTCCTGATGATCGGGTCGCATCAGGACAGCGTCCCCTCGGGCGGTGCCTTCGACGGGATCATGGGCATCGCGCTCGGATGCCTTGTAGCCGGCGCGCTGAAGGATCGCCTGCCCGCGCTGCCCTTCGCGCTGGAGGTGCTGGCCTTTGCCGACGAGGAGGGCGTGCGCTTCCCGACGGCCCTGATCGGCCCCCGCGCGCTGGCCGGCACGCTGAAGGACGAGGCGCTGGACATGACCGACCGCGACGATGTGGCGATGCGCGACGCGATGCGGGCCTTCGGTGTGGCGGTGGACAAGATCGGCGCGGTGCAACGCGCCCGGCGGGATGTCGTGGCCTATCTGGAGGCACACATCGAACAGGGCCCGGTGCTCGAGGCCGAGGACCTGCCCGTCGCCGCCGTCAGTGCGATCTGCGGGATTTCCCGCTTCGACATGCGCATCACCGGAGAGACCGGCCACGCCGGGACCGTGCCCATGGACGGGCGGCGGGATGCATTGGTGGCGGCGTCGCGGATCATTGCGGCTGTCAGCGACGCGGCGGCGCAGGTCCCGGACTTGCGGGCGACGGTGGGTAGGCTGTCGCTGAAACCCGGTGCGGTGAACGCCATCCCCGCCGACGTCCGCTTCCCGCTTGAGATACGCGCGCCGCAGGACACCCTCCGCGAGACCTTCGAGGCGGAGACCATGGCGCTGGCGCGGGATATCTGTTTCGACGCCAACTGCGACCTGAGTGCGGTCCGGACCTACGCGCAGCCTGCGGCGGTCTGCGATCCCGGTCTGACGCGGGCGCTGGAAGGGGCCATCGGCAAGGCAGACCTCGTGCCACTGACCATCCCCTCGGGAGCGACGCACGATGCGTCGGCGATGGCAGACCTTTGCCCGATCGCAATGCTGTTCGTGCGGTGCCGGGGCGGTATCAGCCACCGACCCGACGAATTCGCCTCCGCGGCCGATATGGACGTGGCGGTGCGGGTGATGGCAGACGCGATCCTTGCCTACGCGGACGAACTCGGCTGAGAGGGCGCGAACGGACGGTTCCGGGCACGGGCTGTCATTGCGGCCCCGGAACTGCCGTCGCGAAACCGGAGGTAGGGCGGGGCTCTGCGCCGTCTTGGCTGGCCGCTGAACGGCGCAAATCCCCTTTCCTTCCGGCCCGACTTGCGCTCCAGTGCGGGCATGCTGACCGGATTGCGCATCCTCGAGTTCGAGGCCCTTGGCCCCGCCCCCTTCGCCGCCATGCACCTGGCGGACCTTGGTGCGGAGGTGACCGTCATCCACCGTGCCACCCCCGACAACCCGTCGAAACAGCCGAATAACCTGCTCGACCGGGGCAAGCGGTCCATCGTGCTGGATCTGAAGACGCCAGAGGACATCGTTGTCGCCAAGGCCCTGATCGCCCGTTCCGACGCGCTGATCGAGGGGATGCGGCCCGGGGTGATGGAACGGCTCGGCCTCGGGCCGGAGGTGGCGCACGCGCTGAACCCGGGGCTGGTCTACGGGCGGATGACGGGCTGGGGGCAGGACGGGCCGCGCGCGCGACAGGCCGGGCACGATCTGAACTACGCCGGGCTGAGCGGCACACTGTTTTACGGCGGCCTGCCGAGCGAAGTCCCCGGCGTGCCGCCGACCCTGCTGGGCGACATCGGCGGTGGGGCGCTCTACCTCACGGTCGGCATTCTGAGCGGCGTGCTGAACGCGCGGAGAACCGGCAAGGGCTGTGTCGTGGACGCGGCCATCGTCGACGGCACCTCACACATGCTGTCGTTGCTGCTCTCCATGGGGCCGATGTTCTCACGCGAGGCGCGTGGCGCGTCGCTGCTGGACGGGCCGCACTGGTCGCGCTGCTATGTCTGCGCCGATGGACGCCACGTCGCGGTGCAATGCCTTGAACCGAAGTTCTACGCCGAGTTCCTTGAGATCATGGGGCTCGCGGGCGATCCGGCCTTTGCCGAACAATTCGACCCCGTGCAGTGGCCGGTCCAGACCGCGCGGCTGGCGGGCCTGTTTGCCGCGCGGCCGCGGGATGAATGGGTGTCGCTGTTCGACGGCTCCGACGCCTGCGTCGCGCCGGTGCTGAGCCCGGCCGAGGCACAGAAAGATCCCCACATCTCGGCGCGTGGCATCTGGCAGGACGGTGTGCCAGCACCGGCCCCGCGCTTCGACGGCGTGGTGCGCGGCACCGGCGAGATCGCACAGCGGGGCGCAAATGGGTCGGAGATACGCGAGACCTTGAGACAGGAGGGTCTGATATGACGAAGGAGAATACGCTGGCCGCCAGCTTCGGAGCGCTTCTGCGGGCGCGGGCCTCCTGCCGTGCGTTCACGGATCAACCTGTCGACCGGGCGCTTGTAGAGGCGGCCCTGCGCGATGCGCAGCAGGTGCCGTCGTGGTGCAACTCGCAGCCGTGGGAGGTCCACGCCTGCGGGCCGGAGGAAACCGCCCGGCTGGCGCCCGCCGTCTTCGAGCATGCGCAGTCCAGTGCACACGCGACCGACATCCCGTTCCCGAAGGCGTGGGACGGGGTCTACAAGGACCGTCGCAGGACATGCGGCTGGCAGCTTTACGGCGCGCTGGGGATCGAGAAGGGCGACCGCGTGGCATCGGGCCGGCAGATGCAGGAGAACTTCCGGCTGTTCGGCGCCACGGGCTTCCTGCTGATCACCACTCCGAAGGTGCTGGGCGCCTATGGCGTGCTCGACTGCGGCGCCTATGTGACCGCGGTGCTTCTGGGGCTGGAGGCGCGGGGTATCGGTGCCGTGGCCATGGCTTCTGTCGCCGGGTTCTCGCCCTTCATGCGGGAGTGGTTCGACGTGGCCAATGACCGGGACGTGCTGTGCGGGATCGCCTTCGGGATGCCCGACCGCGACCATCCGGCGAACAGCTTCCGTACCGAGCGCGCCAGTCCCGACGAGGTCGTGCGCTGGCGGTAAGACGGGTGGCGAACCCGGGCCCGACAGGCCCGGAACCCCCACCCTACACCCTGTAACGCCTTGGGATCAGGCCTCTTCCAGCCTGTCCGTCGCCGGGGGCGGGGTAGGTCCCAGCGCGGTGATGCGGTCGTAGAGGTCCTTGTCCATCGGCCAGTTCATCGCCGCGAGCGAGGGGCGAAGCTGCGCCTCCGACCGGGCCGACAGGATCGGTGCGGGCCGGGAAGGATGCAGCGCGACCCAGGCCACCGCAAGCGTCGCCGCGTCCGTCCCGATCTCTTCGCCCAGGTCGGCCAGCGCGCGGGCGGTCTCGTGCATCTGTGCCTCGCCGTAGCGCTTGGCGTAGCGTTCATCGGTGGCGAGCCGTCCGCTGCCGCCGCGCGCGTACTTCCCTGTCAGGAGGCCGCCGCCCAGCGGCGAATAGGGCACGGGGAGGATGCCTTCGGACTGGCACATGGGCAGGATCTCGACCTCGGCCTGCCGCTTCACGAGGTTGTACATCGGCTGGATGACGTCGATGTTCGTGCCGAAGCGCGCAGCCGTGGCCTGGGCCTTCATCACCTGCCAGGCGGCGTAGTTCGAGACGCCGATGTAGCGGATCTTGCCCGCGGCCTGCACCTCCGCCAGCGTCTCGAAGGTTTCCTCCAGCGGCGTCTCGGCGTCCCAGCGGTGCATGTAGTAGAGATCGACCGTGTCCATGCCCAGCCGTTTCCGGCTTTCGTCGAGCGTTGTCAGTATGTTGTGACGGGAGGCACCACCGGGGAAACTGGCCTTTGTCGCGATGAACAGACGTTCGCGCTCGGCCGCGGCGAATCGGCCCAGCAGGGTCTCGGAGGCGCCGTCGGTGTAGACGTAGGCGGTGTCGAAGTGGCGGATGCCTGCGGCGCGACAGGCCTCGAACATTTCGGCGCTGGCGCGTTCGTCGGCGGTGCCGCCGAACTGCATGGTGCCAAAGGCGAAGCGGGCGGGCGTGTCGCCCGAGATCGTGGTCAGGGTCATGGCGCAGAGAGTGGCACGGCGCAGGCCGCACGGGAAGCGTGATATGAGGGGGCGTTTGCTTCGGCGCGTTGGAGGCGCCCGGTGGTGTCCCGCGTGGAAGGCCGCTGATCCGACCATTGTCCAATGCCGGCAAAATGTCTTTCTGTCAGCGGGTTAAGGCGGTGGCTGGTCTGGCCGCGTGCACGGGACTCGACAGACTCACGGGGGGCGGGCAGGCTGTCGGGGAGGAGGAGTTTCATGAAAGCTCTTTGTCTGACGCTTGCCGCGATGACCGCCCTGCCCGTGTCGGCGGGGGAGAGTTGTACGGAGGATGCGATGATCGTGTTCGACGGGTCGGGGTCGATGGCGGAGATCGGGTTCAACGCAATAGGCGAGCCGCGAATCGTTCAGGCGCGGCAGGCGATGCGTCAGGTGCTTCCGGACATCGCTGTGCTGCGGCGGCTGGGGCTGGTGATCTACGGCCCGGGCGGCGACCGGACCTGCCGGAACGTCGACCTGCGGCTGAGACCGCAATGGCAGGCGGATACGCCGATTATCTCGGAAATCGAGGGGCTTAGACCGGCCGGTGGGACGGCCCTCACGGATGGTGTGCGGCTGGCGGCGGAGACGCTCGACTACCTCCACACGCCGGGTGCGGTGGTGCTGGTGACGGACGGGAAGGAGACCTGCGGGGGGACTCCGTGCCAGCTGGCGGCGGAATTCGCGCGGGAGGCGCCGGGGCTGACGGTGCATGTCATCGGCTTCAAGGTGCGGAGCGATCACTGGGACTGGAACACCCCCGACACGGAGACGGAGAGCGTGGCGCGCTGCCTTGCCGACGACACCGGCGGACAATACCTGAACGCCGAAACGGTGGACGATCTGATCGGTGCGCTGCGCGTGACGCTCGGGTGCAACGTCTTCGGATCGTTGGAGAATATCACTGCGATCGAGTGAGGTGGCGCATCGGTCCGCGGGCCGGTCAGCCTGTGACAGACGCCACGTGACAGCCCGCAGGCGCGAAGCTGTCGATGCATCTCAAAGGCGCTGGGCATGCGTCGGGAACAGTCCGGAAAAGCCCCAGACAGCCGAGGGTTAAGGCAAATTCACCTATGCGCCGCGAGGGGGCGCAGTTAACCCAGCGCACGCACGGGTTGATGGAGCGTGCGCCTGCCTGCAACGGGCCATATCTTGTGGGGCCCCGTCCCGGCACATCGAGGCGCAAGGAAGTCTTCACGAAGATGGACGCGCCGTTACTGGTGAACCGGCCGTTTCGACCCCTCGTTCCGGCCGGTTGGTAACCTTTTGCACCGTGCGTTGCGCAACAGGCGGGAAAAGGTGGTTAACGGGCGGATCTGCCGCGGGCCGGTCCGCGCCGCATTTCCTTTGACAGGCCCGGCCGGGACAGCGGACAATCGTGCACCTTCAGGGAGAGTGAGCATGACCCGCATTCCGACATCTTTGATTTTCGCCGCCCTTGCCGCCACCGCGCCGGGCGTGGCGCTTGCCGCCGATCCGGCCTTTGACTGCAGCAAGGCCGATGGCTCCGTCGAGGAGATGATCTGCAACAACGACGGGCTCGCCGAACTCGACCGGGAGATGGCGCGGCTTTACGGGCTTGCGGTGAACGACCCGAACCTTGGCGCGGACCGGATGAACGAGCTGAAGGCGATGCAGCGCGGCTGGATCAAGGGGCGCAACGACTGCTGGAAGGCGGACGACATGGCAGGCTGCGTGGCGGAGAACTACGCCATGCGGATGCACGAGCTGCGCATGGGCTATGCCAACACCCGCAGCGACGACACGGCGGGCATCACCATCGGGCCGCTGGCCTATGTCTGCGGCGGGCTGAACGCCGGGATCTCTGCCGTCTTCGTGAACGGGGCGGAGGGGCTGGTTTCGCTCAAGTGGAACGACAAGGACGTGGCCCTGACGCAGGCGATTTCCGGGTCAGGGGCGCGTTACGAGGGCGAGAGTTTCGACGGGGCCTACGAGTTCTGGACCAAGGGCCGCGAGGCGCTTCTGACCACGCCCGAGACGGGGCAACTGAACTGCATGGAGGACGAGATCGGCTGATAGCCCGGCGCCGGGCGCACAGATGGTTTCAGGGCTGCCCTGAGAAGGGATGATGGCGCCGCGCCCCCGAAGGGCGCGGCGCCGGTCGTTTCCGGGCTTACTGCGGGATTTCCGCGTCGATGCCCTCGACGTAGAAGCTCAGGCTTGCGAGGTCGGCGTCGGAGGCGGTTTCGCCCTCGGCCAGCCAGACGGAGCCGTCGGCCTTGTTCAGCGGGCCGGTGAAGGGGTGGTATTCGCCCGACGCGATGCTGTCCTTCAGGGCCAGCGCCTCGGCCTTCACGTCTTCGGGCACGGCGTCGGTGATCTCGCCGATGCCGACCATGCCGGCGCCGATGCCGTCCCAGGTGTTGTCCGATTCCCAAGTGCCGTCCATCACCGCCTGGATGCGGTCGATGTAGTAGGGCGCCCAGTTGTCGATGATCGAGGAGACGCGCGGCGTCGGCGCGTATTCGATCATGTCGGAGGCCTGGCCAAAGGTGATGACGTCACCGGCTTCCTGCGCGGCGGCCTGCGGCGCGGTGGAGTCGGTGTGCTGCAGGATCACGTCCGCGCCGTTCTCGATCAGCGCGCGGGCGGCGTCGGCCTCTTTCGCCGGATCGAACCAGGTGTAGGCCCAGATGATCGAGAACTCGACATCGGGGTTCACCTTCTTGGCGTGGATGTAGGCGGAGTTGATGCCGCGGATGACCTCGGGGATCGGGAAGGAGGCGATGTAGCCGATCTTGTTGGTCTTGGTCATCTTGCCGGCGATGTGGCCCTGGATCGCGCGGCCTTCGTAGAAGCGCGCGGAGTAGACGCCCACGTTGTCGGCGGTCTTGTAGCCGGTGGCGTGTTCGAACTTCACGTCCGGGAACTTCTCGGCGACGGCGATGGTCGGGTCCATGTAGCCGAAGGACGTGGTGAAGATGATGTCGGCGCCCGAGAGGGCCATCTGGGTGATCGCGCGTTCGGCGTCGGCGCCTTCCGGCACGCTTTCCTGGAAGATGGTCTTTACCTTGTCGCCGAAGTGCTCCTCGACCGCGAGGCGGCCCTGGTTGTGTTCGTAGGTCCAGCCGCCGTCACCGACGGGGCCCACGTAGATGAAGCCGGCGGTCACCGGGTCCTGTGCAAAGGCGGCCTGCCCGAGCGAGAGCGCGAGCGCGGCGGTGGTCAGCAGGGTTCTGCGGTTCATGTTTCAACTCCCTTGGTTGTCGTTGTGTCGGTGTGTCGTTGAGCGTCGTGTCCGGTGCGGCCTGTCCGTCGTGGTGCACGATAGCCCGGTGTCGGTGGCGCGGGCCATGGGTCAGGTGGTGGCGTGGAACGGTCGCCCGAGCGAGGCCGGCGCGCCGTGATGCCCGCGTGCAGAGATGATGACAAGCACGAGGATCGTCACGATGAACGGCGAGGCCGAGAGCAGCGCGACGGGCACGTTGGCGCCGACGGCCTGCAAGTTGAGCTGGAGCACGTTGATCCCGCCGAAGAGGTAGGCGCCGATCAGCACGCGGCCCGGCCGCCAGGAGGCGAAGACCACGATGGCGAGCGCGATCCAGCCGATGCCGGCGGTCATGCCCTCGGTCCATTGCGGGACGCGCACGAGCGAGATGTAGGCGCCGCCGAGGCCCGCGCAGGCGCCGCCGAAGAAGATCGCGGCCAGCCGGATCAGCACGACCTTGTAGCCGAGCGCGTGGGCGCTGTCGTGGCTTTCGCCGACGGCGCGCAGGATCAGGCCGGCGCGGGTGAACTTGAGGAAGGCCCAGACGGCCAGCACCAGCAGCAGCGAGAGGTAGACCATGGCGTCGTGGCTGAAGAGCATCCGGCCGACGACGGGCAGGTCCGACAGCACGGGGATGTCGAGCTTGGGGGTGGGCGGGGACTTCATCCCCTCGTA
This sequence comes from Sagittula sp. P11, assembly GCF_002814095.1. Taxonomy (NCBI): domain Bacteria; kingdom Pseudomonadati; phylum Pseudomonadota; class Alphaproteobacteria; order Rhodobacterales; family Roseobacteraceae; genus Sagittula; species Sagittula sp. P11. The sequence continues at coordinate 2,803,197 of NZ_CP021913.1, forward strand.
GGACTTGCCCACCAGCGAGGACACGCCCAGCCCGATCATCCACAGCCCGAGGCCGGTGGCGACCTGGTTGGACAGCAGGAACTGGGTGAGCAGGCCGAACGCCATGGAGAAGATCGCCGCGGCGAGGGAGGCGGCGACGAAGCCCAGGAACGGCGAGCCGGTGCTGACGGCGGTGGCGAAGCCGGTGACGGCGCCGATGATCATCATGCCCTCGACGCCGAGGTTCAGGACGCCGGCCTTTTCCACCACCATCTCGCCGATGGCGGCCAGCAGGATCGGCGTGGCCGAGACCATGATGGAGGCAATCAGGAGGACGGGGCTGATCGAACTGAGGTCCATGCGGGTCTACACCTTGATCCAGAGAAACGACGCGGCAGATCCGGACGCGATCCCGACCGCCGCGACCGCCGAGAGGCGCAGCGGGCCGCGCGGCAGGGTGCCCGCCAGCCCGCGGCGCCCGGTCGGGTGACGGAGGCCGGAGGCCACGGCGGCAGTGGCGCTGTCGGTGCGGCGGAGGGCGGCGGTCATGCGGCCACCTCCCCCCGGCCGAAGCGCAGGCGGTAGTTGATGAACACGTCGGTGCCCAGCAGGAAGAACAGGAGCATCCCCTGGAAGAGCTGGATCGAGGCGCCCGGCAGGCCCAGCATGAGCTGCGCCAGTTCGCCGCCGATGTAGGTCAGCGCCATCAAGAGCCCGGCCAGCAGGATGCCGATGGGGTTCAGCCGCCCGAGGAAGGCCACGATGATCGCGGTGAAGCCGTAGCCGGAGTTGAAGTCGATGCTGATCTGGCCCGCGGGGCCGGAGACCTCGAACAAGCCCGCCATGCCCGCAAGCAGGCCCGAGAGGCCGAGGCAGAACAACACGATCCGCGCCGGGTTCACGCCGGAGAAGCGCGCGGCGCGGGGCGCCTCGCCGGTCAGCCGGACCTGAAAGCCCAGCATGTGCCGCGACAGCATGATGTAGGCGAAGATCACCGCGATCAGCGCCGCGACAACCCCCCAGTGCGCGCCCGTGCCCGAGATGATCTCGGCGTTGTGGGCGGCGTCCCATTGTTTCAGGTTGCGCGATCCGGGGAAGCCCATGCCTTCGGGGTTGCGCAGAAGCCCGGTGGAGACGGAGCCGAGGATGGTCTCGGCCACGTAGACCAGCATGAGCGAGACGAGGATCTCGTTGGTGCCGAGCGTGGTGCGCAGGATCGCCGGGATCATTGCCCAGGCCCAGCCGCCAAGCGCGCCCGCAAGGATCATCAGCGGGAAGATCAGCGGGCTTTCGGACGGGTAGAAGGCAAGGCCCGCCCCGGCGCCGCAGATCGCGCCCATGATGTACTGGCCTTCGGCGCCGATGTTCCAGATCCCGGCCTTGAAGCCGATGGACAGGCCGATGGCGATCAGGATCAGCGGCGCGGCCTTTACCAGCAGTTGCGGGCGCGAGTAGGCGGCGAACTGCGGGTGGAAGAGCGGGTCCCAGAACAGCGTGCGGATCGCCTCGAACGGGTTGGCGCCAAGGGCGGCGAAAAGCGCGGCCCCGGCGATCATGGTCAGGATCACCGCGATCACCGGCGTCAGCGCGGACCAGAGCCGCGACGGCTGCGGGCGTTTCTCCAGCCGGATCATGCGGCGGCTCCGGTGCATGCGGGGGCGGCGGTTCGCGGGTCAGCCGTGCACATGGGCCACCTCCATGTCATGCGCGCCGCCCATCATCAGACCGATCTTCTCGGTATCGAGGTCGGAGACGGGGCGGGTGGCGGAAAGGCGGCCTTCGTTCAGGGCGCCGAAACGGTCGGAGATTTCCATAAGTTCGCCGAGGTCCTGGCTGATGACCACGACGGCGCCGCCCCGGGCGGCCACGTCGAGGATCGACTGGCGGATGAAGGCGGCGGCGGCGGCGTCGACGCCCCATGTCGGCTGGTTCAGGATCAGCACGTCGGGGTTCTGGGCGATCTCGCGGCCGACGACGAATTTCTGCAGGTTCCCGCCCGAGAGCGCGCGGGCGGCGGTGCCGGGGCCGGGGGTGCGCACGTCGAAGTGGCTGATGACCTCCTCGGCGAAGGTCTGGGTCTTCGACCAGTCGATGAAACCGCTTTTCACCAGCCCCTTGCGCAGGGCGGCGGTGAGCACGGCGTTTTCCGTCAGGCTCATGTCGGGGGCGGCGGCGTGGCCAAGGCGTTCCTCGGGCCCGGTCAGCAGCCCTTCGGCGCGGCGGGCGGCGGGGCCCTGACGGGACATGTCCTGCCCCTTGAGGAACAGCGATCCGGGGGCAGAGAGCCGTTCGCCCGAAAGCGCCATCAGCAATTCGTCCTGCCCGTTGCCCGCGACGCCGCCGATGCCCAGCACCTCGCCGCCGCGGACCTCGAAGGTCACGCCGCGGAGCGGCGTGCCGAAGGCGCCGGGGGCAGGCAGCGTCAGGTCGCGCGCCTCGAGCAGCACCTCGCCCTTTTCGGTGGCGCGGGATTCGGGTGTGGCGAAGGTCGTGCCGACCATCATCTCGGCCAGTTCGCGGGCAGTGGTGTCGGCGGGCGTGCAGGTGTCGACCAGCTTGCCGAGGCGCAGGATCGTCGCCGTGTCGCAGAGCGCGCGGATCTCTTCGAGCTTGTGGGAGATGTAGAGGATCGAGGTGCCTTCGGACTTCAGTTTCCGCAGCGTTTCGAACAGGATGTCCACCTCCTGCGGGGTCAGCACCGAGGTGGGTTCGTCCATGATCAGCAGGCGCGGCTCCTGCAGGAGGCAGCGGATGATCTCGACCCGCTGGCGTTCGCCGGCGGAGAGGGTGCCGACGGTGCGCGACGGATCGAGCGGCAGGCCGTAGTTTTCGGAGACCTCGCGGATCTGCCGGGCGAGATCGCGCATGGGCGGCGGGTTTTCCATGCCGAGCGCCACGTTTTCCGCCACGTTCAGCGCTTCAAAAAGAGAGAAATGCTGAAAGACCATGGCGACGCCGCCCTGCCGCGCCTCGGAGGGCTTGGCGGGCCGGTAGGGCTGGCCGTCGAGCGTCATGGTCCCGCTGTCGGGTTTCACCAGCCCGTAGATCATCTTGACCAGCGTCGACTTGCCCGCGCCGTTCTCGCCCAGAAGCGCGTGGATCTCCGAGCGGCCGATGTCGAAGGACACGTCGCTGTTGGCGATCACGCCGGGGTAGGCCTTGGTCAGGCCGTCGATGCGGAGGAGGGGATCGTCCACTTTTGATCTTTCTCACTGTCGGGGCGGAGTATCTGCGCGGCGACGCCGATGGCAATGGCCTGCGGGTGCTTGCCGAAGGCTTTGTGCCCGATCGGACAGCAGATGCGGTTTATTTGGGCGTCGGTGTGGCCGAGGTCACGCAGTCGGCGGGTGAAGCGGGCGCGCTTCGTGTCCGACCCGATCAGCCCGCAGAAGGCGAAGCTGTGGGACAGCGCCGCATGGCAGAGCGCGAGGTCGAGCGCGTGGCTGTAGGTCAGGATCAGGTGGTGCGCGTCGGGCGGGGCGTGGCGCATGAGGCGCTGGGGTTCCGGATCGGGGAGGGTCGTGACGCCGTCCGGCACGGTGGCTGGGAAGCGGTCGCGCGCGGTGTCGATCCAGGTGATCGCGAGGTCCGGCAGGGGGGCGAGGGTGTTGACCAGCGCGCGGCCCACGTGGCCCGCGCCCCAGATCCACAGGGGGCGGCGCGGCGGGGTCATCGGTTCCACCATCCAGTCGCCCAGAAGCTGCGGGGCAGGCGTCTCGCCCTGCGCGCGGGCGCGGTCGGCGAGGCGGCGGACGGGCAGGGGCGCCTCGCCCGGGCCGCGGGCGTAGAGGGCGGCGGGCGGCGGCAGGGTGCCGGTGGTGAACTGTTCGGTCAGGAGCGTCACGGCGCCGCCGCAGCACTGGCCCAGGGCGGGGCCGAGCGGATGGCGGCTGAGCCCGGTGCGGGAGAGGGCGCGTTGCGCGGCCTCAAGCTCAAGCGCGCCGCCGCCGATGGTGCCCTCCTGCCCGAAGCCCTCCGGCGTGGCCCAGACCAGCATCGACGCGCCGGTTTCGCGCGGGGTGGAGCCCTGCGTCGCCGCCACCACGACCCGCGCCACCCGGCCATGTGCGGCGCAGGCGCGGGCGAGGGCGTCGCGGTCGAAGCTCATGCGCCGTCCTCGCCGCGGACCCGGCGGACCGCCATCAGCAGCCGTTCCGGCGTGGCGGGCGCGTCGAGCGCGGGGTAGTTCGGGCCGCAGAAGCTGAGCGCGTCCGACAGGGCGAGGAAGGCGGAGATGCCGAGCATCAGGGGCGGTTCGCCCACCGCCTTCGAGCGGTAGATCGTCGGCTTCACGTTGCGCCCGTCCCAGAGCGCCACGTTGAACACGTCCGGCCGGTCGGAGCAGGCGGGGATCTTGTAGGTCGAGGGTGCATGGGTCCGCAGGCGGCCCTCGTCGTCCCAGACCAGTTCCTCGGTGGTGAGCCAGCCCGCGCCCTGCACGTAGCCGCCCTCCACCTGCCCGATGTCGATGGCGGGGTTCAGGGAACTGCCCGCGTCGTGCAGGATGTCGGTGCGCAGGATGCGGTTCTCGCCCGTCAGGGTGTCGAGGACGACCTCCGTGCAGGCGACGCCGTAGGCGAAGTAGTAGAACGGCCGGCCCTGGCCCTTCACCCGGTCCCAGGAGATGTCCGGCGTGGCGTAGAAGCCGGTGGCCGACAGCCCGACGCGGCCCTGGTAACATTGCGCGGCGGCCTCCGCGAAGGTCAGTCGGGTGTCGCCCAGGATGACGTGTCCGTCGGCGAAGACGACCTTCTCGGCCGGCGCGTCGTGCAGCCGGGCGAGGTGCGCGGCCATGGCGTTGCGCAGCTTGGCGCAGGCATTGGCCACGGCGGCGCCGTTCAGGTCGGAGCCGGAGGAGGCGGCGGTCGCCGAGGTGTTGGGCACCTTGGCGGTGTCGGTGGCGGTGATCCGCACGGCGGACATGGGCACGCCGAAGACCGAAGCCGCGACCTGCGCCACCTTCTGGAACAGGCCCTGTCCCATCTCCGTCCCGCCGTGGTTCAGCGCGATGGAGCCGTCCTGGTAGACATGCACCAGCGCGCCCGCCTGGTTGAGGTGGGTCAGCGTGAAGGAGATGCCGAACTTCACCGGGGTGAGCGCGATGCCCTTCTGCAGGATCGGGTTCTGGGCGTTCCATTGCTCGATCGCGGCGCGGCGGGCGTGGTAGTCGCACGACGCGATCAGCGCCTCCGTCATCTCGTGCAGCAGGAAGTCCTCGACCGGCTGGCCGTAGGGCGTGGTCTGCACGCCTTCGGGCGCGGCGGGGGTGTCGCCTTCGGGGCCCGCCTGGGTGTCGCCGCGCGATGTATGCTCGACCGAAGGGTCGGGGGCGTGGTGCTGCCGTCCGTCGGTGGAGGTGTCCTCAGGCTGGCCCGGCGCGGTGGCGGGGGGCGCCTCGGCGGCGTCCGCGGGCGCGGCGGTATAGTAGTTCGCCTGCCGCACGGCGAGCGGGTCGAGCCCCAGCGTGTGGGCGATGTGGTCCATCACCCGCTCGATCCCGACCATGCCCTGCGGGCCGCCGAAGCCGCGGAAGGCGGTGGCGGACTGGGTGTTGGTCTTCAGCCGGTGGCTTTCGATGCGCACGGCGGGCAGGTGATAGGCGTTGTCGGCGTGCAGCATGGCCCGGTCGGCCACGGGCAGCGACAGGTCCTGTGCCCAGCCGCAGCGGGCATACTGGGTGAAGGCGATGCCCTCTACCCGGCCCGCGTCGTCGAAGCCCACGCGGTAGTCGATCCGGAAATCGTGGCGCTTGCCGGTGATGGTGAAGTCGTCGTCCCGGTCGTAGCGCATCTTTGCCGGGCGGCCGGTCGCGGCGGCGACCACGGCGCAGGCGATGGCCAGCGCGTTGCCCTGGCTTTCCTTGCCGCCGAAGCCGCCGCCCATGCGCCGCGTCTCCACCCGGACCTTGTGCATGTTCATGTGGAGCGCGTGGGCGACCTTGTGCTGGATCTCCGTCGGGTGCTGGGTGGAGGAGTAGACATGCATGTCGCCGTCCTCCATCGGCACGGCGGCGGCGGCCTGTCCTTCGAGGTAGAAGTGTTCCTGGCCGCCGATCTCGATCCGGCCGTCGAGCGTATGGGGCGCGCCGTCGATGGCCGCATCGGCGTCGCCCTTCGACCAGACCACCGGGCCGCCCTCGAACCGGCTGCCGGCCTCGAGCGCGTCGTCGACGGTGAGGATCGGCGCCTCTTCCTCCGTCTCGATCCCGGCGAGGCGGGCGGCGCGGCGGGCGGCGAGGTGGCTTGTCGCCGCCACGAGGAACAGCGGCTGGCCGAGGTAGTGGATCGTGCCGTCGGACAGCATCGGCTCGTCATGGTTGGAGGGCGAGCAGTCGCAGTCGGAGGGCAGGTCGCCATGGGCCCAGACGCGGACCACGCCCGGCGCGGCGCGCACCGGGTCGAGGTCGAGCGCGGTCAGCGTGCCGCGGGCGACGGGCGAGAGGCCGAAGGCGAGGTGCAGCGCGCCTTTGGGCAGCGGGATGTCGTCGGTGTAGCGGGCCTGCCCGGTGACGTGCAGGTGCGCGGTGTCGTGCGGCAGCGGGGCGCGGACGGTCATCGTGCGGCGCCCCGTGACATGCGGTTGCGACAGGAAGAGTGAGTATTTGCAAAGCAGAGAAGCAGGGGCGCGCGCCAGGCATGGCGGCGGGGGACGCCGTTTGGGATGCGGTCTGGTGAGCGGGTCATGGCGTCACCTCCAGCACGTTGGTCCGGGCCCCGATCTGGTCGAGGTAGACGCGGGAGAGCATGTTGCAGGCGGCGGTGATACGGTAGTCGGCGGAGGCGCGCATGTCGGACATCGGCTGGAAGTCCGCCTCCCAGGCGTCCCATGCCTCGATCAGGGTCTGGTCGTCCCAGGGCTGGCCGGTGATCGCCTGTTCGACATGGGTGGCGCGTTTCGGCGTGGCCGCCATGCCGCCGAAGGCGATGCGGGCCCCGGTGACGATGCCGTCCTCCACCGTGATGTTGAAGGCGCCGCAGACCGCGGAGATGTCCTGGTCGAAGCGTTTGGACAGCTTGTAGACCCTGAGGCGGTCGGGCTGGCGGGGGATCGAGATCGCCTCCACGAATTCGCCGGGGCGGCGGTCCTGCTTGCCGTAGGCGAGGAAGAAGTCCTCGAGCGGGATCTGCCGCGCGCCGTCCCTGTGGCGCAGGTGCAGCGTGGCGCCGAGCGCGATCAGGGCGGGCGGGTTGTCCCCGATGGGCGAGCCGTTGGCGACGTTGCCGCCGATGGTCGCGGCGTTGCGCACCTGGGCGGAGCCGTAGCGGCGGATCATCTCGGCGTAGCTGGGGTGGTGTTCGGCCATGAGGTCGCGCACCCGGTCCATGGTGACGCCCGCGCCGATGGTGATCGTGTCGTCGGTCACCTCGATCTGCTGGAGGCCGGTGCAGCGGTTGAGGAAGATCAGCGGCTGCGGCTGTTTCAGCGCTTTCGTGACCCAGAGGCCGACGTCGGTGGCGCCTGCCACGAGCGTGGCGTCGGGGTGCCGGGCGCAGAGGTCGGCCAGCGCTTCGGTCGTTTCGGGGGCGAATTCCTGCGGCGTGGCCTCGGGCGGAGTGTCCGTCATGTGGCCGGGGACGGCGGCGGAGGTGGCGGCGCGGGCGGCGCGGACGATGGGCGCGTAGCCGGTGCAGCGGCAGAGGTTGCCCGCCAGCGCGTCGTCATGGGCCTCGTCGCCGTTCAGGTGCGCCACCGCCATGGAGACGATGAAGCCGGGTGTGCAGAAGCCGCATTGCGAGCCGTGCAGCTCGACCATCGCCTCCTGCACCGGGTGGAGCGTGCCGTCGGGGGCGGCGATGCCTTCGACGGTGCGGACCGCCTTGCCGTGCAACTGGGGCAGGAAGAGGATGCAGGCGTTGAGCGCCCGCGCGCCGCGGTCGTCGGTCACCATGACGGTGCAGGCGCCGCAGTCGCCTTCGTTGCACCCTTCCTTGGTGCCGGTCAGGCCCCGTTCCTCGCGCAGCCAGTCGAGAAGCGTCGCCGTCGGGGAGACGCCCGCGAGGTGCACGCTCTCTCCGTTCAGAAGAAAGGTGATGTCCATTCAGAAAGCCCGCCGCCTTACCCTTTGCCCCGCCGTTTGGTGACGGGGTGTGCGCCCTCGATGCGGCGTAGAAAGCGCACAATTGTCCCTGTTTCCATCAGGCTAGGCGGGTGAAAAGCGGCTTGGCAAGGGGTTTTTGCCTTTTTATGCGCCATGCGGGCCGGAGGTGCCTGTTTGCAAGGCCGCGCGGCGGGGCGGTTGCGGCGGGCGGGCAACGGGATGATGTCCGGCGGTGGCGATTTTCAACCTGGCGTTGCGATGGTGCCGGTCCGGCGGGCCGGTATGGGGGCGTGGCGGTCAGTGCGCCGACTGCGTGACGCTTTGTTCGAGGTTGTTCAGAAGGGCCGTCCAGCCGTGCTTGCGGCCCTCGGGGCCGTCGGTCTGGCCGATGCCCTGAAGGGTTTCGGTGAAGGTGAGGCGGGTGCCCTTGCCGCTTTGCTGGAAGGTGACGGTGGCGAGCGAGGCGGAGTGCACGCGCCCGTTGATCGACATGGTGTAGGCAAAGACGATGCGGGCCCTGTGCTCGATCACGAGGTAGGTGGTGGCATTGCGGTGCTCGCCCTTGAAGGCGGCCATGGCGGGGTCGTCGGAGGTGTGCAGGAAGCGGCCCGTTTCCGTCCCGCCTTCGCGGAAGTCGAGGGTGTGGTCGAGCGTTTCCCAGCCGGGCCCGTCGTTGTTGGCGAACCAGACGCGCTTCAGGGCGGGGTCGCTCCATGCCCGCCAGAGGGTGTCGGGCGTGGCGGCGATGTCGCGGGTGAGGGTGAAGCTCTGGTGGTGGTTGGCCGGGGTGGTCATGGCGGTCTCCTTCGGATCGGGCACGGGGGCGCCGGTCGCCGTCCGCGGGGTGCGGCGGCGGGCGGGCCTGCGTGCAGGTGATTTCGTATGTGGTCAGGCGTTGGCGGGTTCGGTCGCGAGCCGGGTGAGCGAGTCGAGCGCGCCGGTCCAGCCCTGCGCGTAGTCGTCGAAGAGGTCGGGCCCGGCGAAGCTGGCGATCTGGAGCGTGACCGTCAGGTGCGTGCCGCCGTCCCGCGCGGCGATGTCGTGGGTGCAGAGCGAGGTCGACAGAAGCTCTCCGCCGATGATCAGCGATTCCGTCGACACGAGGCAGGCCGGGTCGACGCGGTGGAAGGCGGTGTGGGTCTCGAACTCCGGCGCCTCCTTCGGGCCGCAGCGGGCCTTCTCGTGGCCGCCGGGGCGGCAGTCGAATGCGTCGATGATCACGACGGCGGTGTCGGAGGGGGCGCCCCATGCCTCGCGCCCGTCCTTCGTGGTCAGGAGGCGGAACAGGCGGTCGGGCGCGCAGGCGATCTGCCGTTCCAGCGTCATGGTGGTGAAGTCGGTCATGTCCTGTCCTCCTGTTCGAGACGTTCGGCAAGAAGGGCCAGCCGGTCGAGCCGTCCCTCCCAGATGCTGCGCTGGCGGGTGAGCCAGTCCTCGGCGGCGGCAAGCGGCGCCGGTTCGATGTGGACCATGCGGGTGCGCCCGGTCTTGATCGAGCGCACGATGCCCGCCGCCTCCAGCTTGTTGAGGTGCTTGAGGAAGGAGGGCAGGGCCATGTCGTGACCGTCGTGCAGGTCGGAGACGGCGGCCGGTCCGCGCACCAGCCGCTCGATCACGGCCCGGCGGGTCGGATCGGAGAGGGCGGCGAAAAAGGAATCGAGATGCTGAGCCATGTGGATAGCTTTCCACATGGATAACTATTGGTCAAAGGGAAAGTTAGCCAACCGGCAAGGTTTGGCCGGGCGGCACGCGGCGTCAGTCCGTGTCGGAGAGGTCCGAAAGCCCGTTGCGCAGGATGGCGATTTCGTCGGCCACCGGGCCGGAGGGGCAGGCGGCGCTTTCCGACCAGGCGCTGAACCGTTCCAGCAGCGGCAGGAAGGTGGCGATCTCCTCGCGGGTCCAGGCCTGCAGGTAGCTGCCCAGCACGAGGAACTTGTAGTTGCGCACGGCGTCGACGATGCGCACGCCCTTGTCCGTCAGCTCCAGCACGGTGCGGCGGGCGTCGGCCTGGCTGACGGAGCGTTTGAGCATTCCGCGACCGATCAGCTCGGAGGTCATCCGGCTGGCGCGCGAAGGGTCGATGTTCAGCCGCTGCGCGACGGTGGAGACCATCGTTTCCGACCTGTCCTCGTCGCCGAATTCGTTGGCGGGCGCCCAGACGGCCATCAGCACGTCGAGCTGAGCGAGGTCGATGGGCAGGCCCAGTTCGTCCAGCGCCCGGTAGCCCAGTTCGCGTTTGAAGACCCGGCGGCGCCAGACCTGCAGAACGGCATCAATGTCCAGCGCGGCCTGGGTGTGTTCCGCGTCGACGCCGGCCCGGGCCAGCTTCTGCTTCAGGATATCGTCTCGGTTCATGTGCTCCACATAGCATGTGCGTATTTGCTTGTCCCAACCAAATGCATGACATTGACATGCATCTGCAATCGGCACATATTCAGTTTCAAATCCGGACCGTCCGCGCCTGCCCTGTCTTGTCCTCCCGGACAGGGCGGCACGGGCGGTTTCAGTGTTGATATCTTGGGAACACGTGAAATGTCACTTACCGAAACAACCGCCCATTACGAGGAGGCGCCCGACGATGTCGCGGTGCGGCTCGTTCTGGGCGCCGTGGCGGCGACGCTGCTGTTTGCCTCGCTCGGGCAGACCATCGTCTCGACCGCGCTGCCGATCATGGTCGCCGACCTTGGCGGCATGGACCACCTGACGTGGGTCATCACCGCCTACCTGCTGGCCTCGACCATCGCGGCGCCGCTGGCGGGCAAGCTGGGCGACATGTACGGGCGCAAGCTGGTGCTGCAGTCTGGCATCATCGTCTTTACCATCGGGGCCGTGATCTGCGGCGTGGCGATGAACATGGGCATGGTCATTGCCGGACGCTCGGTTCAGGGGCTTGGCGCGGGCACGCTGATCGTCACCTCGATGGCGACGGTGGGCGACCTGCTGCCGCCGCGCCAGCGTGGCATGGCGCAGGGCATGATGGGCGCGGCCTTTGGCGTGTCGACGGTGATCGGGCCGCTGCTGGGCGGCTTCATCGTGCAGCACTGGTCGTGGCACTGGATCTTCTTCGTGAACCTGCCGGTGGGCCTTCTGGCCTTCGTCATCCTCGGCATGGCCCTGCCGCGCCGCGACGACCTGACGAAGCGCAAGGTGGATTACCTGGGCGCCGCGCTGCTGGCCTCGCTCCTGGCGGCCATCGTGCTCTTGCCCAACGCGGCGCAGAGCGCGGGCGGCTGGGGCAGCCCCGCCGTGCTGGCGCTGGCCGCGATCGGCGTGCTGACGATGGCGGGCTTCGTGCTGGCCGAGACCCGCGCGGAAGAGCCGATCCTGCCGATGAGCCTGTTCCGCAACAACACCTTCGTGGTGGTGAACACCGTTGGTTTCCTTGTCGGCATGGGCATGTTCGGCACGATCACCTTCCTGCCGCTGTTCCTGCAGGTGGTGAAGGGCGTGTCGCCCACCGGGTCGGGCCTGTTCCTCGTGCCGATGATGGGGGGGCTGATCTTTGCTTCGACCATGGCGGGGCGGATCATGTCGAAGACCGGGCGCTACCGGCTGATGCCGGCGATCTCGACCGGGGTGCTGGCGCTGGCCATGGTCGTGCTGACCACGGTCGGCACGGACAGCCCGCTGTGGCTGATTGGCGGCACGATGGTGCTGGTCGGGCTGGGGCTCGGGCCGGTGTTCTCTGTCGGCGTGGCGGCGATCCAGAACGCGGTGCCGAACTCGCTGATGGGCGTGGGCACCGCCTCGGCCAACATGTTCCGGCTGATCGGCGGCGCGCTGGGAACGGCGGCCTTCGGTGCGCTGTTCAGCGCCGGCCTCGCGCGCAACCTTGCGGGGCAGGTGCCGGGCGCCGGTGAGGGCGGCCTGAGGTCCATCGGGGCGGAGATGGTGCAGAGCCTCCCGCCCGAGGTGCAGGCCCGCGTCATGGACGGCTTCAGCGCCGCGCTGCACCCGGTCTTCTGGGTGGCTGCGGCGGCGGCGGCCTTGGCCTGTGTGATGTCGATGATGTTGAAGGAATTGCCGCTGGCGGGCGAATAAGCCCGCCGCGGTCTGCGGTGTCTCCCCGCCCGCGTGAGGTGTGCGCGGGTTTGCCGGTCCCTCGAATCCTCTCGGGGACCGGCCTTTTTTTTGCCGGATGGGGGGCGCGGATGAGTACGGGGGCTGTGACCTGTCTGGCCGGTCATGCCGCGTAATGTGATATCGTGATGGATGCCGTTGCCCGTCCGATGTGGGCGGGTTTCGCGACGTGACCTGTCGTTCAGGACTTGAGGAAGTCGGCGATGCGGTTGACCGCCGCCTTCACGCTCAGGATCGAGTTGTGACCGCCATGCGGGAAGACCGCGACCTCCGTATTGGGACTGAGGTTTCTCAGCTTCTCGACGTCGCTGACCGGCGCGGCCCAGTCGTCCTGCGCGTGGACCGCCAGCAGGCGCTCGGTCCGTTCGGCGGCGATGGGATGCCAGGGCAGCGACAGGTGGAAGGGCGCGCCGAGTTCGCTGACGCGGTCCACGAAGAGGTCGAGGCAGCGCCCGGAGAGCCCGTATTGTTCGCCGCCGTTGCGCACCAGCCGCACGAGGTCCAGCGGCGTGGACACCAGCACCACACGGTCGCAGCGCAGCCCGCCGTCGAGCGCGAAGAGCGCGGCGTTGGAGCTGACGCAATGGCCCACGATGCCGTCATAGGGGCCGTGCGCCGCGCAGGAGCGGTGGATCGCCTCCGTGATGTCGCGCATGGAGCAGACGGTCTGCGCGTGGTGCATGTGCCCCGGCAGCACGGTCACGTCTACCGACAGCCCGGCCTGATCCAGCGCGCGCAGAAGGCGGGTGAACTGGCGGTAATGGCCGTCGTGCCCCGGCACCACCAGCACGCGGCGCGCGCCGGGGCGGTGGCTGTGGCGCATGATCGCCATGTCGTCGTCGATCGGCAGGATCTCGAACCGGTGGCGTCCCTTGGCGGAGAGCTCGTCGATGAAGCCGTGGGTCGAACTGAGATAACGTTTCGCCAGCACGTCCGCCGTGCGCGACGGCGCGACGGCAGCCGCCACGACAAGCGCAAGCCGTTTGAGCCGCGCCTTCAGCGTGAGCGGGGGCGCGGGATCGAATGCGGCCTCTTGCTCCGCGAGGGCGGCGCTGGAGAGTTCTGTTGCGTCGTTCATGGCGGGGAAACGGTGTACTTGCTGAAGAGCGGGGACCTACGGGACGTTTTCACAAAATCCAGCCTGAGGGCGAATAAAGGCATGAGTGGGGCCGGATTGTTGATATTTTGCGCACAGCGGGACACGGGTTACATCTCAGAGTAGTCTACGCGACCGGCGTGTCTGGGGGAAGGGGAGACACCAATTCGTGTAGCCGACCTCCGGGTTTCTGTCATCTTTCGCGTCGCGGGGTGTTCCAGCCGGTCCGTGAAACGCTGTAGTCTGCGGCCATGGCAGATCCGCGATTCATCCACCTCCGCACCCACACCGAATATTCTCTTCTCGAAGGCGCGCTCCGGCTGAAGAAGCTGCCGGGCATGTGTGCCGACATGGGGATGCCCGCCGTGGCGGTCACCGACACCAACAACCTGTTCGCCGCGCTGGAATTTTCCGTGGGCGCCGCCGGGGCGGGCGTGCAGCCGATCATCGGCTGCCAGATCGACCTGCGCTATTTCGAGCACGCCCCGGGCGAGCGGATCAGGCCGCCGGCGCCGGTGGTGCTGCTGGCCCAGACGGAGCGCGGCTACGAGCATCTGATGAAGCTCAATTCCTGCCTGTACCTGCGCCGCGACAACGAGCTGGCGCATGTGACGCTGGACGAACTGGAGGCGCATTCGGAGGACGTGATCTGCCTGTCGGGCGGGCCGGACGGGCCGGTGGGGCGGCTTCTGCGCACCAATTCGCGGGCGGCGGCGCAGACGCTGATGACCCGGCTGCATTCGATCTTCGAAGACCGGCTGTACGTCGAGCTGCAGCGCCACCCCGGCGAGGACGGCACGCCGCCCGAGGCGGAGCAACTGACGGAGCGCGGCTTTGTCGAGATGGCCTACGAGATGGGCCTGCCGCTGGTCGCGACGAACGACGTCTATTTCCCGAAGTCCACCATGTACGAGGCGCATGACGCGATGATCTGCATCGCGGAGGGCGCCTATGTCGACCAGCAGGAACCGCGCCGCCGCCTGACGCCGCAGCACTACCTGAAGACCCCGCAGGAGATGGCGGTGCTGTTCGCCGACCTGCCGGAGGCGCTGGAAAACACCGTCGAGATCGCGAAGCGCTGTGCCTTCATGGCCTATCGCCGCGACCCGATCCTGCCGCGTTTCGCCGACGACGAGGTGACGGAACTGCGCCGCATGGCGAACGAGGGGCTGCAGGCGCGTCTGGCCGTGATCCCGCATGCCGTGCCGGTGGAGGAATACCAGAAGCGGCTCGACTTCGAGCTGGGGATCATCGAGGGGATGGGCTTCCCCGGCTACTTCCTGATCGTTGCGGATTTCATCCAGTGGGCCAAGGACCAGGACATCCCGGTCGGGCCGGGGCGGGGCTCGGGCGCGGGGTCGCTGGTGGCCTACGCGCTGACGATCACCGACCTCGACCCGCTCCGCTATTCGCTGCTGTTCGAACGCTTCCTGAACCCGGAACGCGTGTCGATGCCCGACTTCGACATCGACTTCTGCATGGATCGCCGCGAGGAGGTGATCCAGTACGTGCAGCAGAAGTACGGCCATGACCGGGTCGCGCAGATCATCACCTTCGGCGCGCTCCTGTCGAAGGCGGCGGTGCGCGACATGGGCCGGGTCCTGCAGATGCCCTACGGGCAGGTGGACCGCCTGTCGAAGATGATCCCGGTGGAGGGGGTCAAACCCGTGTCCATCGAGCAGGCGCTGCGGGACGAGCCGCGGCTGGCCGAGGAGGCGCGGAACGAGGAGGTCGTCGACCGGCTGCTGAAATACGGGATGCAGGTGGAGGGGCTGCTGCGCAGCGCCGGCACGCACGCGGCGGGCGTGGTCATCGCCGACCGCCCCACGGACGAGCTGGTGCCGCTCTACCGCGACCCGCGTTCCGACATGCCGGCGACGCAGTTCAACATGAAGTGGGTGGAGCAGGCCGGTCTGGTGAAGTTCGACTTCCTCGGCCTGAAGACGCTGACGGTGATCCAGAACGCCATGGACCTGATCTTCAAGTCCGGGCGCCCGCTGCATGTCGCCGCCGACGGCACGCAGCTGTACGAGCCGCCGGAGGGGGCGGAGAACCAGATCAACCTGATCCCGCTGGACGACAAGGTCACCTACAAGCTCTATGCCTCGGCCAAGACGGTGGCGGTGTTCCAGGTGGAAAGCTCGGGCATGATGGATGCGCTCAAGCGCATGAAGCCCACCTGCATCGAGGACATCGTGGCGCTTGTGGCGCTGTACCGCCCCGGCCCGATGGAGAACATCCCGGTCTATTGCGAGGTCAAGAACGGCCTGCGCGAGATCACGTCCGTCCACCCGTCCATCGACCACATCCTGGCCGAGACGCAGGGCATCATCGTTTACCAGGAACAGGTGATGCAGATCGCGCAGGAGATGGCGGGCTACTCGCTCGGCGGCGCCGACCTGCTGCGCCGCGCGATGGGCAAGAAGATCAAGGAGGCGATGGACGCCGAACGGCCCAAGTTCGAACAGGGCGCGGCGAAGAACGGGGTGGAGAAGAAGAAGGCCACCGAGGTCTTCGACCTTCTGGAGAAGTTCGCCAACTACGGCTTCAACAAGTCGCACGCGGCGGCCTACGCGGTGGTCAGCTACCAGACCGCGTGGCTCAAGGCGAACCACCCGGTGGAGTTCATGGCGGGCGTCATGAACTGCGATATCCACCTGACTGACAAGCTGGCCGTCTATTTCGAGGAGGTCCGCAAGGGGCTGGGCCTGCCGTGGGTGCCGCCCTGCGTGAACCGCTCGCTCGCGACGTTCGACGTGGTGGAGGGGCAGCTTGTCTATGCCCTGGGCGCACTGAAGAACGTGGGCCTCGAGGCGATGAAGCTGGTGGTGGAGGGGCGCGACGGGCGGCCGTTCTCGACCGTCTTCGACTTTGCCCGCCGCGTGGACCTGAAGAAGATCGGCAAGCGTCCTCTGGAGATGATGGCGCGGGCGGGCTGTTTCGACGTGCTCGACCCGAACCGCCGGCGGCTGTTCGATTCGCTCGACGCGCTGGTGGCCTATTCGGCGGCGATCCACGAGCAGAAGAGCTCCGCCCAGGTGTCGCTGTTCGGCGAGGCGGGCGACGATCTGCCGGAGCCGCGCCTGTCGCCGGTGTCCGACTGGCTGCCCGCCGAACGGCTGGCGGAGGAGTTCAAGGCGGTGGGCTTCTACCTGTCCGGTCACCCGCTCGACGATTACATGCCCGCGCTGAAGCGGCAGGACGTGGTGACGCTGGACGAGGTCATGGCCAAGGCCGAGCGCGGCCCGCTGGTGGCCAAGCTGGCGGGCGTCGTGGCCGGACGGCAGGAACGCAAGTCGGCGCGCGGCAACCGTTTTGCCTTTGCGCAGCTGTCGGACCCGACCGGCGCCTACGAGGTCACGCTGTTCTCCGAGACGCTGGAGAAGTCGCGCGAACACCTCGAGACCGGGTCGAAGGTCGTCGTCACCGTCGAGGCGACGATGGAGAGCGACCAGTTGAAACTGCTGGGCCGGGCGGTGATGCCGGTGGATGCGGCGGCGGCGCAGGGCGGCCCTTCGGGGATGCGGATCTTCGTCGACACGGAGATGGCGCTGAGCCAGATCGCCAGCGTGCTGGGCCGCGCCGCCGAGCAGTTGCCGAAGGCGCCGCGCGCGCCGATCGTGCTGCGGCTGGCGGCGCCGGGCCTGCCGGGCGAGGTGGAGATGGACCTTTCCGAACGCTTCCCCGTCACGCCGGAGATCAAGGGCGCGGTGAAATCGCTCGACGGGGTGCTGGCGGTCGAAGACTTCTGAGCCGGTCCCGGCGATCGCA
This sequence comes from Sagittula sp. P11, assembly GCF_002814095.1. NCBI lineage: Bacteria > Pseudomonadati > Pseudomonadota > Alphaproteobacteria > Rhodobacterales > Roseobacteraceae > Sagittula > Sagittula sp. P11. The sequence goes on from NZ_CP021913.1 coordinate 2,820,161, forward strand.
TGGGGCCTGCGCGGTGTGCGGAGACCGCCGCGGAAAGGGGCGGTTTCCCGCCTGACGGGCAGACCTATCCCATGGGAGAGTGGACCTCGCGTGCGCTGCTGCTGTACGAGGGTCGAAACCGCCAGGGGACGAAATGCGCAAAGTTTTCATCGGAATGTCACTGGTCCTGCTGGCCTCGGGCTGCGGCGATCCCCTGAAGGACGTGCCGCGCCTGGCCGATGTGCCGGTGGAGACCGAGGCCGGGCAGGCCGATGTCCTTGCCACCAGTGCCGATGCCGAAACGCTTCCCGTCGCGCCCGTGGCCGACACCGCGCCGCAGCGGGGCCTGCTCGGTTTCCTGAAGGGCAAGGCCGACGCTGCGCAGGCCACGACGACGGTGGCTGCTGCGGAAGACGCTGCTGCGGACGAGGCCGTCACCGACGATCTGGACGACGTGGGCTCTGCCCCTGACGATGCGGAGGTGGTTGTCGTCGAAGCGGAGGAAGCGCCGCGGCGGCGCGGCCTCTTCGGGCTGGGCGGCGGCGATGTGCAGCTTGCGGCGGCCACCACGTCTGGCGCGCCCCGGGTCAACCGCCGTGCTGCGCCGCGCCCCGGCGCCCCTGACGCGCGCGAGATCGCCTATGGCACCACCGTGCCTTACGGGCAGATCGCCCGGGTCTGCGGCGTGCCGGGCGCAAAGCTGGGGCCGGTCACGCAGACATGGCCCGAAGGCGGTCGGGGCTACCAGCTGCACGACAGCACGCCCGGCTCGACCGGCGCGCATACCTTCTACATGACCGGCTTCAAGGACGGCTGCGCACGGCAGTTCACCGCCGCGCTGGTGATCTTCGGCTCGCCGGAAAGCTGGGAACAGATCCACTACGGCCCGGCGGGCGAATCCCTGCCGGTGCTGGCGACCGACGTGGCCTACGAGGGCGTGAAGTCCAAGGTCTGCCGCGTCGGCAAGGGCAAGCCCTGCGGCTCGCGCATGAAGGCGCTGGAGCGGGACACGGTCTTTGTCTCGGTCTACGAGCGGTTCGAGGACAACACCCGCTGGAAGAACATCCTGCTGCACGACGGCGAAGTGGTTGCCATGGACATGAAGAACTGAAGAACTGAAGAACTGAGGCACGGCGGCGGTGACGCCTTGTGCTTTCGGCCCGTTCCGTTAGGTTGATATCAAACCGATCCGGGAGGGGCAGATGCTGACCGTCTATGGCGAGGGCCGGGGGTTCCGGGTCGTCTGGCTGCTGGAGGAGATGGGCCTGCCCTACCGCTTCCGCCCGGTCGACATGCTGGCCGGGGTGGAGAACGACCCGGAGTTCCTGCAGATCAACCCCAGCGGGTTCATCCCGGCGCTGGTGGACGGCGCCACGGTGATGGTCGAATCCATCGCCATCATGGACTACCTTCTGGCCCGTTACGGTCCGCACCCCCTTGCCCCGGACCCGCAGTCGGACGCCTTTGCGCCTTACCGGCAGTTCCTCATGATGGGCGAGGCGGGGCTTGCGGGCGCGTCCTACTGGGTGCTGAACGCGCGGTTCCTGCCCACCGAGGCCGAGCGCGACAACCCCACCGTCCGCCACGCGCTGCGCCAGTATCACAACCGGATGAAGCTGGTGCGCCGCCAGCTCGAACGCACGCGCTATCTTGCCGGAGGCGGTTTCACCGCCGCCGACATCTCGGTCGCCTATGCGCTGCTCCAGTCGTGGAAAAGCGCCGGGATCGCGCTGGAGGCGCCGGAAGCCGCCTACCTCGACCGCTGCCGCGACCGCGACGGTTTCAGGCGCGCGCTGGAGGTCTGCACGTCGCACGCCTCGTGGGGGTGAGAGGGGGCGTGACGCCGTTCGTGGTGCATCTGTCCGCTCGTCGGTGGCGAAAGGCCGGGATATCGGGGCTGGTGTACCCGGCATGGGATGGGTGTGGGCGCTGAGGTTTCCGGGGAAACCCCGCTTGCCCACCGGCCGCGAAAGGCGGTGCTTTCGCGGCCTAGTAATGCGGGGGTTTTTCGTCGCCGAGGAAGATGCTGCCGGCGGTGTCGGCGTCCCGCTGGGCCTCGCGGCGGAGCAGGATTTCCACCCGCCGGGAAACGTCCCGCAATTCGCGGTCCTGTCGGGCCACCACGTCGGACAGGTCGTCGACCGTCCGGAGGAGGTGGGCCATCTGCTCTTCGAGGCGACTCATGTCATCGGTCATGTCCTGGTCCTCCTTCAGTTGGCAGAGGGCTCATGGTTATTTGCATGAGCCCGTCTCCGCAAGGGCAGGCTTGCTTGCCCATGCCACGCCTTCCCGGTAGAGGGTGCGCGACAATGCAGCAGTGTAACCGGGACCGGTGCCATGGCCAAAGTGAAGAAAGCCCCCCGCCCCAAGGCTCAGACGCCCAAGGGGTTCCGCGACTATTTCGGGCACGAGGTGCGTGAGCGCACCGAGATGCTGTCGAAGATCGCCGGGGTGTACCATCGGTACGGCTTCGAGGCGCTGGAGTCCTCGGCGGTGGAGACGGTCGAGGCGCTTGGCAAGTTCCTGCCGGACGTGGACCGCCCGAACGAGGGCGTATTCGCCTGGCAGGACGAGGACGACAACTGGATGGCGCTGCGCTACGACCTGACGGCGCCGCTGGCCCGGGTCTATGCCGAGCACCGCAACGACCTGCCGCTGCCCTACCGGCGCTTTGCCATGGGGCCGGTCTGGCGCAACGAGAAGCCGGGACCGGGGCGCTACCGCCAGTTCTACCAGTGCGATGCGGACACCGTGGGCGCGGCGAGCGTGGCGGCGGACGCGGAGATCTGCGCGATGCTGGCCGACTGCCTCGAAGAGCTGGGCATCCCGCGCGGCGACTACCTGATCCGGGTGAACAACCGGAAGGTCCTGAACGGCGTGCTTCAGGCGATGGGCGTCGCCGACGAGGAACAGGCGGCTGCGGTCCTGCGCACCATCGACAAGTTCGACAAGGTCGGCGAGTCCGGCGTGCGCGAGCTTCTGGGCAAGGGCCGGCTGGATGCCTCCGGCGCCTATATCGACGGCGTGGGGCTTGCGCCTGAGCAGGCGGAGCCGGTGCTGGCCTTCCTTACGGCTCGCCAAAGTGTCCGCAGTACGTATGTCGCGAACCTGTCTGAGGCAGCGCTTCAAGGCAATTTCGATATGTTCGGTCGCTTTGAAAGCGTCGTGCGGGCAATGTTGTCGCAAGAGACGGGGGGAAATGAGGCCGAATTTGTACCTGCTAACATCGCAAACATCGCCACCCTGATGCTCTTGGAACAAATTGTTGGTCACTCCGAAGTCGGCAAGGAGGGTGTGCAAGAGCTGGATGAAATCGTCGCGCTTCTCATGGCGCAGGGCTATGGTCCCGACCGCATCGTGATCGATCCGTCGGTGGTGCGTGGCCTGGGCTATTACACCGGGCCGGTGTTCGAGGCAGAGCTGACCTTCAAGATTCCCGACGAGAAGGGCCGCAAGCGGCAGTTCGGATCTGTCGCGGGCGGCGGGCGCTACGACGATCTGGTGAAGCGCTTCACCGGGCAGGTTGTGCCCGCGACGGGTGTCTCCATCGGTGTGGACCGGCTGCTGGCGGCGCTGCGCGAGAAGGGCCGCGTCGGCGGGTCGGAGACCGGGCCGGTGGTCGTCACCGTGATGGACCGCGACCGCATGGCCGATTACCAGGCGATGGTGGCGGAGCTGCGGCAGGCGGGCATCCGGGCGGAGGTCTACCTCGGCAACCCGAAGAACTTCGGCAACCAGCTCAAGTACGCGGACAAGCGCCACTCGCCGGTGGCGGTCATCGAGGGCGGTGACGAGAAGGCGCGCGGCGTTGTGCAGATCAAGGACCTGATCCTCGGCGCGAAGATCGCCGAGAACGCCTCGCTCGAGGAATGGAAGGAACGGCCCTCGCAGTACGAGGTGGCCCGCGGCGACCTCGTGGCCAAGGTCCGCGAGATCCTGGAGGGGCAGGCGTGACCCTGCAGGCCTACAGGGCGAAGGCCTTTGCGCTGCGCGACCGGTTCGAGGCGGCGGGCGCCGTGCCCGTCGACTGTGCCGTGCTGCAACCGGCGGAGGTGCTGCTGGACCTCTACGGCGAGGACGTGCGCACGCGCGCCTTCGTGACCGTCGATCCGGTGCGCGGCGAGGTCATGCTGCGCCCGGACTTCACCGTGCCGGTGGTGCAGATGCACATGGCCGAGGGCGCGGAGCCCGCGCGCTACACCTACGCGGGCGAGGTCTTTCGCCGGCAGGAGGATCATCCCGAGCGCGCGCCGGAGTATTTCCAGGTGGGCTACGAGGTCTTCGACCGCGCCGACCCGGCGCTTTCCGACGCGGAGGTCTTTGCCGCCTTCGCCGATGCGCTGGCGCCCTACGGCCTGCGCCCGGTGGTGGGCGACATCGGCATCCTGACGGCGGCGGTCTGGGGGCTGAACACCACCGAGCAAAGGCGCACGGCGCTGATGCGGCACATCTGGCGGCCCCGGCGGTTCCGCGCGCTTCTGGACCGTTACGCGGGCCGGGTGCCGGTGCCCGCGTCGCGCACGGCGCTGCTGGCTTCCGACGATCCCATGGCGGGGGCGGGGCCGGTGATCGGCCTGCGCTCCGAAGAGGAGATCCGCGCGCGGATCGAGGTGCTGCGCGCCGACGCGTCGGAGCCGCCGCTGGCGGACGAGGAGGTGGCGCTGATCGAGACGCTGCTGAAGGTGTCCGAGGCCTGCCCGCACGCGCTGGAACACCTGCGCGACATCGCCGTGGACATGCCCGCCATCGGCGCGGCGGTGGACCGTTTCGGCGCGCGCTGCGACGCCATGGAGGCGCGCGGCGTGGACGTCACGCACCTGTCTTTCGAGGCGAGCTATGGCCGCACCTCGATGGAGTATTACGACGGTTTCGTCTTCGGGTTCCTCTGCCCGCAGCGGCCGGACTGGCCGGCGGTGGCGACCGGCGGGCGCTACGACGCGCTGACCCGGCAGCTTGGGCAGGGCCGCGAGATCCCGGCGGTGGGCGGCGTGATCCGCACCGGCCTGCTGGTCGACCTGGAGCGGATGCGGGAGGCGGGTCAATGACGATCAAGCTGGGCGTGCCCTCCAAGGGGCGGCTGATGGAGAAGACCTTCGACTGGTTCGGCGCGCGCGGCGTGATGCTGTCGCGCACCGGGTCGGAGCGGGAGTATTCCGGCGCGGTCGAGGGCGTGGACGGCATCGAACTGGTGCTGCTGTCGGCGGGCGAGATCCCGCGCGAACTGGCGGCGGGGCGGGTGCACCTTGGCGTGACGGGCACCGACCTTGTGCAGGAGAAGCTGGTGCAGTGGGACCAGAAGGTTGCGCCGCTGGCGGAGCTGGGCTTTGGCCATGCGGACCTGATCGTGGCGGTGCCGCAGGCCTGGGTCGACGTGGACACGCTGGACGATCTGGACGGGGCGGCGGCGGCCTTCCGCGCGCGGCACGGTTTCAGGATGCGGATCGCGACGAAGTATCACCGGCTGGTGCGGGCCTACCTGCACATGGGCGGCGTGGCCGACTACCAGCTTGTCGACAGCCAGGGCGCGACCGAAGGCACGGTGAAGAACCTGACGGCGGAGGCGGTGGCGGACATCACCTCGACCGGCGAGACGCTGCGCGCCAACCAGCTGAAAATCCTCGGCGAAGAGCCGGTGCTGCGCTCGCAGGCGACGCTGTACCGGTCGCGGGTGGCGGAGCTATCGGACCGGCAGCGCAGCTCCCTGCGGGCGCTGTGTGACTGCCTGGGGGTCGAATAACCAGCGTCAGGCGGCGTGTTGACAGGGGGAGGCGGCGCAAAGCCCCGCCCTACGGGATGTTGCGCCCCCCGGGGATGGCACGGACGACCGGCCGTCAGGGCAGGTGATCGTCCAGCAGTGTGCCCAGCGGCACGCGGGCCCGCATCCGCGTGGCGAGCAGCACCAGACCGGCGAGCTTGCGCTGCAGGTGGAGGGCGTCCATGTGCGGCACCTCCGAGTAGCCCTGCGTCAGGGTCAGGTGCTCGCCCATCCGCCGCAACGTGTTGAGCAGCGTGGTGTCGCCGAAGTCGAAAGGCGTCCCGGACGTCAGCACCGGGCGGATCAGCGCGGCCATGTCGAGGATCGTCCTGACCTGATCGGCGGGCGTCGTATCGGTGATGAAGCCGGTGCCCGCCAGCGCCTGCCGGAGCGCGTCGGGGTCGCCCCGGTGGGTGGCGTCCAGAAGGGCGCGGAAGCGGGCGGTGCTTTCCGGTGTGAAGGCGCGGGTGGCGCCGAAGTCCAGAAGCACGATGCGGGTGCCGTCTGGTGTCAGCCGGTAGTTGGCGAAGTTCGGATCGGTCTGGACGAGCCGCCAGTGGAAGAGTTCCCGCAGGAAGAGCGTGAAGAGGCGGGTGAGGGCGGTGTCGCGCTGCTGTTGCTCTGCGTCTTCCAGCGTGTCGATCGGGTGGCTCTCGATGAAGTCCATGGCGAGGATGCGCGGCGTCGAGAGGTCCGGGTGCGGGCGGGGCACGACGAAGGCGGGGGCGTCCTTCAGGAGGTCGTGGAAGCGCGCGAGGCGGGTGGCCTCGAGGGCATAGTCGGCCTCTTCCTCCAGCTGCGCCGTGGCCTCTGCCAGCAGGGGCGCGAGGTCGAGCGTCTTGGGCAGGAGGCCCGAGGCGCGCAACAGGGTGCCGAGGTTGGCCACGTCGGCGCGGATCGCCTGCGCGATGCCGGGATACTGGATCTTGAGGGCGAGGTCGCGCCCGTCGGCGGCGGTCACGCGGTGGACCTGCCCGATGGAGGCGGCGGCGCGCGGGCGTGGATCGAACTGCCGGAAGCGCTTCAGCGCGTCCGGGCCGTATTCCGCCATGAGCACCTGTTTCAACTGGCGGGGCGGCATGTGGTGGGCGTCGTCGCGCAGGCGGGCCAGCACGCGGGCGAGGTCGGGCGGCAGGAGGTCGCTGTTCTCCATCGAGAGGAGCTGGCCCAGCTTCATCGCTGCGCCGCGCATCCGGGCGAGTTCGCGCGTCAGACGGTTGACGTTGCCGGGGGTCAGGAGGAGGGCGCGGCGGTCGGGCCGCTCGCCGCGCAGCATGCTGACCGCGGCCCCGAGCGCGGCGCTGCCCGCGATGCCGGTGGCAAGGGAGCCGAGACCGGCGGCACGGGCGAAGCGGGAGCGGGGAACGGCGCGGGGGCGTTTGGGGTCCATGCTGCGCCAGATAGCGGGGTCCGCGGGTCCGGCCAGACGGGCTGTCGCGGATGTGACGCGACGGTGGGGAGGGCAGGGCGGCGCAAAGCCCCGCCCTACCTTGTGTGGGTCAGCCTTTGAGGACGGCGTCGATGTCCGCCGCGCTGTGGCGCTCCTCGACGAAGCCGTCGCCGGTGCGGTTGACGATGCGGCCGCGCTGCACCGGTTCACGCTCCTGCAGCTCGTCGGCCCAGCGGAGCACGTTCTTGTAGCTCTGCACGTCGAGGAACTCGCCCGCGTCGTAGGCCTGCCCGTGCACGGTGCGCCCGTACCAAGGCCAGATCGCCATGTCGGCGATGGTGTAGTGGTCGCCCACCATGTAGCGGCTGGAGGCGAGGTGGCGGTCCAGCACGTCGAGCTGGCGCTTCACCTCCATCGTGAAGCGGTTGATCGGGTATTCGTACTTCTCAGGCGCATAGGCGTAGAAATGTCCGAAGCCGCCGCCGAGGTAGGGCGCGCTGCCCATCTGCCAGAACAGCCACGAGAGCATCTCGGCCCGCTGGTCCTTGGGCCCGAGGAAGGCGTCGAACTTCTCGGCCAGGTGCATGAGGATGGCGGCGGATTCGAAGACCCGCACGGGCGCGTCGCCGGTGTGGTCCATCAGCGCCGGGATCTTGGAGTTGGGGTTCGCCTCGACGAAACCGGAGCCGAACTGGTCGCCGTCGCCGATCTTGATGAGCCATGCGTCGTATTCCGCCGCGTGACCTGCGGCCAGCAGCTCCTCGAAGAGGATGGTCACCTTCTGGCCATTGGGCGTGCCCATGGAATAGAGCTGGAAGGGATGATCGCCCACGGGCAGGACCTTGTCGTGCGTGGCGCCTGCAACCGGACGGTTGAGGTTGGCCCAGGTGCCGCCGGACGGCTGGTCCCAGGTCCAGACTTTCGGGGGAACGTATTCGGTCATTGTGGTCTCCTGTCGCTTGCCTGCAACGTAAGCGATGGGACGGGGAATGCCAGAGGGGGATCTGTGCGGATGCGCGTTGCACTTGTGCTGGGAGCGAAGGTTCAGGAGGACGGCGCGCCGTCGCCCGCGCTGCGCCGCAGGGCAGAGCACGCCGCCGGTCTGTACCTGCGGGGCGAGGTGGGCCGTATCCTGGCCTCTGGCGGGGCGCTGTGGGGCGGCCCGAGCGAGGCGGCGGTGATCGCGCGGGTCTGTGCGGAGGCGGGCGTGCCCGAGGCGGCCCTGACGCTGGAGCAGGCGGCCCGGTCGACGGCGGAGAACCTGATGCTGTCGCGGCCGCTGCTGGAGGCGCTGGACGCGGCGGAGGTGGTGGTCGTGACGGACGGCTTCCACGCGCCCAGGGTGCGGCTTCTGGCGCGACGGATGGGGATGGCGGTGCGGCTCTCCTGTCCGGAGGCGCCGCAGCTGCCGTTGCGCCGACGGCTGCCGCTCCGGGCGCGGGAGGGGGCGGCGCTGGCGTTGTGCCTGCTGCGCGGAACGGGGCGCTGAGGGGCGGGCCGGGTGGACGGGTCACCATCCGAAGCGTTGCGCCGAAGGGGCGTTTCGGCTTGCCGGAATGGTGCCGCGAAGGTTAACATCGCCCCAGAACAAACAGAAAAAACTGTGAGGCAGTAATGAGCAGAATTTTGACGGTCGCCCTGTGCGGCCTTTCGTGGGCTGTGCCTGCGGGTGCGCAGCAACTCGACCATTCCACGGCAATCGGGCTGGGCTACAGCCACCTGTCGCTCGACGGCGAGGGGGCGAATGCGTACTCCCTCGAAGGGGAGAGTATCTTGCGCTTCGGTCAGATCGAGACGGGGGTCGACCTTGGCTTCAACCGGCTGAATGAAGACGGTTCGCGGGTCGACCAGACATCGGTCGAGATCGCGCCGTCCTACTGGTTCACCCCGGGCTTCGGCATCGGCGTCTACGGCGCGCGGGACACGCTCGACTTCGAGGGCACGGACCTGACCCTGAACAGCTACGGTGTCGAGGCGCAGGTGCGTGCGGCCGCGATGAGCGGCACGCTGTTCGTCGGCGAGACGGACGTGGACCTGCTGGGGCTCGACGCCACCACGAAGGACGTGGGCCTGCGGGTGCGCGCCGACCTCACGCCGCAGGCGAGCGTCTGGGGCAGCATGGTGCGGTCGGATATCGAGGACACCGACTCGGACGCCCGCACCTGGGGCATCGGCGGCAGCCTGATGGTCAACGACGGTTTCAGCACCTTCGCCAGCTACCAGTCGAGCGAGATCGACGGCACCGGCGGCGACGTGAACGTGGCGGCGATCGGCATGTCATGGACGACGTTCGTGGGCGGACAGGAAGTCATGCTGAGCGGCGAATACGCCTCGGCCAGCGGGTCCTCGATGCTGGGGTCGTCCGATGGCAACCGCGTGTCGCTGGGCGCGACGATCCTTCTGGGCGACGCGCAGCAGAAGCGGACGCCGGCGCATACGGTCACGCACAACACCCTGCGCGGCGAGCGCAACGGCCTGTCGGGGCTTTTCGGGTCCTTCGGGTTCTGAGGGCCTGTCGGCACGAAACGGCGAGGGGGCGGCCTGCGGGCCGCCCTTCTGCGTTTCAGATCACGCCGATCTCTGCCAGCGCGCCGGCCAGTTCGGGCGGCAGCGGGTCCTCTGCCGCGCGGGAGGCGGGCAGGTCGGCGGGGGCGTCGCCGGGGGCGAGGTAGCGCCAGCCCTGGAAGGGGCGTTTGGGCGTCGTCTGCACGCGGATCAGGCCGGGCTCCAGCACGATGGCGCAGCGTTCGATGCCGTCCTGCCCGGTGACCCGGTCGAGCCGTGCGATTCGCTGCCGGGCCTGGATCAGGCCCTTGATGACCCAGAAGATCGAGCCGCCGTTCAGCACCTCGGACTCGCGCCGGGGCCACATGCGGGTGACGTGGCGGGGCATCCCTTCGGGCCAGCGCGGCGCCTGCGCGGTCTGCCACGCGGCCAAGTCCTCGACCGACTCGGTGCCGACGGAGAGTTTCAGGAGGTGGACGGTGGCAGGCATCGTGACGGCCTCGGCGCTTGGGTTGGGGTGCCCCTGTCGGGAGCTACAAGATAAGGTGTTGCCCTGCGGACGCAAGCCCGCGCGACCGTCTTGCATGGCGGGCGCGGCGGGGGCATGACTGGTCAAGCGTGTGCGCGGAGGCCGTGATGACGCCGAAGATCCTGACAACACTGAAAACCTACGACCGGGAGACCCTGCGCGCCGACGTGCTGGCAGGGATCACGGTGGCCATGGTGGCGCTGCCGCTGAGCCTTGCCATCGCGGTGGCTTCCGGGGCCGGGCCGGAGAAGGGGCTGGTGACGGCCATCGTCGGCGGCTTCCTGATCTCGCTCTTGGGCGGCAGCCGGGTGCAGATCGGCGGCCCGACGGGTGCCTTCATCGTGGTGGTCTACGGGGTGATCGCCGAGCACGGCTACGACGGGCTGGTGCTGGCGACGCTGATGGGCGGGCTGATCCTGCTGGTCGCGGGCGCGCTGAAGGCCGGGCGGCTGATCCGTCTGGTGCCGGAGCCGGTGATCAACGGCTTCACCATCGGGATCGCGGTGATCATCGCCACCAGCCAGTTGAAGGACCTGCTGGGCCTCGACGCGGCTGTCCCGGCAGAGTTCTTCGCCAAGCTGGGCGCCCTGTGGCAGGCACGCGGCGCGGTCAGCGGTGCGGCCCTGGGGGCGGGGATCGCCGCGATGGTGCTGATCGTCGCGCTGCGCCGGGCCTTCCCGAAGCTGCCGGGGCTGATCGTCGCGGTGGCGCTGGTCTCTGCCGTGGTGGCGGTGGCGGACCTGCCGGTGGACACCATCCGCAGCCGGTTCGGGGACCTGCCGCGGAGCCTGCCGCTGCCCGCAATGCCCGAGGTCACGCTGGCGCGGCTGGCGGAACTGCTGCCCTCCGCCCTGATCATCGCCTTCCTCGCCGGGATCGAGTCGCTGCTGTCTGCCATGGTCGCGGACCGGATGAGCGGCGGCCACCACCGCCCCAACGCGGAACTGCTGGCGCAGGGCGCTGCGAACGTCGGGTCGGCGCTGTTCGGCGGCCTGCCCGCCACCGGCGCCATCGCCCGGACGGCGACCAACGTGCGCGCCGGAGGGCGGACGCCGGTGGCGGGGCTCGTGCATGCGGTGACGATCCTCGTGGTGATGCTGGTGGCGGCGCCGCTGGCCGGGTACATGGCGATGCCCGCGCTGGCCGGTCTGCTGATCCTCACCGCGTGGAACATGAGCGAACCGCACCGCTGGGCCGCTTACCTGAAAGAGCGCCGCTCGGATCAGGTGCTGCTGGTGCTGACCTTCGTGCTGACGGTGGTGGCCGACCTGACGGTGGCCATCGGGACCGGCGTGGCGCTGGGGCTGGCACTGCGCCTCGCCCGGCGGCAGGTGCCGGACGCCGACTGGGAGCCGCGCGACCGCTGAGTACCGGACAGCTAGGCCCCCTCCGGTGACGTCGCAATACCTTCGCTGGCCAACAGCACTTCCGCACGATATGGTGTCCGTCTGATCCCCGACTCCAACAAGTTGCGTGACTTGCCCCCGTTCAGCCTGTCTTCCCTCGTCGAAGGAGAATCACCCGCCATGACTCGTTTCGCCGCGCCCATTGCCGAACAGATCTGGGACATGAAGTATCGCCTCAAGGAGGCGGATGGGACACCCGTCGACCTTTCGGTGGAAGACACCTGGCGGCGCATCGCCCGCGCGCTGGCGAAGGTCGAGGCGGAGCCGTCGGCCTGGGAAGAGCGGTTCTACGCCGCGCTGGAGGACTTCAAGTACCTGCCCGCAGGCCGCATCACCGCGGGCGCCGGCACGGCCCGCTCCGTCACGCTGTTCAACTGCTTCGTCATGGGCACGATCCCCGACACCATGGGCGGCATCTTCGACATGCTGAAAGAGGCCGCGCTGACCATGCAGCAGGGCGGCGGCATCGGCTACGACTTCTCCACCATCCGGCCCAAGGGCGCGCCGGTCACGGGCGTGGCCGCCGACGCCTCCGGCCCGCTGTCCTTCATGGACGTCTGGGACGCCATGTGCCGCACGATCATGTCCGCAGGCAGCCGCCGCGGCGCGATGATGGCGACCATGCGCTGCGACCATCCGGACATCGAGGCCTTCATCGGCGCGAAGTCCGACAGCGCGCGGCTGCGGATGTTCAACCTCTCCGTGCTGGTGACCGACGCCTTCATGGAGGCGGTGAAGGACGACGGCCCGTGGGAGCTGCAGTTCGACGGCACGGTCTATCACACCGTGCAGGCGCGTGACCTATGGAACCGCATCATGCGCGCGACCTACGACTACGCCGAGCCGGGGGTGATCTTCATCGACCGGATCAACAAGGCCAACAACCTCAACTACGTGGAGACCATCGCCGCCACCAACCCCTGCGGCGAGCAGCCCCTGCCGCCCTACGGCGCCTGCCTGCTGGGATCTGTGAACCTTGCGCGGCTGGTGGCCGAGCCCTTCACCGACGCCGCCCGCCTCGACGAGGAGGCGCTGGACGAACTGGTGACCTGCGCCGTGCGGATGATGGACAACGTGGTCGACGCCTCGCGCTTCCCCCTGCCGCAGCAGGCCGAGGAGGCGAAGAACAAGCGCCGCATCGGCCTGGGTGTGACCGGGCTGGCCGACGCGCTTCTGATGATGGGCCAGCGCTACGGGTCCGAGGCCGCCGCCGATCAGGCCGAACGCTGGCTGAAACGGATCGCCCGCGCCGCCTACCTCGCCTCTGTCGAGCTGGCGAAGGAGAAGGGCGCCTTCCCGCTTTTCGACGCCGAGAAGTACCTCGCCTCCGGCAACATGATGGCGATGGATGAGGACGTCCGCGAGGCGGTCCGCACGCACGGCATCCGCAACGCGCTGGTCACCTCCATCGCGCCCACCGGGACGATCTCGCTTTACGCCGGGAACGTGTCGTCGGGGATCGAGCCGGTCTTTGCCTACGCCTACACCCGCAAGGTGCTGCAGAAGGACGGCACCCGGACGGAGGAAGAGGTCGTCGACTACGCGGTGCAGATGTACCGCGCGGTGCACGGCGAGGACGCGGAGCTGCCCGACTACTTCGTGAACGCCCAGACGCTGGCGCCTTTGGAACACGTCCGGATGCAGGCCGCCGCCCAGAAGTGGGTCGACAGCTCGATCTCCAAGACGATCAACTGCCCGGAGGACATCTCCTTCGAGGACTTCAAGGAAGTCTACATGGCGGCCTACGAGACGGGCTGCAAAGGCTGCACCACCTACCGCCCGAACGACGTGACCGGGTCGGTGCTGAGCGTGTCGGAAGACTCCTCGGCATCACGAATGAAAGTCGCCAGGAAAAAGGCCGGACTGACTCAGCAAGATTTGGCGGCAGCTTTGCAGGTCAATCAAGCGACAATTTCCAAACTCGAGACCAGCGGGTTGGAGAAGTTTGGCAAAATAGAAGAATTGGCAACAGCCATGAATGTCAGCGCTTCGTGGCTTCGCTTCGGCGAAGGCGTCCCCGAAGTCGTCGCCTCCACCGACGCCGAACCCCAGACTCCGCACGGCGACGTCATCTACATGTCCGAACCCTTCGACCGGCCCGAGCACCTGGAGGGCAACACCTACAAGCTGAAGTGGCCCGACAGCGAACACGCAATCTACCTGACGATCAACGACATCATCGTCGGTGGACGGCGCCGGCCCTTCGAGGTCTTCATCAACTCCAAGAACATGGAGCATTTCGCCTGGACCGTGGCGCTGACCCGGATGATCTCGGCGGTCTTCCGGCGCGGCGGGGACGTGTCCTTCGTGGTCGAGGAACTGAAGGCCGTCTTCGACCCGCGCGGCGGCGCATGGGTGCAGGGCAAGTACATCCCCTCGATCCTCGCGGCCATTGGCGGCGTCATCGAGCGCCACATGATCGCGATCGGCTTCCTGGAGGGCGAAGGCAAGGGCCTGAAGTCCGACCCCACCGCCAAGGTCGTTGGCCTCGACGCCCCCCGCGGCAAGGCCTGCCCCTCCTGCGGCCAGTTCACGATGATGATGGTCGAAGGCTGCATGACCTGCGCCTCCTGCGGCCACTCGAAGTGCGGGTGAGTGGGGGCTTGTGATAGTCAGTGTGTGTTCATACCACCATACCTTGGCCATGTAATGGCCTGAGATGACCATTTGCCAAGCAAATCGTGCCCATTCTTAGAGAGGCGCGATTAGCTTCGTCTTGGGAGGATGGCAGCCCGGCACGCGCTCGATCGCAGCGTGGGCTTGTTCCTCTATAGGTGTGGGCATTTTTGCAGATGCGGTCCGAAGAACGAGATGGGCATCGGGTCAGGCACGGTCCTACGTGCCGCCCGCTGCGCCTTTCGTGGTTCCGTGATTGGAGTAGAGTTTCGAACGGACATGATTGCATTCTCGGCAATTCTTGTTGCTCGGCATTCGCGCTGAGCGATGGCCATGCTTGCAAGGTTTGCCATTGAAGTAGAACTTTGCCCCAACACGCCGCGTTCCAGTTGACTTGGCGGCAGGTTTTCCAGTCTGACGTCCGAGAGTGGATTGGCGCATGTTGGACATCCGTTTTCGGCGACACGGCTACGGAGGTTCACGCTAAATCTGTGTCCGGGAGAGCATCGCCAGTCAAATTTCTTTTCAGGGTCGGTGGTTAGGTTGTCTGGTGTCAGGTCGCCACTGGCATCGTCATCCTACTCCACGGTCAGATCTGGCTCTTTGGTGGAGGCTGATTTTGGGTGATACCCGCTTGTCTGGATAGAAGGGCAACCTTGCCCGCTGCTGCGAGCGTTGATGGGCGTCTTCCAGACGTCATTGCGGTTATTTGGCAGACCCAGATTGCGACCGTCTTGGAGCCATATGTGAGGTCATGTGGCACCATTGATCTGCGATCTCCGGGCGTTTCGCGGCGAGGCTGTTCTCCTCCAGATGACACGCGGGGTAGGTAGCGCCATTTCCACGCGCGCCGACAGCGGCCTTCCAGGTGTTGACCTGCCACTGAACTTTCATCCAGCCACGACCGGAGCCCGGTTAGTGTTTACGCCGGTTGGCGCAGGTTGAGCAATCGCCCGGCGCGCGGAGCTTTCATCTCGCGCAGCGGGGCGGGCGATTGCGGTGGTCAGGGTCCGCGCGTAGGCAGCCGGGGTCTGGTAATCCAAGGCCGAATGGGGGCGCTCGGTGTTGTAGTCCGTAGCCCAGGCTGCGATCACGATCCGCGCATGGGCCAGATTGCGGAACATGGTCTCGTTGAGCAGCTCGTCGCGCATCCGGCCGTTGAAGCTTTCGACGAAACCGTTCTGCATCGGCTTGCCCGGCGCGATGTAGTGCCATTCGACCCGGTGCTCGGAACACCACCGCAGGATCGCGTTACTGGTCAGCTCCGTCCCATTATCGCTGACAATCATGCCGGGCTTGCCGCGGCGCTCGATCAGGGCCGTCAGTTCACGCGCGACACGGCGCCCTGAGATCGAGGTGTCCGGGATCGCCGCCAGGCATTCCCGGGTGACGTCGTCGACCACGTTGAGCACGCGGAAGCGCTGGCCGTTGGCGAACTGGTCATGGACGAAATCCAATGACCAACGGGCGTTCGGTCGCGCCTCGACCAGGATCGGTGCCCGCGTTCCGACCGCCTTGCGCCGCGCCTTCCGCTTGCGCACCGTCAGCCCTTCTTCGCGGTAGAGCCGATAGATCCGATTGATCCCCGAGGGCTCGCCCTCGCGGCGCAGCAGCACGAACAGGCGCCGGTAGCCGAACCGCCGACGCTCGTTGGCCAGGTCCCGCAACCGGCCGCGCAGAACCGTGTCCGGCGCGCGCTGAGATCGATAGCGGATCATCGTGCGATCCGCGCCGACGATGTGGCAGGCCCGCCGTTCCGACAGGCCATGCTCAGCCTGAAGATAGGCGACGACTTCGCGCTTCACCGCGGGCCCTACCACTTTTTTGAAACCAGATCCTTCATCGCCGCCAGATCCAGCATCTGTTCGGCCAGAAGCTTCTTCAACTTGGCGTTCTCATCCTCAAGCGCCTTCAGCCGCTTGGCCTCTGATACCGTCATGCCACCGAACTTGGCCTTCCAGTTGTAGAAGGTGCCTTCCGACATGCCGTGCTTGCGGCATAGATCGGCGCACTTCGCGCCGGCCTCATGCTCGGCCAGGATGCCGATGATCTGCTCGTCCGTGAATCTCGTTCGCTTCATTGTCCGTCCTCAGGTTGGGCCGGACTCTAATCGACGGTGGAGGAAAAATCCCGTGGCAGGTCACCGGCGCTACTTTCCGATCGCTCTGCCGCAGGTCTCTGGGGGAACGGACTGTAAACGGCTATGGGCAATTCTCGGAGGCTATTGTGGTCGAGCCGGTCTCGAACTTCCGGATCGTAGTGATCTGATGGAAAGGCTCGTGCACGCCGGCCGTCAGCGCTTCGGTCGCTGCATCGAGCGTAACCATCCGGCGTAGGCCGCGGTCGCTGGCGTCACTCAGATCGTAGTTTTGGGTTTGCGAGGCCGCGGGGCCCATTTCTTCGCCAGCCGCTCGAAGCGTTCGATGATGGTGCCGGCCCCGGCATCCTCGGCGTCGAAGTCCCCGCCCGACCAGTGGACCATGTCCTCGTGCTGCTCGTGATCGGGATCGGCGAGGGCTTCGAGGAACTCTTCGTAGCCCCAGGCGCCGCCGACGTCCTCCGGTGGACAGGCCCCCGCGGCCTTCAGAAGCCGCGGATAGGTCACGCCCTGAGTGGCCTCGCCCACCCGCTCGATCCGGATGCTGTGGTCCCAGTCATCACCGAAGTCGTAGACATACTGGATCGTCCTGGTGGCGGTCTGGTCGAGCAGCTTTTCCAAAGTCATTTTCTTCGCGTCCATGGGGCCGTCGTAGAACCCGTCCGGGTCGGGCATGCCCCAACCGGCATCCCCCACCCGGAACTCGTAGAGATGGGTGTCGGTCCAGCCCATGGCCGCTTGGATGACCTCATGCAGCCGGTCGAGCCTGATCTTCAGCGGCACCTCGATGTGGCGCATCGGCATTGGCTCGACGTCGTTCAAGATGATCCGGAGGCGGGCGATCAGGGTCATGCGGCGATCCTTTGCCGTGTCGGGGACCAATTCCAAGGCAGGAGATCCGGCACCCGGGAGGCTGTCGTGCCAGGCAGCCGGGCGAGGACGTCGCCGAGCCAGGCCTGAGGGTCGACATCGTTCATCTTCGCAGTGACGATCAGCGAATACATGAAGGCGGCGCGGTCACCGCCGCGCTCGGAGCCGGCGAAGAGCCATGACTTCCGGCCAAGGGCCACACCGCGGAGTGCTCTCTCGGCCGCGTTGTTCGTCAAGCAGACCCGCCCATCCTCGAGGAAGCGCGTGAAGGCCTCCCATCGGTCTTTCTTGAACATGTAATTGATCGCCTTGGCGACAGGATTGTGCTTCGACATCGTGCCCTGCTCGGCGCGCAGCCAAGCGTGCAATGCCTCAACCAAGGGACAGGACAACCGGTGCCTGGCCTCGAGCCGGAACGTGGCATCATGGCCGTTGATCTGGCGTTCGATGTCGAAGATCGCATCGATCCTTGCCACCGCCTCCAGTGCGACAGGAGATATATCGTGGGCGGACTTGCCCTTGCGGACATTGCCCTTGATGTCGGCAAGCTCGAAGAACTTCCGCCGGGCATGGCTCCAGCAGAGCGCGCTTCCGGCCGGACCGGGATCACGATCGCCGCGATAGAGGTCGTTGTAACCGCCATAGGCATCGGCTTGAAGGATGCCCCGCCACCCGGCGAGATGCCGGTTCGGGTGAGCCATCTCCCGATCGCGCGAGAAGTAGAACAGCGCGGCCGGCGGCGCACCGCCCGCGAAGGGCCGGTCGTCGCGGACATAGGTCCAGAGCCGCGCGGTCTTCGTGCCGCCCCGGGCCAAGAGCGGCACCGTGGTGTCGTCGCCGTGCAGCCGCTCGGCGGCCAGGACATGGGCCCTGATCAGCGCATGAATCGGCTCCAGCGCAACGGTGCAGGCGCCGACCTGGTCAGCCAGGGTGGACAGGCTGACCTCGACACCTTCCTTGGCGTAGCGCTCGACTTGCCTGTTCAGCGGCTGATGCTGGCCGAACTTCTCGAACAGGATCATCGCCAGCAGGTTGGGCCCAGCCCAGCCACGGGGCGTGGGATGGAACGGCGCTGGCGGCTGGCTGATCTTCTCGCATGCCCGGCAGGTGAACTTCTCGCGGACCGTCTGGATCACCTTCCACTGCCGGGGAATGACCTCCAGCGTCTCGGTGATATCCTCGCCCATCTTCACGATGCGATCCGAGCCACAGCAGGAACAGGCCGTGGGCGCCGAAATCACCACGCGCTCGCGCGGCAGATGCTCCGGGAAGGGTTTGCGGGCCGGGCGGCGACGCTCGAACCCCGCGACGGACGTGGTCTTCACTACCTTCTCGGCGGCGATCTCGTCTTCAGTGGCTGCGGCCTCGAGTTCCTCAAGCTGCAATTCCATCTGGTCGATCAGGCGGGCGCGGCGCTCGGAGCTGTGGCCATATTGCTCGCGCCGGAGCTTGGCGATCTCAAGCCGGAGATGCCTGATCATCGCTTCCGAGGTCGAGACCACCGCCCGGGTCTGCGCCAGCTCGCTCTCTGCGGCCTCGGCACGGGCCTCCGAGGCCGCAAGCGCGGCGCGCAATCTGGTGATCTCGGAAGCGGCATCTGACATGGCCGAGACCTACCATGCAGGCATCGGAAAGCCCATAAGAATAAGGCTGGAGAAGCCAATTTATCCCGCCTTTGCAGGGCGTTGCGTCCAGCGCGGATTGCGCCAGTCGATCCCCTCCAAGAGATAGCCGAGCTGGGCTGCGGATATCTGCACCGCTTCACCACTTCCGCTGGTCGGCCAGATGAACTTCCCGGCCTCCAACCGCTTGGTATAAAGCGACATGCCGACACCGTCGTACCAAAGCAACTTTACCAGGTCGCCCTTGCGCCCGCGGAAGCAGAAAATCTCGCCCGCATGCGGATCACGTCCCAAACCCTGCTGCACTGTCAGCGCCAAGGTGTTCATCCCTCGCCGCATGTCGGTGACCCCACCGGCAATCCATACGCGCACCCCCGCCGGGAAGGCGATCATCGGCTTTCCAGGGCCGGCAGCAGCCGCGCCAAAACCTCTGGCTCCACCGACGAAGGGACGAGAAGCCGTCGCCCGTTCCTCAGCACGATCTCGAGCTGGACATCAGGCGTGCTGCGTGGCGCCTCCCGTGCGGTCGCGGGCACGGTCGGAGGTGCCATGGGCGGCGAAACAGCCAGCGGGATGAAGGAAGGCGGTGTCTCGGCGCCAAGTTCGCCAGCGCGATACTGGCGCCGCCATATCGTCAGCAGAGAGCGAGATACGCCATGCCGCCGCGCCGTGGCTGTCACCTGGCGATGCCCCAGGAAGCTCTCCTTCACGATCGCGATCTTGTCGCCATCGCTCCAGTGACGACGGCGCGGCGCATCCGCGGCAGAGAGGACTTCAATCTCGGGTCTGAACTTATGGTCGGCCATAAGGTCGGACTTAGCACCGACGCTGAAACCCCGTCAGACGGCCTCCACCGGAGGCATACCATCGAGCAGATGATTGACGCGATCGAGATCGCCTCCGCGCGCGGCGACACCAAGCTCGACAGCCAGCATTTCGTTGATGCTTATTTCGCGAGGGAAGGGTGCTCGGCCGGCGAGAATATCTTCCTCGCACCCCGTTGGTCGGCGATCCAGCTGCACAGCCGCACCGTCTGAACCTTACTCCGCTGATCTGACAGGAGCCCGATGATGTCGGTTCTCGTTCCCTTCTTGCCCTTCGACCTGTGCGAAACTCCGATGTCCTTCGTCACGCGTCTTGCCGGATTCCATCTCGGCACACGGGTTGTTCCCTTCCTCCATGATATCGGCATTCGTCCGGAAGCACTTGCCGGTTGCGAGTTCGATGCCGTCGAGCAGCTCGCCGGGCTCACCGGTGCCGAGAGCGCTGCGCTCCATCGCAATTCGGCGCGCAGGATCGGGAAGCGACGGTTCGATCTGCGCGGGCATGAACTGACCGCTGAATTTTTTGCCAGCCCAGACACCGTCTTCTGCCCGGCATGTCTGCGTGAGAACGATATCGAGGCTTCCGATATCGCGACCGCTCGGCGGGGGCGCCTGGAGTGGACCTTTCGGCCTGTCTACACGTGTCCAGTTCATGGGCTCGCACTTGTCCGCCGGCGGAAGCAGCGATGGGACGATCAATTCCGCGAGCTGGCATCCATGGTGCCCGAGCGCGGAGCTGAACTGGATCGTCTGGTTGACGATGCGGAGCAGCGGTCCGCATCGCCATTGCAGGCATATGCACTCGATCGCCTCGACGGCGCGTCCGGGCCGGAGTGGCTCGGCGGGCAAACGATGGAGCAAGCAGTGCGGAGCACAGAGATGCTCGGGATGCGCATCCAGTTCGGCGCCTCGAAGAAGCCGTCCGAAATGACGCCAGACGATTGGGACGCGGCGGGCAGGGCCGGCTACGAAATTACATCGAGAGGGGAACCCGCAATCCGCGATGCGCTGTATCAGATGCAGGCGGAATTTCGTGGAACGAGCGGAAAACCAGGGTGCCGCAAGATCTTCGGACCGTTCTACGAATGGCTTTCCTCAACCAAGAACCGCAAGGATGCAGGCGACATTACGCGCATCTTGCGGGACCATATCCTCGATACGATGGACGTTGCCGCCGGTCAGGCCGTTCTTGGGTGTGTGCTTGACGAGCGCCGGTTGCACAGCGTGCAGTCCCTCGCCTGTGAGACCGGGCTTGATCCCCGGACGCTCCGGAACGTTCTCGCCGCGCGCGGCCTCATCCCGGTCGAGCAGAAAATCACTGGCCACCATGTGTTCGACGCGGAGAAAGGCCGAGAGGTCGCGGGCTCAGTCCTTCGCCTGACCCATGTCAGCGCACTCGGAAAAGCGCTGGGCTGCACGCGTCCTCTCGCGGATCAGCTCCTCGACGAACGCCTTCTCCGCGCGATTTCAGACGGTTCGAACTCTACTGCTGGTCGGACCTGGAAAGGAGTGGACAACCGTGAGATCGAGAGATTTCTCGAAGCCCTTCGTGCCGCGGCGTGCCCGGTGGACGTCGTGCCGACGGGGATGGTCCCCATCGCCAAAGCGGCCGAGAAGGCCAAGCTTCTCAGTGTCGAGATCGTGCACCTGATCCTCGGAGGCTTCATCGAGAAAGTCGCACGGCTCCGCGACGTGAATGGCTATTCAGCCATACTTGTCGATCCTGATGAGGTTCGTGCTCAATCGAACTCCGTTCTGGCCGGCGTGTCGGCTTCTGCCGCGTTTGGCCGCCTCAAGATCCCAAAGGCCACTGGCTGGGCACTGGTTGACCGCCGCGAATGGCCTGGGCTCCATCCGCTGGTCATCAATGGTCGGACGCGACAGCATCAGTTTTACCGTTTTTCCGAGGAGGCCGTTGCGGACTTCATGTCCGAGTTCACGACGGAAGCTCGGCTCGCAACCCAATATAATGTCGAGAGGCGGGTCGTGGTCTCTCACATAAAAAAAGCTCGGGTCCGGCCAGCGCTCGATGCCTCCGAGATCGGTGTCAGCATTTACCGAGCTGTGGATATGATTGAGCTTGAACTGACGTAGCACAGGGTCACCGAGCGAGATCAGCTCGAAAGTCAGACAAGTCAGAAATTCGAACGAAGGCCGCCATCTTGGCGGCCTTTTTGTTGTGAAAATTCGAACCCATGCGCTATATCTCTTTCAGACGCTGCCGCCCCGTTCGGTAGTCGGTATTGGCGCGCGTGATCCGAGTGGACACGAATTGGTTGTCGAATGGTCAAATCGTTGGATTTCGCGGTTTTACGCTACCAAAATTCAATGACTTAGCGGTGGTCTATGGTCATTTTATGCTGGTCGCTTCAGTGTGGCGTGCCACGCCGCATGACCTAACCGTCTCAAAAGGCCATTTTGCCTGAGAAGATGAAGAAACGGCCCCGGGGAGTACCCGAGGCCGTTTGCATGTCGCGCTGTGACGATGCCTGGTGGTGCGGTCCGGGATCGGCACGACGAGCCGGACAGGTATTGATGCGTTCTGCATTTCCATGACCGGGTAAACAACATGCTGTCGGCACTGGACTGTCTCTGCCTGTCCTGTATTGATGGCCGCCGAAGCGGTCCGGGTTTGTCCGGAAACCGTGGAAAAGACCTATCAAATCTGTGGGAGGAAACATGGATCGTCGTTCTTTCATTCGCCGTGGTGCCCTGGCAGGCGCCGGTGCCGCAGCGCTGGCCAGCCCGGCCGTCGCGCAGGACCGTATCACCTGGCGCATGGTCACCACCTGGCCGAAGAATTTCCCCGGTCTCGGTGTCGGCGCGCAGCGCCTGGCAGACCGGATCACCGCCGCTTCGGGCGGCCGTCTGACCGTGCAGGTCTATGCCGCCGGCGAGATGGTGCCGCCGCTGCAGTCGCTGGATGCCGTGATCGACGGCACCGCCGAGATGAGCCACGGCGCCGCCTACTACTGGCAGAACAAGTCCACCGCGTTGAACTACTTCACCGGCGTGCCCTACGGCATGACCTCGCAGGAGCTGGGCGGCTGGGTGCGTCACCTGGGCGGACAGGAGCTGTGGGACGAGGTCTATGACCAGTTCGGCGTGCAGGCCTTCCTGTCGGGCAACACCGGCACCCAGGCGGGCGGCTGGTTCCGCGACGAGCTGACCGGTCTCGACAGCCTCAAGGGCGTGCGCTTCCGCACCCCCGGCCTCGGCGGTCGTGTCTGGGAAAAGCTCGGCGCCACCGTGACCAACATGGCAGCGGGCGAAATCTTCCAGGCGCTGCAGTCGGGCGCGCTGGACGCGGCCGAATTCGTCGGCCCCTACAACGACCTGGCGCTCGGCTTCCACCAGGTGGCGAAGAACTACTACTTCCCGTCCTTCGTGGAGCCGGGTCTCGCGACCGAGCTGGTGGTGGACAAGGCCAAGTACCAGGAACTGCCGGAAGACCTGCAGGCCCTCGTCCGCGATGTCTGCCAGGCCGAGTACGACATGGTCGCCTCGGACTTCGTGGCGAACGACCCGCGCGCGCTGAAGACCCTTGTCGAGGAGCACGGCGTGCAGGTGCGCCAGTTCCCCGAGGAGATCCTCGAAGCGGGTGCAAAGGCGTCGATGGAGATCATCGCGGAGCTGCGCGACAGCGGCGACGAGATGACCCGCAAGGTCACCGAGCACTTCATCGAATCGCTGAACATGATGCGCACCCGTACCGAGGGCAACGACCTGAGCTTTGTCCAGGCGCGGGCGAAGTACTTCACCCTCTGAGCGATTTCCGCTTCGGAAAAACGAAAGGGCCCGGACGATGTCCGGGCCCTTCTTGCATGTGCGGCGCTGGTCGCGCCCGGCTCAGCCCGCGATGACGCTGGGCAGCCAGGTGACCACTTCCGGGAAGACGAAGAGCAGCGCAATCGCCAGGATCTGCAGCAGCACGAAGGGCATGATGCCCTTGTAGATGGCCGAGGTCGGCACGCTGTCGGGCGCCACGCCGCGCAGGTAGAACAGCGCGAAGCCAAAGGGCGGCGTCAGGAAGGACGTCTGCAGGTTCACGCCCACCATCACGCCCAGCCAGACCGGGCTGATGTCCATCGCCAGGAGGACCGGCGCGGTGATCGGGATCACGATGAAGATGATCTCGAACGTGTCGAGGATGAAGCCCAGCACGAACATGATCGCCATGACGGCGGCCACTGCCATCAGCGGACCACCGGGCAGGCCGGTCAGGAACTCGTGCACGAGGTTGTCGCCGCCCATCATCCGGAACACGACCGAGAAGACCGCGGCGCCGAAGAGGATGATGAAGACCATGCTGGTGATGGTGGCGGTCTGGATCGCCGTCTCGTGCAGGATCTTCAGCGACAGCTTCCAGCGCAGGGCGGCCAGCAGGGTGGCGCCCACTGCGCCCACGGAGGCCGCTTCGGTCGGCGTCGCGATGCCGCCGAGGATCGAACCCAGAACCGCCAGGATCAGCAGCAGCGGCGGCAGGAGCGCGGTGAATATCTCGCGCTTCAACCCGGCCTTTTCCTCGGGCGGGACGGGGGTTGCGGGGCAGCTTTCCGGGTCGGCGATGGCCTTGAAGATCACGTAGCCGATGTAGAGCACCACCAGCAGCACGCCCGGCAGCATGGCCCCGGCAAAGAGGTCGCCGACCGAGACCGGGCTGGGGGCGAAGTTGCCCTTGGCCATCTGGACCTGGGCGTTGATCCCCGAGAGCATGTCGCCCATGAAGATCAGCACGGTCGACGGCGGGATGATCTGGCCCAGCGTGCCGGAGGCGCAGATCACGCCCGTGGCCAGCGTCGGCTTGTAGCCCGCGCGCATCATGGCGGGCAGCGAGATCAGGCCCATGGTGACCACGGTTGCGCCCACGACGCCGGTGGAGGCCGCGAGCATGGCGCCCACGATCACCACGGAAATCGCAAGGCCGCCGCGCATGTTGCCGAAGAGCTTGCCCATGGTCATGAGGAGCTGCTCGGCGATCTGCGATCGTTCGAGCATGACCCCCATGAAGACGAAGAGGGGCACCGCCACCAGCACCTCGTTGGTCATGTAGCCGATGTAGCGGTTCGGCAGGGAGCCGAAGTTGGAGGGGTCGAACACCCCGTAGTACATGCCCACCAAGCCGAAGATCAGCGAGGTCCCCGCGAGGGTGAAGGCCACCGGGAAGCCCATCAGCAGGAAGCCGATGATGCCTACGAACATGAGGCCGGAGAGGAGTTCTCCGATCAGGACGGGATCCATCAGACGGCCTCCGTGGGATGGGTTGGATCTTCGGTGCGGGTGTAGCGGATGCGTTCGGGAACCAGGTCCTCGCGGCCCGCAAGCATCAGGATCGAGCGCAGGATCATCGCCAGCCCCTGCAATGCGATCAGCGCGGCGAAGACAAGGATGAAGGTCTTCAGCACGTAGAGCCCGGGCATGCCGCCGACGTTGGCGGAGCCTTCGCCGTAGCTCCAGGACCGCTGCACGAAGGGCCACGCGTAGGTCCAGACAACCCACATGGAGGGGAAGAGGAAGACGAGCACGCCCACCAGGTCGATCACCGCTTTCTTCTGCGGAGAGGCCGGGCGGTAGAAGATGTCGACGCGCACGTGGTTGTCGCGCAGCAGTGCGTAGCCCGCGACCGCGGTGAACATCGCGCCGTTGAGCCAGATGTAGAGATCCTGCATCCAGACGTGGCTGACGGCGAAGACATACCGCTGTACCACGACGGTGAAGCAGACGAGCACGATGCCGACCGACAGCCAGGACACGACCGTCCCGACGAAGGCGTTGATCGCGCAGATGATGGCGGCCATGCGCCCAATGAATTTCACGCTGCGTCCTCCTTCTGAGGGCCGGGAAAACCACCCGGCGGTACGGCGTTCTATCCCGACCACAAGGGGGAAGTCCAAGCGGTCTCGGCCGGGAATGTCGCATTTCGGCAGGAAAAATGCGCAACTCCGGGTCTGTTGAGGGGGCTTGGGGCCTCGGTCCCTTGGCGAACCGGTCTGCCGGGTGCCTCGGGAGACCTGGGCCTGGTCCTTAGGGCGGAGGGAGGATGGTGCCGGAGTGCCAGTTCCGCTGCACATCACGGCCATCCGCGCCCGAGGCAGCATAGAGGGTAAGCGGCAGGGAGCGGACTTGCGGGACCGTCGCGCGGTTGGCGGTCAATCAGCCTGCGCATTTCGCCGCGGACGGCCCGAAGCCAAATTTCACCGCGTTTACCGAAGGCTGCTGCGCAGCCAACTATCGCGGGCATCGGCGTCGGGGTGTGTTCTGGACTCCCCGCATATAGGCTGATGGCGTGCCCCTGCCTTCCCCGGCGGGAACAGATCATCACTCGTCTTTACGGTGCCGGTCAGGAAACCGGGCGCGTTTTCCATCGCGTAGCTGAACGGCCTCGGGGAATTGGGATTGATCGCGATTGTCATGCGCATGGCAAGAAGATCGCCTGTGTCGATCACCAGCCCGAACCATAGGGCATCGGCAGGAGAGCCAATACCGATCATCGGGATGATCGCAGCCGTCGTGACGATCATCAGGACGTTGCACACGAAGGGTCCAGGATTGTTCGGCATGTCCGGCTTTGCGGCGGGCTCGGTGTCACGCCCCGGCGCTTTTAGGCAATGCCCCGGTAAGAGGACACTGGAACTCAGGTGCGCACATCCACCGCGACATCAAGGCCGAGAAAGTCCCCGTTCCGGCCGCTGAAGCTGCCCGATACCGGCGAGATCTGGTGGATGTTGCGGGCCACCGCGACGGGGATCAGGTTGGCAGAGCCGACGGACCTGTTGGTCGGATCGAAGGGGGTCCAGCCGGCGCCGGGGATGAAGACTTCGGTCCAGGCGTGGGTCGCCCCCGTATCCGTGGACCCGGCAAGCTCGCCGCCGGGGTTGAACAGGTAGCCCGAAACGAGCCGCGCGGCGAGGCCCAGGGTCCGGACCGCTTCGGCAAAGAGCACGGCGAAGTCGCGGCAGGTGCCCCAGCCGCGGTCCAGCGTCTCGAGCGGTCCCTGCGTGCCCTCTGTCTCCCGGCTCTGGTAGCGGATGTCGCGGGTGATCGTGTTGCTGATGTCCTTGAGCAGCGCCAGCGTATCCGTCGGATGCGCCGCCACGAGGGACTCTGCCCAGTCGCGCAGGCGATGCTTGGCGTCCCAGCACTGCGGCGCCGGGAGCGCACCGAGATCGGTCACCTCGTCCGGTGAATAGGTAAAGGGATAGGACGCGGCCGAGGCGGCGATGGGAAAGACCGGCCAGACCGGCGCGCGCAGGTCGACCTCCATCCTCGCCGTGATCTCGAGCATACGCGCCGGGGTGGGGAAGACCGCCGAGGCGACGGCATTGCCGGCGACATCGTGCGACCAGTCGAGGACCGGCTCGGGCCGGATGTCGAGGGCGAATGACACGAGGCTGAGGTCGCGGGTCTCCCGCGGGCGCAGCATCAGCTGGTGTCGTCCGAGGGCGATGTCCTGCCGGAAAGTGTAGCGCGTCACGTGGGTGATCGTCAGCTGGGTCATGGGGGCTAGGAGGTCCGGCTGCCGCGTTGACGCCCTGTCGAGACAGCGCTGCGGACGCCGCTGCGCCATTCGGTCTTGCCCTTGCAGCGCCTGCAGATGCGTTCGCCGAACCCTTCGCTGGGAAAGGTGCCTTGGCAGCATAGGCACTTGCGGTCCGCCTGGACGTCTGCGGCCGACCGCGCTGTACGGTCGTCCGACCGAGTGTCACGCGTTACGGTCATATGGCGTCCTCGTGGCGCGTCACGCCCGGTACGTCAGCGATGGCCCGCGTGATGAGCAGACGGATGCGCAGGTCCGAGGGGTTTTCGATCAGGCCTTCACGCTCCAGGAAGGAGTGCCATTGTTCCCTGACCACGGCGCAATCGTGCGAGGGATCGGTGAGCATCTGGAGCGCAAGATCGTCGAGGTGCCCCCAGTCGTCCGCGCTGTCGGGATGCGGGTCCGCCGCGGCGACGGCGGGCGCGCTCATGAAAAATCGGGTGTCGAGCGCGATCAGATCACCGGTCATTCCGGCACCGGCCCGCGGGCTGTCGGCGCGTTCAGGCGCGCGCGGACGGGTCTCACTCGCCAATGCCCGGACGCGGGCTTCCCGGTCGCGGGCCATCCCCCACGGACATCGGGTCCGATGCGGAAGGCTGGCGCCCGAGGTGCGATGTCCGGCTTTGCCCGGAGGCGGGCGGAGACACACTGTAGAGGGTGCGTATCTCTGCGTCCGAGACCCCGTCCGCCAGCATGATGAGCTGGATCATCGGGTCTGCAAGCATCTGCTCGACGAAGCGGTTGGGCAGCATGATCGGTGCACCCCCTGTGCGCTCTCGGCTTTGCCGCTCGGGTGTGTTCTTGCGATGTGCCTCGCGTGGCCTCGGGGCGGAAACGGCAGAGAGCGTACCCCATTCTGGCGTCTCGCTGTCAAGCGGACAACAGAAAGGGCGCCCTGCGGAGGGGCGGACGAAAGGAAACCCGGTGAGGGCCGGGAACCGATTCTTGAGGCCAGGGGAAATGACCGTGTCGCGTGGAAGGTCCATCAGGGAACTCCTTGAAGCATCGGGAAAGCAAACGGAGCCTGCACGCCCGAAGGGGCGGTCAGGCACTGGCATGCAAGGCGGAGGTCCTTTGACCGGGTTCGGTCAGGGGGCGGGCACATTGCCTCCGGGCGTGTCGTCGACCTCATGCGTCCAGACCTCGAAGTCCGACAGCGTGCCCGGTCCGAAGATCTGCGTGAGCGGCACGTCCGCCGCGTCACGGCCGCGCGCCACCAGGATGCGCCCGGTGCGCCGCGTGTTGTTGCGGGGGTCGAACACCCACCACTGGCCGTCGAGATAGACCTCCATCCACGCGGCGAAATCGTCCGACGGGTGGGGCAGGGGCTGGCCGATCTCGCTCAGGTAGCCGGTGCAATAGCGCGCCGGGATGTTCATGCAGCGACACAAGGCAATCCCGAGATGGGTGAAATCCCGGCAGACCCCGTGCCCGCCGGCCAGCGTCTGCGCAGCGGTGCGGGTGGAATCGGCCTTCATGTAGTCGAAGGTGATGCTATCGTGCACGTAGTCGCAGATCGCCTGCACGCGGGACCAGCCCGGCGCGGCCTGGCCGAACAGCGCCCAGGCCTGCTCGGACAGCAGGTCGGTGTCGCAGTAGCGGCTGCCCAGCAGGTAGACGAGCGTGTCGAACGGCAGATCCTCGACGGCGTGTTGCTGCGCGTCGGGCGCGTAGGGGTCGGGCAAGCCTGTGTCGCGGAAGATCCCGTCGGTCGTCAGCGTGAACGCGCCCGCCGGGGCGATCATCCGGGTGCACCAGTTGCCGAATCCGTCGCGGTAGCTCTCGAGCGGAACGCTCGGTTGCGTCACGAGGTAATCCGCGCGCTCCAGGTCTCCGAAGCGGGAATAGTGCACGTTGAGCACCGCAATGACCGGCGTGGGTTGCGTCAGCATGTGGGTAATACGGCACCCGATGTGCATCCGCAGCCCGGGGCCGCGGTCTGTGGGTGCACGCCAGCGGGGATCATCCCTCAAGGCTGTAACTCCGTTTGGCCTCCGGAGAGGTCATTGATAGACGCCCGCGCTTCCCGGGTCGGGGAAAATGCGTGGCGAGGGGTGAAGTGTTTTCGGCACCGCACGATGCCAGGGCAGGATATGCGTGCCAGTGGCCGAGGCCCGTACCGTTGCCGGCCATCCAGGCAGGGACGCGGCTTGCGCGACCCTGATCCCTCATGTCGCCCGCCCGCGAGGCGCGGATCGCAGCGCGGGAAAGGCTGTCGAGCAGGAAGCCCATGACGCTGAGCATCACCCCTCGTCGACCTCGCTGAAGACCGGAGCATCGAGGTCGATGGCGGCGAGACAGGCCTGCGCAAGATCGCGATCAGGGCCGTCCGAGCCGGGCACCGTGGCCCAGCCGGCCTCCATCAGCGCATCCCTTTGCTGGTAGCGCGAGACATCGCGGATCGTTTCGAGCTTGGCCCCGCGCTGCGGATCCGTCCGGGCAATGTCGAGGCAGACGGGCACCATGGCCGCGGTCACGTTGTCCTCGGACATTTCGGCAGCTTGTTCCTGCGCTGTGCCGCCGGTCACCCAGCCGCCCCAGGAAAAGCCGACGATGGCCAGGGTCACCGCGCCGATAACGGCACCGTAGATGCCGGGCTTGAGCCATTCTGGTGCATTCATGAAAAGTCCTCCAGCGGAGAAAGCGCCGCGTCGCTCTGATGTCGTGGCAGATCGTCACCGGATGGCATTGGCGCGCGTGCCCAGATCGGCCGCGCGAAACGCGTCCGATGGTAGAAGCGCGACCCAGGCCCCGGTATTTCCCGAGGCGAGTTCCATGCGTACCGATGTCGTGAAAGAAGCGCCGCTCGTTGCGGCAAAACCTTTTCGGCCTGAAGAAGATATAGCCTGTCTTGGCTCGAATTACAACTGCCACGGTCAGTTGCCGGACTCTCAGGGCCGATAAAGGCGCAGGAGTGGTGGCTCGGTGATGACGGTTGCTGCAAGGGCTGTGGCCGGGGGGAATGCCCCACTGCAAAGGTCATCGTGGCCCGCCAATCCCCTCCGGTCCTTTGGTCTTCGGTGCCCGAAGGCAGTCCCGGGCCACGGCTTCGCGTCGCGGCCCGGGCGCATCGGTCAGAGGTCGCCGACAGGGGTGGTCGCGATCTCGGGCCACTTGGCGAAGGCGCCGGCGATCACGGCGTCCTTGTCTTCGAGGTACTTCTCGAAAATAGCCTCGTTCACGAAGAGGTAGAGCTTGCCGTCGACGATGTCGGCATAGCGCACGTCGCCGTCGAGCTTCTTGCCGACATAGACGCCAAACGCACAGAACCCGCCGAATTGAGGCAGCATCGCCGTCGGGTCGGCCTCGAACGCGGCCTTGGCGTCTGCCGTTGCGAAGTAGTAGTCGACGCCGTCATGCGCGACGGTGAACTCGGCGTCGCCGATCGTCGGCGCGTCGGACCTGAACATCGACACCGGGTCGAAGCCGTGCATGCCCAGCGGGTTGCCGGTCAGGGTCAGGCCGTTGGAGACGTTGACCTCGTCGGCGGCAAAGGCGGCCGGGGCGAGGCAGATGAGGGTCGCGGTCAGGAAAGCATTCAGTTTCATGGGATGGTCCTTTCAGTGGGTTTGCGGAAGAGGGATCAGGCGCCGCGGCCGATGCGGGTGACGGCGTCGTCCGTCCACCACACGCCGTTGGCGACCATGCGGAAGTTGATGATGGCGGCGAGATAGCCGTCTCCTTCGGGCACCTTCGCCCTGCAGATGGGCTATCAGGGCCGGATCCTCGCCGATCGCGGCACGGCCCAGCAGCTTCAGGCGTTTCGCCCGGGCGAAATCCATTGCGGTGATCGCGACGCGATCGTTGCCGCGCAGGTTGCCGGTGCTGATGTACTGCCGGTTTCCGGTGTAATCGGCATAGGCGACGGTCTGCGGGTCGATGACCTTCAGGAAACCCGGTGCGCCGCCGCGGAACTGGACATAGGGCCAGCCGTCCTCGCTGACCGTGGCCTGGAAGATGCCGTCGCGGGTCTGCAGGAAGGCCGTCTCGCGCGCACCGAGGCGGGCGTCAGGCACGGGCGTGTCGGAAATCGCCTGCGCGTAAAGGCTGTCCGACCCATGCCGGCGTTGTTCCGCGCGGACGGCGGAGGTGAAGGCGATGCGGGCGTATGCGCTGGACATGGTCACCTCACAGCCCGAGGTCGGTGAGACCGGGATGCCCCGCCGGGCGCGGACCCTGCGGCCAGTGCATCAGGCGCTCGTCCCCGGCGATGGCAAGGTCGTTGATCGAGGCGATGCGGCGGTGCATCAGACCGTCGGGGGCGAAGTCCCAGTTCTCGTTGCCATAGGCGCGGAACCAGTCGCCGCCCGCGTTGCGATATTCGTAGGCGAAACGCACCGCGATCCGGGTTCCGTCAAAGGCCCAGAGTTCCTTGATCAGCCGGTAGTCCAGCTCGCGCTGCCATTTGCGGGTGAGGAAATCGACGATGGCGGGGCGGCCAGAAAAGATCTCTGCGCGGTTCCGCCACTGGCTGTCGGGCGTATAGGCCAGCGCCACGGTTTCGGGCTGGCGGCTGTTCCAGGCGTCTTCGGCCATGCGGACCTTCTGTGCGGCTGTCGTGGCGTCGAAGGGCGGTATCGGCGGGCGGCTCATCATGGTGTTCCTTGAAAGGGGGACGCTGGGGCGTCCCTGTGCTGCGTACTCAGGCGGCAGGCGAGTTCGGGGCGCAGGATCATCCGGCGCATCGCCTGGCTGCGGAACACAAGGTGCGCATCGTCGAGTATCTCGAACGGCTCTGCGCCGACGCCGGGCTGGCTGACCCGGGCAAGGTGGCGGAGCGGCTGGCGTTGCTGAAGGAGGGGGCGATTGCCACGGCGCATGTGCGGCATGCCGGAGGCGGCGCAACTCGCGAAGGAGATGGCGCGCCTCCTAATCGAGGACAGCCGCGCGCAGGGCTGAGGCGGTGCCGCCCTGTCGGCCCCCCCTGCTCAGGCCGCGCGGTCCCATGTGCCGCTGCGGGCCGCCATGGCAAAGTCGTTGAAATCGGGCGTGGCGCGATCATGGAGTCGCGCTTTCCCGGAATGGCAAGAGAAGGTGGGGAAGGGGGCTGCGCTACAGGCACTCCCCGCCGTCGATCACCAATGCCAGTCCCGTCACGAAAGCGGAGCGGTCGGAGGCGAGGTAGAGGATGCCTTCGGCGATCTCCTCCGTGCTGGCCCAGCGGCCCATCGGGATCGTGTCGGAGACATAGCTTTCCAGCGCCGCGCGGCCGCCCATCTGGGTCTCGAACCCGGCGTTGAACGGCGTATCGACGAACCCCGGGCACAAGGCGTTGAAGCGGATGTTCTCGCGCGCGTAGTCGGCGGCCATCTGTTTCACCATGGCGACGGCCGCGTGTTTCGTCGTGGCATAGGAGATCATCCCCCGGTCGAACTGGACGCCGGAGTTCGACGCCGTGATGATGACCGAGCCGCCGCCCTGCGCGCGCATGTGGGGGATGACAGCCCGGGCCGCCACGAAGTGCGCCCGCACGTTGAGCGCCCATGCGGCGTCCATCTGCGCGGGTGTCACATCCTCGGCGCGGCCGGCGATCTGGATGCCTGCGTGGCTGTGCAGCACGTCGATACGGCCGTGATCCCGGACCACCCGGGCGATCTCTGCCTCGACCGCCGCGTCGTCCCGCATGTCGAGTGCGCGCGCAGCGCCTTGGCCGCCCGCCGCATGTATCATCCCGAGCGTCTCGTCGGCCAGGTCCTGTTGCAGGTCGCTGACCACAACGAAGGCGCCCTCGCGGGCCATCGCGACGGCCCCCGCGCGCCCGATCCCCGACCCTGCGGCTGTCACCAGAGTGACCCGATCCTGCAACATGGCTTTCTCCTGCATGTGGATTATCCGCGGGCCCTGGCCTGTGACCGGCGCAGCAGAAGCTGGGCCACGATCAGAAGGGTCAGCGAGGCGATCATGACCATCGTGCCGATGGCGTTGATCTCGGGCGTGACGCCCCGGCGGATCGACGAAAAGACATAGATCGGCAGGGTCGTCTCGGCCCCGGCGACGAAGAAGGCGATGACGAAGTCGTCAAAGCTGAAGGTGAAGGCCAGAAGGAACCCTGCCAGCACCGCCGGGAGGATCTGCGGCAGCGTCACCTGCCGGAAGGTGCCGAAGGGTGTGGCCCCGAGGTCGCCGGAGGCTTCGATCAGCGCACCGTCCAGCGTCTCCATCCGGCCCCGCACCAGCAGCACAACCAACGACATGGTGAACAGCCCGTGCGCCCCGATCAGCGAGCCCGCGCCCAGCGAGAGCTGCCACCCGGTCAGGGGTTCGAGCCAGGGATTGATCAGGTCGAACACGCTCACCAGCGCGATCAGTGTGGCGATGCCGATCACGATGCCGGGGATCATGACGGCGATCTGCACCAGCAGGTCGAAGGCGGCACGCACCCGTCCGCGCATCCCTGTCAGGGCCAGCGCCGCCGCCGTGCCCACGAGGGTTGCCAGCACCGCCGACAGGAAGGCGACGCGCACGGACGTCCAGAGCGCCTCCATCACGAAGGGGTTGTTCAGCGCGCGCCCGTACCATTGAAGCGAGAACCCATCCAGCGAGGAGGCCGACCGCCCCGCCGAGAAGGAGAACAACGCGATGATGCCGATCGGCAGGTAGAGGAAGGCGTAGACCGCCAGTGCGTAAAGTCTCATGTCCGCCTCACATCAACGCGACATCGTCGCGGCCCGCGCCGAAGCGTTTCACCAGGCGGGAATAGATTGCGACCGTGATCAGCATGATGATCACCAGGGCCACCGCCACGGCCGAGCCGAAGGCCCAGTTGCGCGATTGCAGGAACAGGTCCACCAGCGCATTGCCGACGAAGAACACCTTGCCGCCGCCGAGGATCGCAGGGATCAGGAATTCGCCCATGAGCAGGATGAAGACCAGCATCGACCCGGTCAGCACGCCGGGCATCGACAGGGGAAGGGTGATCTGAAGGAAGGACCGCCACGGCGGCGTGCCGAGGTCGGCGGCCGCTTCGAGCAGGCGCAGGTCGAGTTTTTCCAGCGCAACATAGATCGGAAAGACCATCAGCGGCAGGTAGCCGTAGACGATCCCCACCAGCACCGCGAAGGGGCCGTTCAGCATCCGGATGTCCTCGAACCCGAAGGTCGCCAGAAGCGCGGGCAGACCCTTGCCGCCGAGCAGGAAGATCCACGCGTAGGAACGGATCAGGATCGAGGTCCAGAACGGCACGATCACCAGCACCAGCAGCATCGTCTTCCATCTGGGCGACACACGGATCGCCAGGAAATAGGCCAGCGGGTAGGCGATCAGCAGGGACAGGACGGTGCCCACCGGCGCGAGCGTCAGCGTGTTGCGGAACGCCGCGAACCGCGCCGGGAGGTTTGCGTATTGTTCGAGCGTGAAGCCCGGAGCGTAGCCGCCGATGGCGCTGCGCTCGCCGAAGGAAAAGATCAGGACGACGGCCAGGGGCAGCAGCAGGAGGGCTGCATACCACAGCGCCGCCGGTGTCAGCAGCAGCGCCCTTGCGCGGCTTTGGATCATGGCCATCGTCCCTTGTCCTTACGCCGACTTGAACCGCGCCATGACCTCGGCCCGGTTGGGGTCGGTCAGCGTCACCGCGGCGCCGAACTCCAGCGGGGTCAGCGCCTCGGCGGCGGGGTAGAGGATCGGATCGTTCAGCAGCTCTTCGGGCAGCAGCGCGTTGGTGCGGCTGTCCGCCACCGGGTAACCGTGGGCCAGCGCCTCGCGGGCGTTCACCTCCGGATCCAGCAGGTAGTTGATCAGCGCGTAGGCCGCGTCCTTGTGCGGCGCGTCTTTCGGGATCGCGTAGTAGTCCGACCAGATCTCTCCGCCTTCCTTGCCGAGGGCAAAGCCGATCTCTGGCATGTCGGTGTTCAGCTGCTTGCCGTCGCCGGTCCAGCACATGGTCAGCCAGGCATCGCCGTTGCGCATCGCCGGCTGGTAGTCCGACGAAATCGCGTAGAGGTGCGGCTTGACCTCGATCAGCAGCTTCTCTGCCTGTGCCAGCTCCTCCGGGTCGACCGAGTTGAAGCTGAAGCCGTGATAGACCAGCGCGTTGCCGATGGTGGTCAGCTGGTAGTCATGCACCATGACCCGGCCGTCGAACTGGTCGCGTGCGCCGTCGAAGAAGGTCTTCCAGCTGTCCACCACGCCGCCGGTCTTGTCGGTGTTGAAGGCGATGCCGGTCGTGCCCCAGTTCTTCGGCACGGCATAGACGGTGCCGTCGATCGTGCCCGCGTCTGAGAACCGCGGATCGAAGGAGGCGGGATCGAAGTTCGGGATCTTCGACAGGTCCAGCGGCTCGATCAGGTCGGCCTCGACATATGTCGGGATGGCATAGTTCGTCGGCACGAACACGTCCCAGCCGGAACCGCCGGCCTGGATCTTGGCCAGCATCTCCTCGTTCGAGCCGAAGACGTTGACCTGCGTGTAGGCGCCGGTCTCTTCGGTGAACATGTCGAAATTCGCCGGATCGTGGTAGTTCGGCCAGGTGGCCAGCACGACCCGGTCGCCGATGTCCTGGGCGCGGGCGCGCGACGGCAGCAGCCCGGGCAGAGCGCCACCCATCACTGCCATCGCCGTCCCGAGGCCGGTGACGTTCAGGAAGTGCCGCCGCGTGACAGAGCCTTTCTGGTAGCGGCGCAGTTCCTCCATGAAGGCGGTGCGCGAAATCGGTTTATTTTCGTTTTTCATTTTCGTTTTCCCTAGTTGGACAAAGTCAGGATCACTCAGGTGTCGGCGGCAAGAACGAGGCCCGTTCCCGCCGGCCAGAGGACATGGACCATTGCGCCCACGTCGTGTTCGCCCACGGCTCTTGCGGCCTGTCTTGGCGCGTTGACCTGCAGCGAACCGATCCCGTCGGCTTGCAGCAGATATTCGGTTCTGTCCCCCAGGAAGGTGCGGTGCGTGACTCGGGCGGGGATCGCGGCCGCGTCGCCTGCGGGCGCGTCTTCGCGGCTCAGGCTCAGCGCCTCGGGGCGGACGGCGATCTCGGCGGTTGTGCGGGTGTCGTCGGGCGCGTCCCGCACGATGACCCGGGCGCCGTTGCCAAGAACGGCCTGCGCCATACCCCCCTGCCGCCCGGTGATCTGGGCCGTCACGATGTTGGCCTTGCCGACGAAGTCCGCGACGTAGCGGCTGCGCGGACGGTCATAGAGATCCTGCGGCGTGCCCACCTGGGCGATGCGCCCATGCCCCATGATGCAGATGCGGTCCGACATGGACAGCGCCTCTTCCTGGTCGTGGGTCACGAGGACGAAGGTGATGTTCAGGCTGCGCTGCAGCTCCAGCAGTTCGCGCTGCATCTCGCCGCGCAGCTTGGCGTCCAGCGCGGCCATCGGCTCGTCCAGAAGCAGGATCTGCGGTTCGTTGATGACGGCGCGGGCCAGCGCCACGCGCTGCTGCTGCCCGCCCGAGAGTTCCCAGATGCGGCGCGCGCCGAAGTCCTCCAGCCGGACACGGGCGAGAGCGGTTGCGACCTTGTCGGCAATCTCGGCCTTGGACAGGCGCGGGCGCACCTGGCGCAGGCCGTAACCCACGTTCTGCGCAACGGTCATGTGCGGAAACAGCGCGTAGTGCTGGAACACCATGTTGACCGGGCGGCGGTAAGCGGGCACCGCGCTGACATCCTTGCCGTCGATCAGCACCGCGCCCGAGGTCGGCTGTTCGAATCCCGCCAGCATCCGCAGCGCCGTGGTCTTGCCGCAGCCCGACGGGCCGAGAAAGGACAGGAACTCGCCCCGCCGGATGCGCAGGTCGATGCGGTCGGCGGCCAGCACGTCGCCGAACCGCTTGGTCGTCCCGGCGAATTCCGCCACCGCGTCATGGGAAGACACCTGCGTGCCATCTGCTGTGAACGGTTCCTGGATCATCGTCTTCTTCATGCCGCCTGTCCGTTTGGCCGCTTCTCTCCGAAAGGTCTTGCGCGCCGTGGCATATGCCTTCAATTTTCAAAACGGTATGGAAACGGCCTGTGGCTGTATATATCACAAAGGGCATAGATGGTCGCGAAACTGCAGCTTTCAGATTGGGTCGCCGCCAGCGCCGAGGTTGTCCTGGCGCTCGACACGCCGCGCTTTGCCAAGGCGTTGACGGATGCCCTGCGGTGCGTGGTTCCGTTCGAGTTCACCGTGATCTTCGCCTATCACCGGGACAGCCGACCGCTTGATATCTATGATAATTTTCCACCGGGGAAACGCGAGGTCATGGTCGATGCCTATCAGGAGGGGCCATACCTGCTCGACCCGTTCTACCTGCATTCCGTCGCGCCCACGGCCTCGCGGCTGGCGCGGTTGCGCGATCTCGCGCCGGACCGGTTCTATCAGGCGGAATATTTCAGAAACTACTACGTCCAAACCGGACTTGCCGAAGAAATAGGCTTTATCGTCGATGTCGGTGAGGGGGTGAGCGTCGTGATTTCCGCCATGCGGGAACACAAGGTCTTTTCGTCGCGCGAGTTTCGCGATCTGCAGGCAGTCTTTCCCTTCGTCGAGGTTTGCGCACGGCGGCACTGGCACGGGCTGGCCGCGAAATTCTCGGACCGCCCGCATTCCGAAGAGCCGCGCCTGTCCCGGCTGATCGAGGAGTCTTTCCAGCGCTTTGGACGCAATCTGCTGACCCCGCGCGAAGCCGAGATCGTCGAATACACGCTCAAGGGATATTCCGCCGAATCGACGGGCGCCGCCCTCGGGATCGCCACTGGCACGGTGCGGATTCACCGGCGCAATATCTACGGCAAGCTGGGCGTAAGCTCTCAGGGCGAGCTGTTCTCCAACTTCATCTCGTCGCTCGACGAATATGGATCGGTGCGCGAGACCTGAAGCGGACGGGGCCGCGCGGACCATTGCCGTCGGCGGCCTTGTCCGGTGTTACCACGCCTTTCCACGGGTCACGGGCCTGTCCGGGGAAGAAATCTTGGCCGGAAAGACGGCCAAGGCGGGGCGACCTGACATCCTCGGAACAATGCACGCGGCCGGTGGCACGCGGGCGCAGGTCGCGGCACTGAACGCGCAGTCCGACCACGGTTACAGGAAGAGCGTCACCGTCACCGGGGCGAGGGTCACGAGGACCAGAACCAGCAGCATCACGGCGATGAACGGCAGGGTGGCGGCAAAGATCTGTTCGACCGACACGTCGGGATCGTTCAGCGTGTTGTGCACCGTGAAGACGGATATCCCGAAGGGCGGTGTCAGCAGTCCGATCTCCACCGCGATGACCGTCACGATCCCGAAGTGCATCAGGTCGAGCCCCATGTTCTGCGCGATGGGGGCGGCGATGGGCACCATGATCAGCAGGATCGAGGTGCTGTCGAGGATCATCCCCATCAGCAGGATGATCGCCGCGTAGAAGAAGATGAACCCCAGAGGCCCGAACCCGGAGTCGGAGACCAGCCCGGCGATGGCGTTGGGCAGACCGGCGATGGCCAGCATCCGCGAATAGAACGACGCCGCGATCAGGAGCAGCAGGATCGAGACGGAAATCACCCCGGTCTGCTTCATCACCTGCCAGAGCTTGTGCCGGTCGAGGCTCCGGCGGGAAAGGGCGACCACGAGTGCACCGAAGGCGCCGACGCCCCCCGCCTCGGTCGGGGTAAAGAACCCGGTGTAGAGCCCGCCCAGCACGAGGATCACAAGCAGGATGATGGGGATCATCTTGCGGATCATCTCGTCCAGCGGCATCGGCGTGATCTCGCGATCCAGCCTGCGGGCGCGGGTGCTGTCGGGATCGGTCAGCACGAACTTTGGCGCGACGATGGTCAGGCCGATCAGCATGACGACGAATCCGCCCGCCAGTAGCAGGCCGGGGATGATGCCCGCGATGAACATGCCGCCGATGGAGACCTCGGCCAGCACGCCGTAGATGATGAGCAGGAGGCTCGGAGGGATCAGCATCCCCAGAACCGACGACCCCGCGACGGTGCCCGCCGAGAAGGCAGGGCGGTAACCGTGGCGCGTCATCTCGGGGACCGCGACGCGGGTGAAGACCGCAGCCGAGGCGATGGAGACCCCGGTGACGGCGGCAAAGACGGTGTTGGCGGCGACAGTGGCGACACCCAGCCCGCAGATCATCCGGCGAAGCAGCTCCTCCGCCACGGCGAAGGTGTCCCGCCCGACGTTCGAGACGCTGACCAGTAATCCCATCAGAACGAATAGCGGGATGGTGGCGAAGAGGTAGTCGGCGATCCCGGAGTAGGCGGTCAGTTCCAGCATCCGGAAGGCCAGTCCGATGTTGTCGCGGATGATCCAGATACCGACGAAGGCGACGGAGAACAGCGCGTAGGCGATCTGCATCCCCAGAAGGACAAGCGCGATCAGCACCGCGATCAGGATGAAGCCGATGGTCAGGGTGGTCATTGCGCGGCCTTCATCGTTTCGAATTCCCGCGTGACCCGGTAGAGGGCCGCGAGCGTTGCCGTTGCGGCGCCCAGCACAGTGATCCCGCGGAAGGGCCATGTGGGGATCGTCCATACCCCCTGGACACCGAAGAACTCGGCCGTGGTCCAGGCGGAGGTGAACTTCGGCCACGACGCCCAGACGACCAGCGCGAAGACGACGGCGCCGGTGATGCAGAACAGGATCTCGAGCACGGAGACCGCGGCGGGCGAGGTGCGCCCGATGCGCCGGACAAGGAAATCCGCCCGGGTGAGGCGGCGTTGCAGGATGGCGGCGGGCACCTGAAGGAACACGATGGCGACGACGGTGCGGGCGGCGATCTCCGACACTCCGGTGATCGGCAGGTCGAGCAGGTTGCGCCCGATGACATCCGCCACGATCAGCAGCATCAGCGCGCCGATGGCGGCGGTGCCGATTGCCGACATGGCCGCCGCGAGACTGCCGAGCGCAGCACCCAGCGGAGACTCGGCAAAGGCCGGGACGAACTGGTCTTCGGTATCGACGGGGCTGTCGTCGCTCATGAATGCCTGCCTTTGCAGTAGGGGTCAGCCCGACCTTCCGGGATCGGGCTGACAGGGATCAAGACGGTCGTATGTGACAGGCTCAGAGCCCTTCGGCCCAGTTCCGGGTCGGAGTCGCGCCCCGTTCCGCCAGCGCGTCGAAGTAGGCCTTGAGCACGGTCTTGCCCGCGTCGCCGGTCTGCTCCAGCCAGGGCTCGACGATGTTCGGCAGGCCGTTGACCCACTTCGCCTTTTCTTCTTCCGGCAGCTGGTGGACCGTCAGGCCGGCGGCCTGCATCTCGTCCATGGCGCGGGCGGCGAGGTCGGCCACGTAGTCGCCATGCGCCACGGACGTCGCCTTGGCCGCCTCGCGGAAAGCCTCCTGAACCGGGGCGGGCAGACCATCGAAGAAGTCCTTGTTCGCCGCGATCCCGCCGAAATACATCGAGCCGATGCCGACGCGGGTCAGTTCGGGGGCAACCTCGTAGACGCGGGTGGGCAGGATGCCGGAGGCGAAGGAGAGGGTGCCCTCGGTCACGCCGGTCTGGATGTTGGTGTAGTAGGTGGTCAGCGCACCGTCGACCGGCGTGGCGCCCGTGTCCCGCAGCCAGTTGGCCGAGGTGCCAGGCGCGTTCAGCTTGCGGTTCTGCAGGTCTTCCATCGTGTTGACGGGGAAGGTTGCGTAGATATCGTAGCTGTCGGTGATCAGCGACGACAGGTGCACCATGCCGTTCTCCGCCCACGAGTCCTTCAGCTCCGGCAGGTTCTCCGAAAGGTCATCGAAGATCTCGATGATCATGCGGTGATCCTCGGTCGCGAAGGGCGTGAAGTAGGTCACGTTCTGAAGCGGCATGTTCGCCCCTTCCCAGACCGTGCCGACCATGCCGACATCGACGATGCCGTCCATCACCGCCTCGCGCGTGTCGGTGAACTTGTAGAGCGTGCCCGCATAGCTCTCGACCCAGTCGACCTGATACTCGTTGCCGTTCTCGGCAAGGATGCGGTTCACCTCCGGCTGAAAGGTGTTCTTCATCGCGTAGACCCAGATGTTGGC
Source organism: Sagittula sp. P11 (assembly GCF_002814095.1). Lineage (NCBI taxonomy): Bacteria > Pseudomonadati > Pseudomonadota > Alphaproteobacteria > Rhodobacterales > Roseobacteraceae > Sagittula > Sagittula sp. P11. The sequence continues at coordinate 2,861,211 of NZ_CP021913.1, forward strand.
CTCCGGGTGCGAAGAGCCGATGTTGACCGTGATGCTCTGCTGCGCCAGTGCGGCGCCGCCCATCAGCACCGCCATCGCGGTGGTGGTCGCAAGTTTCATGAAAGTCATGGTTGTTCCTCCCTGGTTCGGGGCGCGCTCCCGTCGCGCCCGTCGATTGGTTCAGTCCTCGAATGCCCCGAGCGCACGCAGGATGCGTTCCGGGGTGAAGGGCATCTCGGTGACCTGCGCCCCGAGCGGGCGCAGGGCGTCGTTGATCGCGTTCATGACAGCCGCCGGGGCCCCGGCCGTACCGGCCTCTCCCGCCCCTTTGGCGCCGAGTTCGCTTTCGCCGGTGGGCGTCTCGACGTGGCCGATCTGCATGTCCGGCATCTCGCCGGCCATCGGCACGAGGTAATCCGCCATCGAGCCGTTCAGCAGCTGGCCGTCGCTGTCGTAGTGGATTTCCTCGTAAAGCGCGCCGCCGAGGCCCTGCACGATGCCGCCCCGGATCTGCTCGTCGACCAGTTGCGGGTTGATGACACGCCCGCAGTCCTCGACGCACCAGTGCTTCAGCAGGGTGACGACGCCGGTTTCAATATCGACCTCGAGGTAGGACGCCTGCACGCCGTTGGTGAAGGCGAAGGGGTAGTCCATCGTGATGAAGTGCCGGGTCTGCACCAGTTCGCGGGGCAGGCCCTTGGGGAGGGTGTCGCCCCGGAAATAGACAATCCGGCCCAGTTCCTCCAGCGCCAGGCGCTCTTCGCCGGTGTCGGCGTTCACCACCTGACCGTCGCGGATGTCGAGCGCGCCGGCGTCCGCCTGCAACATCGACGCCGCGACTTCGAGGATCGACTGGCGCAGGGCACGGGCTGCCTGCAACGCCGCCTCGCCGCCGATGCCAGCCCCGCGCGACGCCCATGTGCCGCCGCCGTAGGGTGTGACCTGGGTATCGCCGGTGATGACGCGCACGGAGGAGGGCGGCACGCCGACGCCTTCGGCGACGACCTGGCTCAGCATCGCTTCGGTGCCCTGTCCCTGCTCGGTCACGCCGGACAGGGCGACGATGGAACCGTCGGGGTCCATCCGCACCGTGCAGCCGTCCTGCGCCGAGATCCGCGCCCCGCCGATGCCGTACATGAAGGGCGAGGGGTTCGTCAGTTCGATGAAGGAGGCGATGCCGATGCCACGGTACTTGCCCTGTTTGCGGGCCTCTGCCTGATCGGAACGGAGCGCGTCGTAGTCCATCATCGCGATGAGCTTGTCCATCGAGGCGTGATGCGACAGCCCTTCGAACCGCATCTTGGCGGGCGAGGTCACGGGGTAGGCGTCGTCGGCGTACATGTTGCGGCGCCGGATCTCGACCGGGTCAATGCCGATGGCGGCGGCGGCCATGTCCACCAGCCCCTCGGTGATCGCCACGGCGATGGGATGGCCCACGGCGCGGTACTGGCAGGTCGGGGTCTTGTTCTGGAAGACGACCGTCGTCTGCGCGCGGTAGTTGGCAAAGTCGTAGGGTCCGCCGCAGAGGTTCACCACCTGGTTGCCCTCGATGGCCGAGGTGCGGGGATAGACCGAATAGGGCCCGATCCCCGTCCAGTCGTCCACGTCGATGGCGAGGATCTTGCCCTCGGCATCCACCGCGATCTTCGCCTCGATCTCGTGGTCGCGGGCGTGGATGTCGGTTGAGAAGCTCTCCAGCCGATCGGCGATGAACTTTACCGGGCGGCCCATGATCTTGGCGATGGCGGCGGTCGCAACCTCGTCGGGGTAGACATGCACCTTGATCCCGTAGGACCCGCCCACGTCGCCGCAGATCACCCGCACGCGGCTTTCGGGAATGTCGAGGTGCTGGGCCAGAACCGTCTGGATCATGTGCGGCGCCTGGGTGGCGTGGTAGGCGGTCATCTGCCCCTCTGCCGGGTTCCAGTCGACGAGGATGGAACGGGGTTCGAGCGTGACGCCGGTGTGCCGCGCGGTGCGGAAGCTGGCAGAGATCACCTTGTGGGCAGAGGCCATCGCGGCCTCCACGTCGCCTTCTTCGTGCAGCCGCCGGAAGGCGAGGTTGTCGCCGAGGTCGGGGTGGATCACCGGCGTGCCGGCATCGAGCGCGGTCATCGTGTCGGTGACCACCGGGAGCGGGTCGTAGTCCACGTCGATCCGGGCGGCGCCGTCTTCCGCCGCGGCGCGGGTCGTGGCGACGACGGCCACCACCGGCTCGCCCACCCATGTCGCGCGGTCGACCGCCAGCGCGTGCTGCGGCGGGGACTTAAGGCCCTTCAGGTGCGCCAGAACGGCGACCCACGGCGTGCAGACCTCGGCCAGATCGGCGCCGGTGAAGACCCGCAGCACGCCCTTCACGTCCTTCGCATCGGCAAGGTCGATCCGGTTGATCCGGGCATGGGCAAAGGGCGACCGGACAAAGGCCACATGCACCATGCGGGGCAGGGTGATGTCGTCCACGTAGCGCCCGCGCCCCTGTACCAGTTTGGCGGCGTTGGGGCGGGGGACCGTCTTGCCGATGTAGGAATTGGGACGGTCGGGGTTTCCGAATGCGATGGTCATGCGCGGCCCTTCCCGGTACGCGCCTGCGCGACGCTTTCGACCGCGTCCACGATGGCCTCGTAGCCTGTGCAGCGGCAGTAGTTGCCCGACAGGTGTTCCCGGATCGCCGCCCGCGAGGGGACGGTGCCACCCTTCAGCAGTTCCTCTGCAGCGACCAGCATCCCCGGCGTACAGAACCCGCATTGCAGCGCGTTGCGCGCGACGAAGGCGTCCTGCAGATCGGTGATCGTGCCGGTGTCGGTCAGCCCCTCGATTGTCCAGACCTCGGCCCCGTCGGCCTGCGCGGCCAGCATCAGGCAGCCCCGGACGGCCTGACCGTCCACCCGGACGGTGCAGGCCCCGCAGACGCCGTGCTCACAGCTCGCGTGTGCGCCGGTCAGGCCCAGTTCGGTGCGCAGGAAATCGACCAGGTGCTGACCGGCGGGCACGCGTGCCTCGACCGGTTCGCCGTTCACCGTCAGCGAAACGTCCACCTTGTCGCGGAAGGCCTGTGTCATGCGTTGTCTCCTTCGATGCGCGCCACGGCCCGCCGCAGGAGCACGCCTGCCAGATGCCGCCGGTAGCTGCCGCTTGCCTGTGTGTCGGAGGGGGGATCGATCTCGGAGCGCAGGGCCTCGACCGCCGCATCGACATCGCCCGCATCGAGCGCCTGCATCGCGCCGCGCGCCAGCGTCGGCACCGGCCCGGCAGAGAACACCGACAGCCGGTGCCCCGCCTTGCGCCGGACGAGGCAAAGGCCGGTCAGGGCATAGTCGCCTGAGCGGCGCGCGACCTCCTCGATGACCTGGACTTCGCCTGCCTCGGCCTTCGGCACGGAAATCGCCGTCAGGATCTCGTCCTCCTCTAGCGCCGTGGTAAAGACGTCCTCGAAGAAGTCCTCCACGGGAATGTCGCGGGTGCCGTTGGCGCCGCTTGCGTGCAGCGTCGCGCCAAGCGCGAGGGCGCAGGCCGGGAACTCCGCCGCCGGGTCGGCATGGGCCAACGCGCCGCCGATGGTGCCGCGGTTGCGGATCGCGGCATGGGCGATGTAGCGGACGGCCTCGGCCAGAAGCGGTGCGTGGGCGCGGATCATCGGGTCGCTGCCGACCTGCGCATGCCGGGTCAGTGCCCCGATATGCAGGAGGTCGCCGTCCTCGGTGACGCCGGAAAGCTCCGAAATCCGGGAGATGTCGATCAGCATGTCGCCTTCGGACAGACGCATGTTCATCGCTGCGACAAGGCTCTGGCCACCTGCCAGGAAACGACCCGCACCGTCCGACTGGGCCATCAGCTCCAGCGCGTGCGCCACGTCGACAGCCCGGGCATATCCGCCCGCCGATGCCTTCATGTTGGTATCCTCCCTACATGAGCGCGACCCGTCCTTTGACGATTATTGATCGGCTGCTCACTCTTGTTGAGCGGATGATCTATAAAAATGTGAGCATTACAAGAAAAATTTGCTAAACGGGTTCCGGGACAACGAGCCAGGGACACCGTCGTGGACAACCAGACCGAACAGGACAGGGACACGGCCGCACGCCGGAGATTGCCTCCGCAGGAGCGGCGCGAGCAGATCGTGAACGAGGCGGTGCGCTTCTTCGCCGAGGTCGGGCTGGAGGGGAACACCCGCCAGCTGGCGAAGCGGCTGGGGGTCACGCAATCCCTTCTTTTCAAGTACTTCGCCACCAAGGAAGAGCTGCTCGAAGCGGTCTACGAGAAGGTCTATCTGGGTCGCCTGTCCAACGACTGGCCCGACCGGCTGACCGACCGTTCAGTGCCCCTGAGGATGCGGCTTCTGGCGTTCTACACCGAGTACAGCGGGCTGATCTTCGAACATGACTGGATGCGGATCTTCATGTTCTCGGGTCTTGCCGGGGCGGCCCTGAACAACCGTTACCTCAAACACCTGGGCGACGTGATTCTCCGTCCCGTGCTGGCGGAAACGGCGGCTTTGACCTCCGGTCCGACGCAACCGACCATGGAGGACCTGTGGAACCTGCACGGCGGGATCGTCTACATCGGCATCCGCACGCACATCTACAGCCTGCCCGCGCCGGACAATCCGGAAGAGGTCATCGCGCGGGCCATCGACAAGTATCTGCGGTTCTTCGGCATCCCCGACGACGCGTGACTGGCCTCGCGGGGGCACACCGTAAGCAATAAGCGCGGCCCGATGAAGGCCGCGCTTTGATGTCGTTCGGATGGTACCGGATCAGACGTAGTTGAAGTCCAGCCCGAAGATCAGCGGATCGTGGTCCGACGAGGCGTAGATGCCATCGTTGTAGAAAGCCGGATCGTTGAAGCTGGTGTCGTAGCCGATCAGGCCGGGTTCGTCGGCGTTGATGTGCCACTCCGCCGCGCCGGTGACATGCGCCGCCAGCGCCGTGTCGGCCAGACCCTGATCCAGCGTGCCCCGCTGGCCATCGAAGACGTAGGAGTAGGCCTCGTCCTGACCGCCCGGCACGAAGGTGTCGATCAGGTCGACCAGCCCCGCATCGTCGTCGAGATACTGGACCGCGTCCTCCTCGGCGTAGGAGTTCATGTCGCCGAGCAGGGCATAATTGGTGGTGCCGCCGCCGTTGTAGGTGTTGGCAATCCAGTCGGCGAGTTCCACCGCCGCATCGAGGCGGACACCGTTCCAGAAGCCCTGACCGTCGCGCTGATCGAAGTTCGGGTCGGCGTAAAGGTCGGCCAGCAGACCCTCGACCGTCGCGTAGTTGGCGTTGCCCGCGTTGTTCGTCAGCCACGTTTCGGCGTCGCCCGCGAGGTCGTCCAGCCCGCTCGCCCCCTTGGACTTGAAGTGCGAGGAGACGACGGTGAACGTGTTGCCGCTGGCATCCTCGAAGGTCGCGGCGACCGAAGGCCGGTTGCGCTGGTAGTCGTCGAAACTGCTGCCGATGTAGCTGGCCAGATCGGAGGCGATGGCCGCCGTCGCGTCCGCCGAAGGTTCCGCGTAGACGAGGTACTCGGAGTGCAGCAGCGTCACCGATGAGGAGTCGTAGATGATCCCCGTGGTTATCGCGTCCTCGCCGATAAAGTCCCCGGTGCCGGTCGGATCGACGTAGGCATAGGTGGCAGATGTGCCCTCGGCGTTCAGCAGGTCGACCAGCGTGCCGATGGCGGTGGTGCCGTTGTTCTCGATCTCCTGCAGGGCAAGGACCTCGGCGCCGGTGCCGATGATGCCGTCCACGATCTTGGCGGACTGGCGGGCGAATTCCTCCGCGGTGTCGGCGCCGCGCGGATCGAGATCGCCGTTCGGTCCGGTCGCGTTGGAGCCTTGGTCAATCGTGGTGAAGAAGTTCAGCACGTTGTAGGAGGCGACCTGCAAACTGCCGCCCACGTCGGGCGCGGTGGTAGGACGCGGGTTTGCGCTTTCGTCGAAGACCAGCGTGTCCGTCACCTGCAGCGTCCACTCGTCGAAGGAGTAGCCCAGCACGCCCTCGATCGGCTGCGCGATCTCGGTGCCGAGACGCACGGTGGTGCCGCTGTCGCCGAAGTCGTCGTCCTTGTCGAGATAGTCGTTGCTGTCCAGCGGGTTGCTGTCGGGAATGTACTGGAACTCGTCGGGGTTCTGGCTGGTCAGCCCATCATCCAGGAGGAGCGAGGCATTGGCGTTCTTCTCGGCCAGCGCCGCGATTTCGGCCTGTTCGGTCTGCGCGTCGTAGATCTGCGTCGGCTGCACCTGCGTGCCCGCCGAGACCGAGATCTGGCCGTAACGGGCGAGGTTGTAGTTCTCGTTGATCGTCAGCGCATCCGTGGTGCCGGAGATGACCTCCAGTCGCATGCCCTCGAGGCTCTCCCAGTCCGGCGCGGTGTCCGGCGACAGGGCCACCACCGTTGCGGCGGGCAGCGGGTTGCCGGAGGACTGGACCACGACGCCCGACACGGAGGTGATTTCCGTCAGGCCGAAGTACTCCGTGACCGAACCCGTGACCTCGACAAGATCCCCGAGCGTGACGGCATAGCCGCCGCCGGTGTAGACGTAGATGCCTTCGGAGGTGGCGGAGTCGCCGTCGCTGTCGGCGTCCTCTTCCTGCAGCCAGAAACCCTCGTCCGTCAGTGCGGTGACGATGGCAGATGCGGTGACCTGCTGGCCGACCATTCCGGAGGCATCGCCCGATCCCTGGATCTCCGAGATCAGGGTGATGTCCTCGACCGGCGGTTCGACCACGGCATCCGGGTCGGCGGTGACGATGACGTTGTCGAGGTAGACCGCCTCGCTGCCGGAGTTGCTGTCGAACTCCACGATCAGCTGCGCGCTGTTCACGGAGGCGTCGACCGTGGCCGACAGGGTGTTCCACGCGCCCTCGATGCCCAGGTCGTCGATGTCCTGCCCGGTCGAGTCGAGCAGGATGACCTCGCCCGCGTCGGTGGCGACGTAGACCTTCAGCAGGTCGTCGGACTCGTAGCCGGTCGACTGCAGGAAGTAGTCGATGGAGAAGGTCAGTTCGCCCACATCGGTCAAGTCGAGTGTGTCGAAGGACAGCCGCAGCAGGCCGTCGCTGTCCGACAGTTCGTACCCCTGAAGGCCATCGGTGTAGGCGCCGACGACACCGGCGTAATCCTGCACGCCGACAAAATCGCCGTCCGACAGGCCCACGTCGCCGCGCGTGTTCACCCATGTCAGGTCAAAGCCGAGCTGCCCGGCAGAGGCGGCGGTGCTGTCCACGGTCGCAAGGCCCGGACGGTTCGGCACCTCGGCCTCCTCGCCAAGCGCGGTCGGACCGTCGGCGGCATCGTCGAGCTGGTACTGCGCCCCGGTGGCTTCGGTCTCGAAGCTCTGGGTCACCTGGAAGATCTCCTCCAGCCGCACGTTGTCGACGTACACAGCCTCCGCTGCGGCATTGGAATCGACCTCCACCACCAGCGACGCCTCGGTCACGCCATCGGGCAGCTTGGTGGACAGGTTCTGCCATGCGCCCTCGATGTCGAGGTCGTCGATGTCCTGCCCGGTGGTGTCGATCAGGGTGAAGGTGCCGAGGTTGGTTTCGACGACGATCCGCAGCAGGTCGTCCGTTTCCCAGCCGGTCTCCACGAGGAAGGTGTCGAGAGAGACCTTCACAACGTGGTTCTCGGTACGGTTGGACAGGTCGATGGTGTCGAAGGTCAGGCGCAGCAGCCCGTCCGAATCCGACAGCTCGTAGCCCTGCTGCCCTTCGGTGAAGGCGCCCACGTCGCCCGCAAAGGACTGCACGCCAATCCAGTCGCCGTCCGAGATGCCCACGTCGTTACGGGTGTTCTCCCACTCCAGGTCATAGCCCCAGAGCCCGGCGGAGGCCTCGGTGCTGTCGACGCTCGCAAGGCCGGCCACGTTGGGCAGATCGACGACCTCGCCCAGTTCGGTCAGGCTGCCTGCTGCCGGATCGTATTCGTACCGACTGCCGGTGGCTTCGGTCTCGAACCCCTGCGTGACGAGGAGCTTCTCCGAAACATCGCTGACTGTGACGGTGATCGCCCGCTCGTCGCGCGCGCCGTATTCGTCGGTGACCACGACGGTCAGTTCGTAGGTGTTGTCGGTGTCCGCATCGGCGGGCGCCTCGTAGTCCGGCGCGCCAACGAAGGTGATGGTGCCGTCCTCGGCGATCTGGAACAGCGCCGCGTCGTCACCTTCGAGCGAGTAGGTCAGCGCCGCGCCATTGTCGGCATCCGTGGCCGAGACGGTCGTGACCGCGGTGGTGTTCTCGTCAATCGTGATCGCCGGGTCGGAGACGGTCAGCACCGGTGCGTCGTTGGTGCCGGTGACGGTCACGGTGACGGTTGCGGTGTCGGTCCCGCCGTAGCCGTCATCGACCGTGTAGGTGAAGGTGTCCTCCACCGTCTCGCCCTCGGCCAGTTCGTCGAAGGCCGGGGTGTAGGTGATCTGCCCGTCGGCCATGGTGACCGTCGCCCCCAGCGCAGAGGTGCCGTCGACGGCAATGATCGTCAGCGTGTCGCCGTCGAACTCGGTGTCGTTTGCCAGCAGGTCGGCGGTGTCGAGGGTGACGGCCTCGGTCTCCGTGGTGGCGGCGGTGTCGTCGCCTGCCAGCACGGCATTGTTGGTCCCGTCGAGGTAGAGCGTGTAGTCGTCCGCTTCGAAATAGAGCGCCTCGACCTGCTTCAGCACGTCGATGGAGGTCACGGCGCCCTGCGCATCGGTGGTCGTCACGATCGCGGTGGATGCGTTCAGGGCGTGGTGCTTGCCTTTCTTCAGACCCGAGAGGGCAATGTCCGCGTCGAGGATCGAGCCGGAATAGACCACGGTGTCAAAGCCACGGTCGCCCATGATGAAGTCGAGACCGTCAGAGGCGATCACCGTGTCGTCGCCGCTCCGGCCGAAGATGAAGTCCGTGCCCTCGGTGCCGGTCAGCTCGTCGCCGCGGCGGGTCCCGAATTCGAAATTGAACGGATTGGTGAAGGCACGGCCAAAGGCCCGGCCGTTAAGCGGATTGTGAAACATGGAATGGCCCCGTTGATGTCTTTCGTTGTTTCCTGACAGCCTTTGGTAACAGAGCCTTGACGTCCAGTTTTTTGAGCCCCGCCTACAACGTCAGCGCGAGTTTTTGCCGATTGGTCAAAAATCTGCAGGGAATATTGGCGCCTGCCGTAAAGGCACTTTTGGGTGACGTAAGGACGCTTTTGGCTGCATGGCCGCGTCTGTCTGGGTCCCGGCGCGGGCAAAGCGCGTGACGCACGGCGGTGATTCGGGGCTGGGTCTGGCGCAATGGGGCAGATGAACGCGCATGGCATCGTCGGGCCTACCCGGTCCGGCGGGTATGGTCGTGGGAACGGCCAGCCAAGGCCTCGGAATGCAGGGAAACGCCGACCGCTCGATGCATCTGCCGTTGCGAAAAGCCTGCCCGCCCGCGAACCGGCGGTAATCAAGGCCATGCAGTCCCTCGGGCAATTCTTTGCCACGGACCGGGCAACGGATTGCCCGCCATTTCCGGCCTGAACACGCCTATTCTTTGAGATTTTCCGGGCGCCACTGTTCCTTGATGCCGATCGTCCCACGGGCGATCAGCACAAGGGAGGATACCATGAACTATCTCACAGCCGCACTGCGCGGCACCGTCGCCGCATCCATCATCCTGGTCGGCGCAACCGGCGCCCATGCCCAGAACTTCGTGAACGTGCTCACCGGGGGCACCTCGGGCGTCTACTATCCGCTCGGCGTCGGCCTGTCGAACATCTACGCCGAGAACATCGACAAGGTGCGCACGCAGGTGCAGTCCACCAAGGCGTCGGTAGAGAACCTGAACCTGCTGCAGGACGGGCGGGGCGAGATCGCCTTTGCATTGGGGGACAGCGTCGCGGCGGCATGGGCCGGGGATACGGAGGCCGGTTTCCCGCAGAAGCTGGACAAGCTGCGCGGCATCGCGGGCATCTATCCGAACTACGTCCAGCTCGTCGCGCTTCAGGAAAGCGGCGCAACCACGCTGGCGGATCTTGCTGGCAAGGGTGTTTCGGTCGGCGCGCCTGCGTCCGGCACGGAACTGAACGCGCGCGCGATCATGGGGGCGGCGGGCATGTCCTACGACGACCTCGGCAAGACCGAATACCTGCCGTTCGCGGAGTCGGTCGAACTGATGAAGAACCGCCAGCTCGACGCAACGTTGCAGTCGGCGGGCCTTGGCGTGGCGTCGATCCGCGACCTGTCGACCTCGGTCCCGATCACCGTGGTGGAGATCCCCGCATCCATCGCAGAAACCCTCGGCGCTCCTTACCAGGCGGCGACGATCCCCGCTGGCACCTACGAGGGGCAGGAAAGCGATGTCCCGACCGTGTCCATCGCCAACTACCTCGTGACGCATTCCGACGTGTCGGACGAACTCGCCTACCAGATGACCAAACTGCTGTTCGAGAACATCGAGACGCTGACCTCGTCGCATCAGGCGGCGGCGCAGATCAAGCTCGAGAGCGCGCTCGAAGGCATGCCGATCCCGCTGCACCCCGGCGCGGAACGCTTCTACCGGGAACAGGGCCTGATCGACTGATCAGGGACGGGTTCACGGCGCCGCGTGCCCCCGCGCGCGGCGCGCGTTCCGTTTGCAAGGAAGACCGACATGACTGACCAAGCCGCCCCGCCTGTCCCGGCGGAGACCCATGGCGTGGCTTTTCCGGCCGGACGGGTCGGACGCGTCCTGTTCTGGATCGCCGTGATCTTTTCGCTGTTCCAGATCGCCACCGCCGCCCACCTTCTCGACATGCCCAGCCAGATCGTGCGGGCCATCCACGTGGGCTTCCTGATGGCGCTGACCTTTCCGCTGGTGGCCTACGCCCGCGACGCGTGGCCTGGCCTGCGCGCCCTTGCCTGGGTGCTGGCCGCCGCGGGCATCCTCGTGGCCTGCTACCAGTGGGTCGAATACCAGGACCTGATCCTGCGCGCGGGCCGCCCGACCGGCGCCGATATCGCCGTCGGGGTCATAGCTCTCGTCACCGTCTTCACCGCCGCCTACTGGATGATGGGCATTGCGCTGCCGATCATCGCTGGCCTGTTCCTGATGTACTGCCTTTTCGGCGAGTATCTGCCCTATCCGCTGGACCACCGCGGTTACGCCTTCGAGCAGGTGATCGACCACATGGCCTTCGGTACCGAAGGCATCTACGGCATCCCGATTTACGTGTCCTCGACCTACATCTTCCTGTTCATCCTGTTCGGCTCGTTCCTGGAACGGGCGGGGATGATCCAGTTGTTTACAGACGTGTCCATGGGGCTCTTCGGGCACCGGCAGGGTGGTGCGGCGAAGGTGTCGGTCGTGTCGTCGGGCCTGATGGGGACGATCTCCGGCTCCGGCGTCGCCAACGTGGTGACGACCGGGCAGTTCACCATTCCGCTGATGAAGCGCTTCGGCTACCGGGCAGAGTTCGCGGGCGGCGTCGAATCCACCGCCTCGATGGGCGGCCAGATCATGCCGCCGGTCATGGGGGCCGTGGCCTTCATCATGGCCGAGACGCTGGACGTTCCTTACGTCGAGGTCGTCAAGGCGGCGCTGGTCCCGGCGATCCTCTACTTCGCCTCCGCCTTCTGGATCGTGCACCTCGAAGCGGGCAAACACGCGCTGCGCGGCCTGCCGAAGGAGGACTTGCCGTCCCCCATGAAGGCGGTGCGCGAGGGCTGGATGCTGCTGGTGCCGCTGGGGGTGCTCGTCTACCTGCTGTTCGGGGGCTACACGCCGCTGTTTGCGGGCACGGTCGGGCTTGGCCTGACGGTCCTGCTGATCCTCGGCGGTTCCATCGTGCTGGGCCTGCCGTCACCGGCGCTCAGGACGGTGTTCTGGATCGGGCTCGGCCTTGTCACCGCGGCCTTTCTGCAGTTCGGCACCAATATCCTCTTCATCGCCATCGCGGCCCTCCTGGCCTGGTGCGCGCTGACGAAAGGCGGGCGCGAGACGCTGGCCCTGATCCGCGACAGCCTGGCTGAGGGCGCCCGCACGGCGCTGCCGGTGGGTGTGGCCTGCGCGCTGGTCGGCGTCATCATCGGCACCATGACCCTGACGGGGGCGGCCAACACCTTCGGCCAGTTCATTGTCGCCATCGGGCAGGAGAACCTCTTCCTGTCGCTGGTGCTGACAATGGTCACCTGCATCTTCCTCGGGATGGGGATCCCCACGATCCCCAACTACATCATCACCTCGTCGATCGCGGGACCCGCACTTCTGGACCTCGGCGTGCCGCTGATCGTCAGCCACATGTTCGTCTTCTACTTCGGCATTCTCGCGGACCTCACACCCCCCGTGGCGCTGGCATGCTTTGCCGCAGCCCCCATCGCAAAGGCGAACGGCCTAAGGATCTCGATGGAGGCGATCAAGGTCGCGGCGGCAGGTTTCGTCATCCCCTTCATGGCGGTCTATACTCCGGTCCTGATGCTGCAGCCGGGCGGTCCCCTGGCGGAGGCAATCGGCTTCTGGCCCGCCGTGGCCTACGTGGTGTTCAAGACCGCCGTGTCGATCATGCTCTGGGGCATCGCGGTGATCGGCTGGTTCGGCCACAGGCTCGGCTGGCCGGTGCGGGCCCTTGCCATGGTCGCGGCCTTCACGCTGATCGCCTCCGTGCCGATGACGGACGAGATCGGCTTTGCACTGGTGTTGCTCACCGCCGGGCTGATCTGGTTCGGCGGGCGCAAAGCGGCGCAGGCATGAGCGCGCTGTGCATCGGTGCCACCGTGGCCGCGTTGGCGGCGCCGCAGTTCACCCTGTCATGGACGCATTCGGTGGAACGCACCGGCTGGAAGGAGACATGGGTGGTGGAAGAGGACGCGCTGCGGCTTGTCCGGAGCGCGGTGCAGGGGTCGGGCGCCGGGATGGAACCTGGCCCGGACGCCCGGCTGCAGGACGGCTGGTGGGTCTGGGACAGCGACGTGCGGGTGCCGGAACTGATGCTCGCCGCCTCCGGCGCGACGGTGGGCGGATGGGAGCTGTGCACAGGGACGGTCTGCCGCGAGATCGGCGTCACCCCCGGCGCGCCGGTGCGCATCGCCCCCTGCGACGAAGACAGTTCCGCCGCCGTGGCTCTCGTGTCAGAGTGACGCCATGAGACCGCTCCGTCACAGAGCCTTCTGGCCGCTGGTTGTGTTCTGTGCCGCACTTGCGGCCGGCGTGGCGGGCATTGCCGCGTGGCACGTGGCGAAGGGCGCGCTGGCGCAGAGGGTGGACCGGTCGCTTGTCCTGACGGCCCGCACCATCGAGGCAGAGATCGAACGGTTCCGCTACCTGCCCTCCATCGCGCTGGAGGACCCGCGCATCCGTGCCGCCGTCGCGACCCCGGACGACACGGTGAGGACGGAGGCCGCCAGCCGGGCGCTGGAGATTGTCGCCCGTCAGTCGGGGGCCAGCGAGCTTTTCCTGCTGAACGACACCGGCACCGCCATCGCGTCGAGCAACTGGCTGGACGACAAGAGCTTCGTCGGCGAGAATTACGCCTTCCGCCCCTATTTCAAGGACGCTATGAGCGGTGGGGCAGGGCGGTTCTACGCGGTGGGCGTCACCACCGGGGAGCCGGGCTATTTCCTGTCCTCGCGCGCCGACATCGACGGGCGGCCCGCGGTGATCGTCGTGAAGGTCGACCTGCGCCCGCTGCAGGACACTTGGGCCGATGCCGGGGACACGCTGGCGGTTGCCGACAGTTTCGGCGTCATCATCCTGTCGGGGCTGGAGGACTGGCTCTACCGCCCCCTGCTGCCGCTGTCGCCGGAGCACCGCGCCGCCATCGTGGAGGAGCGCGTCTTTGCCAACATCCCGGTGGCGGATCGGCTGCCGCTGCTCGACGGGGCGGGGCAGGAGCTCGTGCCGGTCGGCGGCGGCACGCGGCTTTTGCGGCGGCAGGCTCTTCCCGTGGACGACTGGGTCCTCCTGGGCAGCACGTCGCTGGCACCCGCGCTGCGTGGCGCGTCGATCACGGCGGGCGTCGTGCTGCTGACGGCGCTGGCGCTCGGGGCGCTCTTGCAGACGTGGTGGCAGAGGCGGCGGCTGATCGACATGCGGCTGCGGCAGGGCGCCCTGCTGGAGGCGCGCGTGGCAGAACGGACCGCCGCGCTTGCCCGCGAGATCGAGGAGCGGCGGCGGACCGAGGACGACCTGCGCGCGGCACAGGATGCGCTCATCCATTCGGAGAAGATGGCAGCGCTGGGGCGCATGTCGGCGGCCATCGTGCACGAGATCAGCCAGCCTCTTGCCGCGATGGAGGCCACGCTTGCCGCCACGCTCTTGTCGGGCACCGTCACGGACCCCTACGCCACCTCGCGGATCGAGAAGGCGCGCAGCCACATCCGGCGGATGCTGCGGACGATCCGGCACCTGAAGAGCTTCTCGCGCAAGGAGGCCGGAGAGCGGTCGCCGGTCGCGGTCGACCCGGCCATCCGCAATGCCATGGAACTGGTCGCGCCGCGGGCGACGGACGAAGGCGTTACCATCGCCTTCGATCCCGAAGGGGCGGTGCCGGTGATCCTCGCCGGGCAGGTCCGGCTGGAACAGGTGTTGGTCAACCTGCTGATGAATGCGCTCGACGCCGTGGCAGGGCGGGACGAGCCGCGCATCCGGGTGGAGCGGCGGCAGTCCGGAACGGCCGTCGAGATCGCTGTCATCGACAATGGCCCGGGCATACCCTCGTCGATGCTGACCAAAGTGGTGGAGCCGTTCTTCAGCACCAAGAAGACCGGCGAGAGCCTTGGGCTCGGGCTATCCATTTCGCGCAACATCGTGGAGGAGTTCGGCGGCCAGCTGACGCTGTCGAACGCGGCGGGGGGCGGCACCTGTGCGCTTTTGACCTTCGAGGCGCTGGCCTCCGACAGGATCGCCGCGGAATGACCGGTGCCCGCGTGTTCGTCGTTGACGACGACCCGGACCACCTTGAAGGGCTGTGCGACCTGATCTCGGCCGTGGGGCACGAGACCGTCGCCTTCGACGCGGCCGCGGCGGCGCTGACTGCTGCCATCGCCACACCGCCCGACCTCGTGCTGACCGACCTCAGGATGCCGGGGATGGATGGCATCGGGCTGCTCGACGGGCTGGTCGATGCGGGCTGCGACGTGCCCGTGGTGCTGCTGACCGGCCATGGCGACGTCGCCCACGCCGTCCGGGCGATGCAGCGCGGGGCAGAGGATTTCCTCGAGAAACCCTATGACGCCGGGCACCTGATGTCGGTGATCGAGCGCGCGCTGAAGACCGGGCGCCTGAAGGCCGAGGTCGCGCGCCTGCAGACGCGGCTTGAGGAGCAGGCAGATTTCATCGGCGAGAGCCGCACGATGGCCGCCCTGCGCGGCACCCTGGCAAAGATCGCACCGCTGGCCATCGACGTGGTCCTGACCGGAGAGACGGGCACGGGCAAGGAGCTGGCCGCGCGCCTGCTGCACCACCGCGGGCCGCATGCGCAAGGCCCCTTCGTCGTGGTCAACTGCGCCACCCTGCCGGAGGCCGGGGCCGAACCGATCCTGTTCGGCGACACGCGCGCCCCGGCAGAGGGGGCGCCGAACCCCGGCCTGATCGCCTCTGCCGACGGGGGGACGCTGTTCCTCGACCAGATCGACACCCTGTCCATGGCGCTCCAACCGAAGCTGCTGCGCATACTGCAGACCCGCGAGACGGACGGGCCCTCGGGGCCGCGCAAACTGGACTTCAGGGTGATTTCCTCGGCCTCCGGCCCGCTGCGCGACGCGATCCGGCAGGGCACCTTCCGCGAGGACCTCTATTACCGGATCGCGGGTTACGAGGTGGCGCTTCCCGCGCTGCGACAGGTGCCGTCGGACGTGCCGCTGATCTTCGCGCATTTCCTCGCCGGCGCCGCCGCGCGGCACGGGCGGCAGACACCAGAGATCACCTTCGACGACCGCAAGGCGCTGCAGGGCCATCACTGGCCGGGCAATGCGCACGAGTTGCGCATCATGGCGGACCGGCACGTCCTTGGCCTGAGGCGCCCGCGCACCGTGGCGCGGGAGGGCGGCGCGGGCGGTGTGGTGGGCACGGGCCAGACGCTGCGGGACCTCGTGGCCGACTTCGAAGCCAAGGAAATCAGCCGCGTGCTCGACCAGTGCAACGGCAACACGGAGGCCGCTGCCCGCATTCTCGGCCTGCCGCGCCGGACGCTCAACGACAAGATTGCGAAACTGTCGCTTGCCGCGGGTCGAAAGAAGTGAGCCCGGGGCGGCGCAGTCCCTGAGCGAGACTGAGGTTTGTCCGACACCGCGCTCAGGCACTGACCACAGGCCAATGCCGGTCCGGAGGATGCTCGCGGCGGTCTACATCCCAAGGACCGGTGACTCTCCAAGGCGGGTCAGGCGTGCGGCGGCAGCTCCACGCCGTCGCGGCGGGCGGCGAGGTTGTCCTGCATGCCGTACCAGCGCAGCATCAGGGCGGGCGCGAAGGACATGTAGGGCGGCGCCGACTTCAGCCGTTCGACCGGCAGGGCAAGGTCCTTCTCCGCCGTGCCCTCCGCCCAGTCGGCGAGGATGCCGCCCAGCATGGTGCCGGTGGGAACGCCGCGCCCCGAGAGCCCGGTGCAGGCCAGCGCGCCCGGCCCAAGGTCGTAGAGGCGGGGAATGGTGTGGCGCTGCATGTCCAGTTCACCCATCCAGTAGTAATCCCATGTCGTGCTTTCCGGCACCTGCGGATGCAGCCAGCGCAGCCGGTCCATGAACATCCGGCGCGTGTACTCAAGGTCGCGGCCGCGTTTGCCCATCGGGAACATCGAGGCCACGATCCGGCCCTCGCGGTTGTACTTGTAGACGAAGATGTCGCCGCGCCCGTCGTGCATCGTCCCGTCGAAGGGAAGCACCTGGGCCCGGACATCGTCGGGCAAGGGGCTGGTGGCGGCGAGGATGACTTTCTTGATGCGGAAGGTCTTGTCGAGCCCCTTCCAGCCGCCATCGGTATAGGCGCCTGTGGCCATGATGACTTTGTCTGCCACGACCTCGCCCGCATCGGTGCGGACGTGCCACCTGTCGCCCTGCCGGTCGACCTTCGACACCTTCGAACGCGTGAACAGGCGGGCGCCTTCCTGCAGCACAGCGCGGGCAAGCCCGCGAGAGTAGCTCAGCGGGTTAAGGTGACCGCCCGACTCCAGCATCCAGCCGCCGTGAAAACGGTCGGAGCCTGTCAGGCGCTTCGCCTCGGCGGCATCGACAACGCGCGAGGGGCAACCGACAGAGGCATAGCTGTCGGCCTTCTTGCGGATACGGTCCATGCGCGAAGGCGTCAGTGCCCCGTGGAAATAGCCGTTCTGTTTCCATTCGCAGGAGAT
The DNA here is from genome assembly GCF_002814095.1 of Sagittula sp. P11. Taxonomy (NCBI): domain Bacteria; kingdom Pseudomonadati; phylum Pseudomonadota; class Alphaproteobacteria; order Rhodobacterales; family Roseobacteraceae; genus Sagittula; species Sagittula sp. P11. The sequence goes on from NZ_CP021913.1 coordinate 2,878,440, forward strand.
CTGGAAATCGCGGATGAACTCGGCGGCCATGTCGGCCCCCTTTGTCTGGCGGGCGATCAGGCGGGCGGCCCTTTCGTGGCCCAGCAGGCTGCGCAGCTCGTCCAGCGAGTAGTAGGAGAACGTCGGCGTGCAGTGCCCGGCATTGCGGCCCGACCCGCCGAACCCGGCCTCCTGCGCTTCGAGCAGCACGACCTCGTGACCGCGGCGGCGCAGCTCGATGGCTGTCGTCATGCCGGTGTAGCCGCCGCCCACCACGCAGACATCGGTGCGCACGGTGCCCTCCAGCGGGCCGGTGTCCGGCGCGGGGGTGGCCGTTGCATGCCAGAGCGTCGTGTCGAAGGGGGAAAACTGGGTCATGCCATGTGCTTTCGTCTGGAAGAGGAGGTGCTGTCGCCTATCGCCGGCACGAGGGTCAGGTCGTCGCGGATGCAGGCGCTCAGGTGTCCGGGGCCGCGCGGCCGCAGTTCCGGCCGGGCGCGGGCGCAGTCTGGGGTGGCGTGCGCGCAGCGGGTGCGGAAGACGCAGCCCGAGGGCGGCGACAGCGGGCTGGGTGGTTCGCCCTTCATCGGGATACGGGTCCGGCGTGCGCCGACGGTGGGTTGCGGGGCCGCGGAAAGCAGCGTCTCGGTGTAGGGGTGCCTGGGCGAGGCAAAGAGCGCACGGGTGGGTGCGATCTCCATGATCTGGCCGAGGTACATCACCGCCACCCGGTCCGCGATGTGCCCCACCACGGCAAGGTCGTGGGTGACGAACAGCAGCGTCAGGCCCATCGTGTCGCGGATGTCGGAGAAGAGGTTGAGCACCTGCGCCTGCACCGACACGTCGAGCGCCGAGACCGGTTCGTCCGCAACCATGAAGTCCGGCCGCACGATCAGCGCGCGGGCGATCCCGATGCGCTGCCGCTGCCCGCCCGAGAATTCGTGCGGATAGCGGGTGATCATGCTGCGCGGCAGGCCCACGCGCTCCAGCGTGTCGGCAGCCACGTTGCGGCGGTCGCTGGCGTTCAGCTCCGGCTGGTGGAAGCGCAGGGGCATGGTCAGACTGTCCTCGACCGTCATGCGCGGGTTGAGCGAGGAAAAAGGGTCCTGGAACACCATCTGCATCTTGCGCCGGTAGGGGTGCAAAGCGGCGTGGGACCGGATGGCAAGGTCGGTGCCCTCGTAGAGCACCGATCCTGACGTCGGACGCTCCATCATCATCAGGGTGCGGCCCAGAGAGGACTTGCCCGACCCGGATTCGCCCACCAGCCCCAGCACCTCGCCGCGCTGGATGCGCAGGTTCACACCGTTCACCGCCTTCACCGCGGCGGTCTGCCGGCCCAGCACGCCCTGCCGGACGGGATAGTGCTGCTTGAGGTCGACGGCTTCGATCAGCGTAGTCATGCGGAGATGTCCTCCATGCAGTTCGGGTTCAGCGCGGCGTCCTCTGCCCGGGCGCAGCGCACCGGATGACCGGGTTTGCCGTGCGGCAGCAGGTCCGGCATGGTCGTGTCGCAGGTCCCGGCCTGCGCGAAAGGGCAACGGGGATGGAAGCTGCAGCCGTGGGGCAGGTCGCCGGGCGTGGGGACAAATCCCTCGATCGTGCCGAGCGCGCCCTTCTTCAGGCCCGCATCCTCCAGCCGTGGCACAGAGGCCAGAAGGCCCCGCGTGTAAGGCATGCGCGGGCGGGTCAGAACGTCTTCGAGCGTGCCTTGCTCGACGATGCGGCCGGAGTACATGACCATGACCCGGTCGGCGATCTCGGCCACGACGCCGAAGTCATGGGTGATGAACAACATCGCCATGCCGGTCCGCTTCTGGATGTCGCGCAGGAGTTCGAGGATCTGCGCCTGCACCGTCACGTCGAGCGCGGTCGTCGGTTCGTCGGCGATCAGCAGGTCCGGTTCCAGCGCGAGCGCCATGGCGATCACCACGCGCTGCCGCATGCCGCCCGACATCTCTCCCGGGTAGGCCGTCATGCGGCTTTCCGGGTCGGGGATGCCCACGAGGGTCAGAAGTTCCAGCACGCGGGTGCGGATCTGCGCCCGGGTCATCTTGCGGTGATAGCGCAGCGCCTCGGCGATCTGGTCGCCCACGCGGTGCACCGGGTTGAGCGAGGTCAGCGGTTCCTGGAAGATCATCGCGATCTTCGGCCCTCGCACCGCGGTCATGCGGCGTTCGGATAGTTCCAGCAGGTTGACCCCGCCGATGGTGACGCTGCCCCGGATGACGCAGTGCCGGGCATCGGGCAAGAGCCGCATCAGCGCGAATGAGGTCACCGATTTGCCCGACCCGGATTCGCCCACCAGCGCCAGCGTCTCGCCGCCGTGGATGTCGAAGTCGATGCCATGCACCACCGGCAGTTCGCGGCGGCCGCCCTTGAAGCTGATCGACAGGTTGCGGACCGACAGGACGGGGTCGTTCGAGGGGGATGCGGTCGTCATGGATCTCGCCTCGCCTATTTGACCGAGCGGGCATCCAGCGCGTCGCGCAGCCCGTCACCGATGAAGTTGAAGGAGGTCACCGCGAGGGTGATGGCGACGCCGGGCACGATGGCGAGCCACGGCGCGCTGTCGAGGTACTGCTGCGCATTGTTCAGCATGTTGCCCCAGCTCGGCAGCGGCGGCTGGATGCCGTACCCGAGGAAGGAGATGTAGGCCTCAAGCAGGATGGCGCGGGCGACGGTCAGCGTGGCGGCCACGATGATCGATCCCATCACGTTGGGAAGGATCTCGCGCAGCATGATCCACCAGTGCGGCGCGCCGATCATGCGTGCGGCGGCGGTGAAGTCGCGGGAGGCCTGCCCGCGTACCTCGGCCTCGACGATACGCGCCACTTCCATCCACGAGGTCACCGCGATGATGAGGGTGATCATCGCCGGGGACGGTTGCAGGAAGGCGGCCAGCGTCAGCATCAGGAAGATCGACGGGAAGGACAGGAAGGCGTCGACGACGCGCATCAGTCCGGTGCGGGTCCAGCCGCCGAAGTACCCCGCGACCAGCCCGATCACAGTGCCGATCAGGGTCGACAGCACCATGGCGGTGAAGCCCACGGTCAGCGAGATCTGCCCGGCGGAGAACAGCCGCGCGGCGATGTCCCGGCCCAGCGGATCGGTCCCGAGGATGTGGTTCTCGGTCAGGGGCGGGGAGAAGCGGGCGCGCAGGTCGATATACAGCTCATCGAAGGGCAGGAAGTAGGGCCCGAGGAAACACGCCAGCGTCAGGGCGACGATCATGAACAGGCCGACCATCGCAAGGCGATGGCGCATGAACTTGCGCATGCGCGGCCCGGTGAACAGCGACAGGGGCGTGCGGCGGACGGCGGGGTCGGGAAGGGCGGTCATCTGTGCGGTCCTTTCGTCAGCCGAGGCGGATGCGCGGGTCGGCCAGCGCCACCCCCACGTCCGCGAGGAAGTTGCCGATCACGGTGAGGATGGCCGAGAACATCAGGAGCCCCATGATGACCGGGTAATCGTTGTAGCCGAGGCTATCGATGAACAGCCGCCCGAGGCCGGGCCAGGTAAAGACGGTCTCGGTCACCAGCGCGCCGCCGATGATGGTGGGCAGCTGCAGCCCGGCGAGGGTGATCATCGGGATCAGCGCGTTGCGCACGATGTGGGCGCTGATGATGCGGTAGCGTGGCAGGCCCTTGGCCCTGGCGGTGCGGACGAAATCCTGGTCCATCACGTCGAGGGTGGAGGCCCGCATGTAGCGGCTCCAGATCGCGACGTTGACCAGCGCCAGCACCAGAGAGGGCATGATCAGGTGGATGAGGTAGTCGCCAAGGCTCTGGTCGCCCACGGTGTACATGCTGCCCGCAGGCAGCCAGCCCAGTTCCAGCGAGAAGAAGAAGATGGCGACGAGCCCGAACCAGAACGTCGGGATCGAGAGCGCGATCATCGCCCCCACCGTGGCCATGTAGTCGAAGATCGAATAGCGCTTCAGCGCGCCGAGCACGCCGATCAGCGTGCCGAGGCTGACGGCGATGGCGGTGGAGGTGCCCATCAGCAGAAGCGTCGCCCACATGTGCCGCCAGATCACGTCGGTGACCGGCGAGAGGTCGCGGTAGCTGTTGCCCCAGTCGCCGCGCACCATGTGAACCAGCCAGTCGAGGTACTGGATCGGAATGGGCCGGTCGAGACCCATCTGCGCCGCGATCCGGTCGAGGTCGGCCTGGCTCATGCCCGGGGTCATCGCGTATTGCGACAGCGGCCCGCCCGGTGCGAGGTTGATGACGGTGAACCCGATCATGGACACGATCAGGATCAGCACGGTGCCCTGCAGGACCCTGTTGATGAGGAAACGTAGCATGGTGCGGCCTCCGGATGGGAAAGGGGCGGCCGTCCCCGGCGCACGCGTGGCGCGCCGGGCTGGCCTGTTCGGTCAGGTCTGGGTGCGGGTCAGGACCAGCTCCAGTCCTGCATGTTCCAGAAGGTGATCCGCACGTTGATGTTCGGCTGGTAGCCGTTCATCGTCTCGGCGTGGCCGCGGACCTCGTTGCGCTGGAACAGCGGGAGGAAGGGCAGTTCCTCGCGGACGAGCGACTGGATCTCTTCGTAGATCGGCTTGCGCGCCTCCGGCGAGACGGTGGTCGCGCCCTCGGTCAGCAGGGTGTCGATCCGCTCGTTCGCGTACTGGAAGGTGTTCTGTCCGGCGCCGCCCTGCGCGTTGATTGCCTCGCTGTGGAAGTAGTCGCGGGTGTCCGGGTCGGGGCCGGTCAGGAAGATGATCCCGGCCACGGCCATGTCGAACTGCGACTGCATCCAGTGATCCGCCCACATCACCGCCGGCGGCAGGTTCGAGATCGACATCTCGATGCCCATGTCCTTCCAGGTCTGCTGCAGGAACTGCTGAAGCTGCTCGCGCGTGTGGTTGCCCGCGGTGGTCGAGCAGACGAAGCTCAGGCGCTGGCCGTCCTTCTCGCGGATGCCGTCGGAGCCCACGACCCAGCCCGCCTCTTCCAGGATCGCCTTGCCCGCCTCGGGGTCGTAGACGTGCTGCGGCAGGTCCGCGTTGTAGTAGAAGCTCTGCTGCGGCATGTAGGTTTCGGTGGGCGTCGGCAGCCCGTAGTAGAGCGCGTCGATCACCGTCTGCTTGTCGACGCCGAGGTAGAGCGCCTCGCGCACGGCCTTGTCGGCCAGCACCGGGTTGCCGAGGTTCAGCGACAGCGTCTCGACCGTGCCCACCGGGACCAGCTCGACGGTCTTGCCCGGCAGGGTGGAGGCTTCGGCATAATGGTCGGGCGAGATGCCCTGAAGCGCGATCACGTCGATCTCGCCGGTCTTGAACTGGGTATAGAGCACCGTCAGGTCAGGCACGTACTTGACCACCACCCGTTCGATCTGCGCCTTGTTGCCGTGGTAGTCGGGGTTGGCCAGAAGCTGGATGTTGTCGCCCGGCGCGCGGCTGTCCCACTTGAAGGGGCCGGTGCCGATGGGTGTCTGGTTGAACGGCGCCTCGTTCGGATCGACGCCGTCGAAGGCGTGCTTGGGGATGATCATCGTCCAGCTCAGGATCGCCATGTAGGGCGCGAAGGGCGACGACATCTTCCACGTCAGCTCGGTGTCGGAGACGACGGTGATCTCCTCGATCAGCTCGTGGCCAGTGCGGCGGGCGGCGCGGAAGTTGTCGTCCTTCTGCAGCTCCAGCGTGAACTTGACGTCCTCCGCCGTCATCGGCGTGCCGTCATGCCAGGTGACGCCCTCCTTGAGGGTGATCTTCCATTCGGTGCCGTCCTCCGAGATGCCGCCGTTCTCGACCGTCGGAACCTCGGTCACGAGGCGCGGCGCAAAGGTGCCGTCCGGCTCCACCGAGAAGAGCGGATCGAAGAGCGCCCAGTGAATGCCCTCGTCGACCTCGATGTGCAGCATGTGCGGGTTGAAGACGGTCGGCTCCTGGCTGATGCCGACGATCACCTGCCCGGAGGCCTGGGCGCGGGCAGCGCCCGGGAAGGAGGCGAGCCCCAGCCCGGCAGCGCCCAGAAGGGTCATCCCGAGGAAACCTCGGCGGGACGGATGCGAAAGGTCGTTTCCAGTGTTGGTCATGGGTACGTTCCCCTGTTCGGTGAATGGAAGGTCAGTTTCGATCTTGGTCCGGCGCTTCTGGCGGCGCCGCTTGCGTCGCCCGGGTCTTTCACCGGGCGGGCGTTTCAGAACCCGTCGTCGGGTTTCAGGCGGGTGCCGTCCGAGAACCGCGAAAACCGGAAGTGATGCGGGTCGACGCAGGTCTGGCGGCCGGTGACGATCTCGGACATCAGACGGCCGGCGGCGGGGCCGATCCCGAACCCGTGCCCGGAGAAACCGGACGCCATGAAGAAACCGGGCAGCGAGTCCACGGCGGAGATCACCGGCACCGCATCGGGCGTGACGTCGATGTATCCCGCCCAGCTTTGCCGTGGTCTGGCGTTGGCGAAGATCGGAAAGGCCTTCGCCGCGGCCTCCAGCGTGTTGCGGACCACCTTGGCGTGCGGCTTCGGATCGAGCACGCGGGTGTACTCGAAGGGCGTGGTCTCGTCGTTTCGCCACTTGCGCGCGTAGGAGGCCTCCTGCGCGAAACGCGGGCCGAAGCGCAGGCGCAGGTCGCGCCACTGGTGTTGCAGGGCGGGCAGGTACTTCAGCGCCAGCCGGAAGCTGTCGGGCACGATGTCGACCACGTTCACGGACCCGGACGCCAGCGTGTAACCGCCGTCCTTGCGCTTGCGGAACGAGAAGTCGCTGGTCCAGTAGGCCGCCTCCGGGCCGCCCTCGATCGGCTCTGTCCGCACGACGGTGTTCATCACCTTCAGTTGCGGGAACTCGATGCCGAGATTGCCCGAGAACAGACGCGACCATGCCCCGCCGGCCAGCACCACGGCGTCGCAGGCGATGGGGCCGCGCTCTGTCACCACGCCGCTGATAGCGCCGCCGCTGGTCTCGACCCCGCGCACGGCGCATTCGGTCAGGATGACGGCGCCCTTGTCGCGAGCCGCCTCGGCGATGGCGGGGGCGGCAAGCTGCGGTTCGGCGCGCCCGTCGGCGGCGGTGAAGAGACCGCCCTTCACGGGTTCATTGCAGCCGGGCATGACCGAGTCGAACTCCGCGCCCGAGACCATGCGGCTGTCGAGCTGGTAGGGCTTCAGGTGGTCCGACCAAGATTCGTACTGCGCCATCTGCTTGTCGCTGCGGCAGGCAAACAGGATGCCGGATTGCTTGTAGCCGAGTTCCCGCCCGGTCCGTTCCTTCAGCCCCGGCCAGATGCGCAGGGCTTCGGCCATCAGGGGGATCTCGCGCGGGTCGCGGCGGGAAATGCGTACCCAGCCCCAGTTGCGCGAGCTTTGTTCCTGACCGATGCCTCCCTTTTCACACAGCGCGACGCGCAGGCCCTTCTCGGTCAGTTCGAGGGCGGTGGAGGTGCCTATGATGCCTCCGCCGATCACGACGACATCGACCTTGCCGGGCAGGTCTTCGTCTCCGTGGACAGGGGTTACACGTGGTCCGGGCATCAGAATATTCCGTCAAGTTGGCAGTTGAAGGTGATCTCCGCCTGGCAAAGCGTGCCGGGCGTTTCGATGGTGTTGAGCGTCAGGGCGGCGAGGTCCCCCACCTGGGTCATCGCCTCGACCGGAAGCGACCCGTTCGCGGCGGAGAGGCCCATGTCGGTGGCGACAATGCCCGGGCAGATCGCGGTGGCGCGGATGCCGTGGTCCCAGCCTTCGTGGCGCAGCGCGTGCGCCAGCCCCACTGCGGCGAACTTCGAAAAGGCATAGAGGCCGGAGCGCTGCGATTTCACCCGCTTGCCCGAGAGCGAGGCCATGACGACGATGCGTCCCGATCCGCTGTCGATGAGCGGCTGCCACGCCGCGGCAGCCAGGCGGCGCGGGGCGTGGGCGTTGACCTCGAAAAGCCGCAGCACCTTTGCATCATCGCCGGTCACGATGCTGTCGTGTTCCAGCAGTCCCGCGCAGGCCACGACGGCGTCGATGCGGCCATGGCGATCCATGACGCCCGCGACCCAGTCCTGTTCTCCGCCCGCGGTGGCATCGTAGCCGACCACTTCGGCCGCGTCGGGTGTCAGGCCCTCGGGCAGGGTGTCGGCGTTGCGCAGGCCCAGCGAAACGAACCATCCACGCCGTACCGCTTCGCACGCGATACCCAGGCCGATCCCGCGGGATCCGCCGGTCAACAACATGATTTTTCGGGTCATGACCTGTTTCGCTTCCAATCCAGTCCGTTGTGGCGCTCGACGTATGCGGCGGCGATCTTGCGCAGCAGGGCCACGGTTTGTGCGTGTTCCTCGGCGGTCAGCATCCAGAAGGCCTCTTCGGGTTCGCGGCCGACGATGCCGCGCACCTCGTCCAGCGCGATCCGGCCCTTGTCGGTGATGAAGAGCTGCTGGCGGCGCTTCGTCTCCGGGTCGGGGCGGCGGTCCAGCAGGCCGTCGGTGATCAGCTTGTCCACGAGCCGGGTCATCGCGGGCGCGTCCTTGCCGGCGAACTGTCGGATCTCCGAGGCCGTGATGCCGGGCTGATGCTCCACGATGAACAGGGTCGAGACCTTCCCGGTCCCACCCGCCAACGGCGAGCCGGAGAGCTTCTTCTCCAGGTCGCGCGACACCCAGAGGTTCAGCACCCGGATGTAGTAGCTGATCGCCGTGCTGAGGCAGTCGATCTCGATTTCGTCGAAGCAGTCCTTCGGAGTGTCGGTCATCGTTACGCGTTCTTCTGATCGTTTAAGTGCGGCGTGACTTGTCTTTGCGTCACTTCGCACAGGTTGCGCAGGACAATTGTCGATGACAACTGTCATCGACAACTTTTTGCTGAAATCGGGGGGTTTGGCGCCGTCAGACGTCGATTGATGTCATTTTGGGCTGATTTCAGAGCGGGGCGGTCGTTGGCGCGCCTGGATGTGAGGCCGATTGAGGCCATCCCATGGAATCGCGCGACTCACCTGCGGACGGTTCCGGTCATTCGCAGTGAGGGGAAGGGTTACTCTGAAAGTGCCGGGTAAGGGGCACCCCTGCGGAGCAAGCGCGGAAACACACGACCGCCGGGGACGGCGTCGTGGAATGGGCCCGTGACCCCTCCGGTGCTAGGAGCGTGCCTGTGGAGGCGGCTCCGCACGGGGACGGTGTCACCCGCACGGAGGAAGGCGGCCGGCGAAGTGCCTCAGGTGTCGAGGCGTGCGACGTCCACCAGCGCCGTGTGTGCGCTGCAGCCCTGACCGAGTTTCGAGGTGCCCACGTCCTTCGTCAGGACGTTGGGGTTGCCGTCCAGGTCGATGTTCCCGCCCGGGTCGCTGAACCACGCGCCGGTCGGCAGGGCGACGACACCGGGGCGGATGTCATCGGACACCTGCGCCCGGGCGCGACAGGCGCCGCGCGTATTGAAGACCCGCAGAAGGTCGCCCGTGCTGATTGCCCGAGTGGCCGCGTCGTCGGGATGGATGACGAGCGTCGCGGGCCGTGCACCCGGTACATCCGCCAACGCGCTTTCGAGCTGGCTGTGCAGCTTGTCGCCGGGCTGGGGCGAGACGAGGTGCAGCGGTGCCTCGGGGGCGGCGGACCCCAGCCACTCCGACGGCGGCAGCCAGATCGGATGACCGGGACAATCGTCATACCCGAACCCGTCGATGGTCGTGGAGAAGATCTCGATCCGGCCCGAAGGCGTCCCGAGCGGAGCCTGTTCCGGGTCCTCCCGGAAGGGGCCGAAATACGAATGACCGACGCGGTCCGAGCGGATGGGCAGCTTGATCCAGTTCTCCTGCCGCAACCCGTCGAGGTCGGGGATCTCGATCCCCTGCGCCGCGGCCCGTTCCCGGTAGTCGGCATAGAGGATCTCGATCCAGTCGTCGGCGCTGCGGCCCTCGGAAAAGACCTCGCCAACACCGATCCGTTCAGCCAGACCGGCGAAGATCGCGTAGTCGTCGCGCGCCTCGCCCACGGGCGACACCAGCCGCGGCATGTGAAAAAGGTGGTCGTCCAGGCTGGACCGGCCGATGTCCTCGCGCTCATAGGGGGTGGTCGCGGGGAAGACGATGTCCGCGCGCTTGGCCGTGGCGGTCCACCATGGTTCGTTGACGATGATCGTCTCGGGCTGCTGCCAGGCCTCGTGCAGGGCGTTGAGGTCCTGGTGATGGTGATACGGGTTGCCGCCCGCCCAGTAGATCAGTCGGATGTCGGGGTAGGGCGCGCGCTGGCCGTTGAAGTCGTAGGGCTGCCCGGGGTTGCGCAGCATGTCGGCGATGCGCGCCACGGGGATCCGCGTCTGTACCGGGTTCGTCAGCTGCGAGAAGGTCATCCCCGACATGGCGTCGAGCGTCTTGCCCACGCCGCCGATTGCGCCGTAGCCGTAACCCACGCCGCCACCGGGCAGGCCGATCTGACCGAGCATCGCAGCCAGAACTGCGGACATCCAGTAGGGCTGTTCCCCGTGTTCGCCGCGCTGAAGGGACCAGGCTACGGTGATCAGCGTGCGGGTCGACGCCATCCGGCGCGCGAGGTCGCGGATCGCGTCAGGCGCCGCGCCGCAGAGCTCTGCGGCCCATTCTGGGGTCTTCGGCGTGCCGTCGCGCTCACCCATGAGGTAGGGGCGGAAGCGTGCGAACCCCTCGGTGTAGCGGTCGAGGAAGGCGTGGTCCGTCAGGCCCTCGCTCTCCAGCACATAAGCCAGCGCCAGCATGAGCGCGGTGTCCGACCCCGGCCGGACCGGCAGCCACGCGCAGCCCGCGGGCGCGTCCGTCCGCTGCGGTCCGACGTTCAGGCAATACATCCCCTTGCCGAGAAAACGCTGCATCCAGCCCGCGGTGTCGTGATCGGTCACGCCGCCCATGCTGACCTGCGCGTTCTTCGGGTTGATCCCGCCGAACATCACCAGCGTTTCGGTGTGGTCGTGGATCGAATGCCAGCCCTCCTGATGCTCGTAGAGCAGCGACAGGAAGTTGATGCCGAAGACATGGGGCATGATCGATTGAGCGCAGCCGGTGGAATAGCTGCCGAATGAGGCGACGTAACCGCCGATGCTGTTCAGGAACCGGTGCACCTGGCTTTGCGCGTGGTGGAACCGTCCGGCCGAACTCCAGCCGTAGGAGCCGCCGAAGATCGCCTCGTTGCCGTGGGTCTTGCGGATGCGGTCGATCTCTGCCGCGGCGATGTCGAGGGCCTCGTCCCAGGGCAGTTCGACAAAGTCGCCGGTGCCCCGCCCGCTGCGCTGGCGGGAGTCCAGCCAGCCGCGCCTGATGGACGGCCGCGCCACGCGGGAACGGTGATGCACCGCCTGCGGGAGGATGTCGGGAATGTGCGAGGGATGCGTGTCGCCCGAGAACGGGCGCGTGGCGACGATGCGGTCGTTCTCCACGTCCACCTCGAAGGCGCCCCAGTGGCTCGACGTGACCCTGGTGAAGCGTGCGGCGGTGTCGTCCATGTCGCGTCCCTGTCTGCGGCTCGATTGCGTGCCAATCCCTAGCCAACATGGATCGGTCCGCCAAGGGAGTGCGTGCAGGATCGTGCGCGGATCGCCGTCTGACGGAGTGTGGGGGAGGACCGGGGCGCGGACTGGCTGCGGGCCACGAAAGCCGTGCACGTAGTCGGTTGCGCGGTGGTCGGTTGAGATTTTAGGAAAGGGGGCGTTCCGGTGCCCGTGGACCGGACCCGGGCGCAGGGGAGGGACGGGGCATCGCTGCCCCGCCCGGTGGTCATTCGGCCGGTTGCGCTTCGGCGGCCGGGCGCTTGCGGGTGAACAGGCGCACCACGATCACGAAGAACAGCGGCACCAGCAGCACCCCGAAGATGGTGGAGGACAGCGTGCCCCCCAGCACCCCGGCGCCGATGGCGTTCCGTCCGCCGGAGCCCGCGCCGGTGGAGATCACCAGCGGCACCACGCCGAGCGAGAAGGCCATGGAGGTCATGATGATCGGACGGAAGCGCTGCTTGGCAGCCTCGATTGTCGCGCTCAGCACATCCTCGCCCGCCTCCATTCTGTCGCGGGCGAATTCCACGATCAGGATGGCGTTCTTGCCGGTCAGACCGATCACCGTCAGCAGACCCACCTGGAAGAACACACCATTCTCGTAGCTGCCCGCCCACGCCCCGAGCAGCGCGCCGAGCACGCCGATGGGCATGGCCAGCATCACCGCGAAGGGGATCGACCAGCTTTCGTAAAGCGCGGCCAGCGACAGGAACACGGCGGCCAGGGACAGCGCATAGAGCAGCGGCGCCTGGTTGCCGGATTCCCGCTCCTCCAGCGACAGGCCGGTCCAAGACAGGCCGAAGCCCTCGGGAAGCTGGGATACGAGGCGCTCCATCTCTGCCATGGCTTCACCGGTGGTGACGCCCGGCGCGGGGCTGCCCTGGATCTGGAGGGCCGGCACGCCGTTGTAGCGGTAGACGCCCTGTGCGCCCATTTTCCACGATCCCTCGGCAAAGTTGGCGAAGGGCACGAGGCCGCCGGAGGCGTTGCGCACACGCCACTTGGTCAGGTCCGAAGGCGTGGACCGGCTGTCCGCCTGTCCCTGCACGTAGACCCGCTTGATCCGGCCCCGGTCGATGAAGTCGTTCACGTAGGCCCCGGCCCATGCGATCCGCAGCAGGTTGGACACGTCGGAGGCCGTCACCCCCATCGCGCCCGCCTTGCGCCAGTCGATGGCGAGGTTGAACTGCGAGGCATCCTCGAGCCCGTTGGGACGCACACCGGTCAGAAGCGGGCTTTGTGCCGTCATGCCCAGAAGCTGGTTGCGGGCGGCGACGAGTTCCTCGTGGGTCTGGCCGCCACGCGCCTGAAGGTACATGTCGAAGCCCGACACGTTGCCCAGTTCGGTAACGGCAGGCGGCACGACCGGGAAGACGAAAGCATCCTGGATCTGCGACAGCGCGCCGAAGGCCCGACCGGCGACGGCCCGGGCCGACAGCGCCGGGTTCTCCCGTTCGGACCAGTCCTTCAGACGGACGAAGGCCAGCGCCATGTTCTGCCCCTGACCGGCAAAGCCGAAGCCCGCCACGCCGAAGACCGCCTCAACCGCGTCCGCCTCCTGTTCGAGGAAGTAGGTCTGCACCTGTTCGACGACCTCCTCCGTCCGCTCCAGCGTCGCGCCGGTGGGGGCCTGGATCATCACGAACATGATGCCCTGGTCCTCGTCCGGCAGGAAGCCGGTGGGCGTGCGCATGAACAGCGCGACCATGCCGCCGACGATCAGCAGGTAGATCAGCGTCATGCGGAACGGCCGCCGCACGATGCCGCCGACCGCCTTGCCGTAGCCGCGCGTCGTCGCGCCGAACCCCCGGTTGAAGAGGCCGAAGAAGCCGCGCTTTTCGCCGTGGGACTGCTTGAGCATCGTGGCGCAGAGCGCCGGGGTAAGGGTCAGCGCCACCAGCACCGACAGCGCCATGGCCGACACGATGGTGACGGAGAACTGCTGGTAGATCACGCCGGTCGACCCGCCGAAGAAGGCCATGGGCACGAACACCGCCGACAGCACCATCGCGATGCCGATCAGCGCGCCGGTGATCTGGTCCATCGACTTGCGGGTGGCTTCGCGCGGGGAAAGGCCCTCTTCTTCCATCAGGCGTTCGACGTTCTCGACGACCACGATGGCGTCGTCCACGAGCAGACCGATGGCCAGAACCATGGCGAGCATGGTCAGCGTGTTGATCGTGTAGCCCATCACCGCGAGAACTCCGAAGGTCCCCAGGATGACGACCGGCACGGCCAGCGTCGGGATCAGCGTGGCACGAAGGTTCTGCAGGAACAGCAGCATCACGAGGAAGACGAGGATGATCGCCTCGACCAGCGTGCGCAGCACCTCCTCGATCGAGATCTCCACGAAGGGGGTGGTGTCGTAGGGGATGGTATAGGCGATGCCGGCGGGAAAGAACTGCGCGAACTCCTCCATCCGGGCGTGCACCAGCTCAGACGTGTCCAGCGCGTTGGCGCCGGGGGCGAGGCTGATCGCCATGCCGCTGGCGGGCTGGCCGTCGTAGGTCGGGGTGAAGTTGTACCCTTCGGAGCCGATCTCGACCGTGGCCACGTCGTCCAGCAGCACGAGGCCGCCATTCTCCTGCGCGCGCAGGACGATCTGGCGGAAGTCCTCCGGCGTCTGGAGCAGCGACTGCGCGGTGATCGTGGCGTTCAGCATCTGCCCGTCGGCGGTGGGACGGTCGCCGAATGCCCCGGCCGAGATCTGGGCGTTCTCGGCACTGACCGCCGCCACCACGTCCGAAGGCGTCAGTTCATAGGCGGTCAGTTTCGACGGGTCGAGCCAGATGCGCATGGCATACTGGCCGCCGAAGACCTGCACGGAGCCGACGCCCTCGATCCGGGACATCTCGTCCACGAGGTTGGATTTCAGGTAGTCCGACAGGTCCGTCTGGTCGAGGCTGCCATCCGGCGAGATCAGCGCGATCACCATCAGGAAGCCCGCCGAGGACTTCTGCACCGTCACGCCCTGCCGCTGCACGCTGTCGGGCAGCAGCGGTGTGGCCTGCGCCAGCTTGTTCTGCACCTGCACTTGCGCGATGTCCGGATCGGTGCCGGTCTCGAAGGTCAGCGTGATGCTGGCCGTCCCCGCCGAGGTGGAGTTCGACGACACGTAGCGCATCCCGTCGAGGCCGGTCATCTGCTGTTCGATGATCTGCGTGACGGTATTGGCCACGGTCTGCGCCGAGGCACCGGGATAGGTCGCCCGGATGGAGATCGAGGGCGGCGCGATCTGCGGATACTGCGCGATGGGGAGCGTCAGCACGGACAGGATGCCGATCCCCATGACGATGATGGATATGACCCACGCAAAGATGGGCCGTTCGATGAAGAAACGGGCCATTGCGCTTACTCCGTTGCCGTGGTGGCGTCGCCGGGGGTCTCGGCTGCGGCCTCGGCGGTGCGTTCCGCCGGGGCGACGGTGGCGCCCGGTCCGGTCTTCTGCACGCCTTCGACCACGACGCGGTCGCCGGGGTTCAGGCCTTCGCTGACCACCCAGTCGGAACCGCGGTCCTGCAGGATCGTCAGCGGACGGACCTCGACCACGTTGTCGGCGTTCACCACCCATGTCTGCGGGTTGCCGCGGCGGTCGCGGGTGACGGCCTCCTGCGGGACGAGGTAGACGTTGTCGAGCTGCGCGGTCGGCATCTCGACCTGCACGTACATGCCCGGCAGCAGAAGCATGTCGGGGTTCGGGAACTCGATCCGAAGGACGATCACGCCCGTCTGTTCATCGACGTGCGGTTCGGCGGCGGTCAGCTGGCCTAGCTCCGAATAGGATTCGCCGTCGGCCAGGGTCAGCTTGACTTCGCCCGGGGTTTCATCGTCCAGCGCCGTGCCACGACGCCAGGCCAGCAGCTCGGCGGCGGATTGGGTCACGTCGACATAGACCGTGTCCAGCTTGCGGATCGTGGTCAGCGGTGTCGACTGGCTGGCGGTCACCAGCGCACCGCGCGAGATGTCCGAAAGGCCGATCCGCCCCGAGAGGCGGGCGCGGATCTCGGTGTGGTCGAGGTCGATCTGGGCGGACCTGAGCGCCGCCTCGGACATCACCACCTGTGCATCGGCGGTGTCGCGGGCAGAGGTCGCCTCGTCCACCGCCTGCTGGCTGGTGACACCGCGTGTCGACAGGCTGCTGACCCGCTCGAAGTCACGCTCCGCCGCCCGTTGCTGGGCCTGCGACGCGCTGAGCTGCGCCTCCGCCTGCGCGACCGCGGCCTCGTAGGTGGTCGGGTCGATGGTGTAGAGCAGGTCGCCCTCCTCGACCATCGTGCCTTCCTTGAAGTGACGCTCGGTGATGATGCCGTTGACCTGCGGCCGCACCTCCGCCACCGCCGACGCGCGCACGCGGCCGGGCAGGGTGGAGGTCAGCGTCAGCTCCTGCGGCTGCATCGTCGCCACGGTGACCGCCGCCGGAGGACGTTCGCCCCCCTGTTGCTGCGCCAGCGCCGGGTTGAAAGACAGCGGCAGGACAGCCGCCAGAAGAAGCGCCCGAAGCGGGGCGGTCGTGACCGAACGCATTGTCGGCTCCTTTTCGCGAATCCGGCGAAATCGCTTGGCGCAATCCGGCGGAGTATTTAAAAGACTCGCGAGTCTCATAAGTACCGTAATGTGGATTCCGCAAGATGCTTTTTGTCGCGAGGGGCAAAGCACGGCGATTTGGAGGGCTGGCGTGGCACGCATCGCACAAGCAGTCGGCGAGAACGACGATCCTGTTCCCGTCCGCAAGGGGCGCCCCGTGGTCATGGACGCGGAGGAACGGCGCGACGTGATCCTCGGCGCGCTCGACGACCACTTCCACGAGGTGGGGCTGGCGGGGATGACCATGGCGGCCATTGCGCGCCGCGCGGGCATGTCGAAGCAGACGCTTTACGGCCTGTTCCAGGACCGCGACACGCTGTTCGACGCCTATATCGAGAGACGCTTTGCGAAGTGCGCCCCCATGCCGGACCTGCCGGAAGACGCCTCCTTTGCGGTCCGGCTGCGCAAGCTCTTCATGATCGACGAACCCGGCGACCGCTGGGACCTGCCCATTGCGCTCTTCCGCCTGGCCATCGCGGAGGCGGCGCAGCACCCACGGCTCAGCCGGCGCTGCCTTGAAGAAGGTCCGCGCAACAAGCAGGCCATCGTCCGGGCCGAGATCGAGCGGGCCTGCGCGCGCGGCGAACTTCGGGTCGGCGACCCGGCCGCCGCGGCGACCCTGCTGCTCGACATGCTGAACCTGCCGGTGATCGAGGCGCTGATCATGACCGACGAACATCCCTGCCAGACAGCGCGCAAAGCCCGGTTCGAGCTGGGCCTCAGGGTCTTCCTGAACGGGATTTCCTGAGAGGGTCCCGGCGGCTCAGGCCGCGGAGACAGCGCCCCCCGCCCGGGGATGTTTCAGCAGGCTGTCCAGCGGATCGTGTTCCGCCACGAGGTGACCGCCGCCCATGTCGCGCAGTTGCGGAACATACACCTCGCCCTGATCGGCCAGACGAGAGGGCAGGAACCGCAGCGAGGCGCGCGGGTCCATGGGCGAGGGCAGCTCGCCCGGGATGCGGATGCGGGTCCGGGCGCGCTCGGCCTCCGGATCGGGGATCGGCACGGCGGAAATCAGCGCCTGCGTGTAGGGATGCTGCGGACGGGCACAGATGGTATCTGCATCGCCCATTTCCACGATCCGCCCGAGGTAGAGCACCATGATCCGGTTGGAGATCGCGCGGACCACGGACAGGTCATGGCTGATGAACAGCATCGACATGCCGAATTCGTCCTGAAGGTCCTTCAACAGCTTCACGATCTGCGCCTGGATCGAGACGTCGAGCGCGCTGACCGCCTCGTCGCAGACGATAAGCTTGGGCCGGGTGATCATCGCGCGGGCGATGCCGACGCGCTGGTTCTGACCGCCGGACAACTCGTGCGGGTAGCGGTTGTACATCGACGGGTCGAGGCCGACGCGGGTCATCATCGCCGCCACTTCCTCGCGCCGCTCGCGGGCGGTCATCTCGGGGCGGTGGGTCTGCAACGGCTCCGCGATCGAGGCGGAGATGGTCAGCCGGGGATCGAGGCTCGCCAGCGGGTCCTGGAAGACGATCTGCAGGTCGCGGCGTTCCCGCTTCAGCGCCTTGCGGTCCAGTTCGGTCAGCGGCTTGCCCAGCCAGGACACGGTGCCCGACTGCGACGCGATCAGCTGCAGCACCGCGCGGGCGAGGGTGGACTTGCCGCAGCCGGATTCACCGACGATGCCCAGCGTTTCGCCTTCCTTCAGGTCGAAGCTGACGCCGTTGACCGCCTTTAGCGGCACCGTGCGCCCGAAGAGCCCGCCCTTGACGGTGATCGGGAAGTGCACCTTCAGGTCGTCCACGTCGAGGACGGTCCTGCCGGTGACGTCGCCCGGTGCATCGCCCTTGTCGATCCGGGGCATGGCTTCAAGCAGCTTGCGCGTGTAGGCGTGTTCGGGCCGTGCGAAGATGCGCTCCACCGGGCCGTCCTCCACGAACTCGCCCAGTCGCATCACCTTCACGTGGTCGCACATGCGGGCGACGACGCCCATGTCGTGGGTGATGAGTGCAATGGCGGTGCCCATCTCCTTCTGGAGGGTGGCCATGAGGTCCAGAACCTCCGCCTGCACGGTCACGTCGAGTGCGGTGGTCGGTTCGTCCGCGATCAGCAGCTTCGGGTCGCAGAGCATGGCCTGGGCGATCATCACGCGCTGGCGCATCCCGCCCGACAGTTCGTGGGGGTACTGGTCGAGGCGGCGCTCGGCCTCCGGGATCTGGACGCGGTTCAGCCAGTCGAGGCAGTGGGCACGTGCCGCACGGCCGCGCAGACCCCTGTGGACCCGCAGCACCTCGGCCATCTGCGCGCCGATCTTCAGGTGCGGGGTAAGCGCGGTCAGCGGGTCCTGGAAGATCATGCCCACGTCCGCGCCCCGGATCGCGTTCAGCCGTTTCAGGGGCACGTTCAGGATCTCCTGCCCGGACAAGGTCACCGACCCGGTGGCGCGTCCGTTCGGAGGCAGAAGGCCCATCGCGGCCATGAAGCTCTGCGACTTGCCGGAACCGCTTTCACCCACGATGCCAAGACACTGGCCTGCGGCGATGTCGAAGGACACGCCCTTGACGGCCTGCACTTCGCCATCGGGCGTGTCGAAGGAGACGTTCAGATCCTTGACGGAAAACACGGTCATGTCAGCGGTCCTTCGGGTCGAGCGCGTCGCGCAGGCCGTCGCCGATGAAGAACATCGCGATGATCAGCGTGACGTAGAAGAAAAGCGGAAACAGCAACTGCCAGAGGGTGCCGTAGGCCATGGTGCCCGCGCCCTCGGCGATCAGGCGGCCGAGGGAGGTGTTGGGCTCAGATATGCCGAGGCCGAGGAAGGAGATGAAGCTTTCGGCCAAGATCATCTCGGGCACCAGCAGCGAGGCATAGACGATCACCACACCCGCGAGGTTGGGCAGGATGTGGCGGCGGATGATGGTGGCCTCCGACACGCCGGTGGCGCGGGCCGCCTCGATGAACTCCCGGCCCTTGAGCGTCAGGGTCTGGCCGCGGACGATGCGGCTCATGGTCAGCCAGGAAACCGCGCCGAGCCCGAGGAACAGCGCGACGAAGCTGCGTCCGGCGACGACGAGGATGAGGATCAGGATCAGTGTCAGCGGGATGGCCAGCATGATGTCCACGAAGCGCATCATGACGCTGTCGAGACGACCGCCGAAGTAGCCCGCGACGACGCCCCAGAGCGTGCCGACGACCAGCGCCATGGCGGCGCCGATCAGCCCGACCAGCAGCGATGTGCGCGTTGCCTGGATCGTCCGGGCGTAGAGGTCGCGGCCAAGGTCGTCGACGCCGAAGTAGTGCCCCGTCTCCAGCGACGGCATGCCCATGCCCTTCACGTCGCCCATCACGACCCAGTCGATTTCCTCGTTGGACCATTGCGAAAGCAGGGGGCCGAACAGCACGAACAGCACGATCAGCGCGAGGATGACGACGCTGGCCATGGCGGCCTTGTTGCGCAGGAAGCGGTTGAAGGCGTCCCTCAGCAGCGACCGACCGCGCACCGCGGTGAAGTCGGTGATCTCGCCGGCCAGCGCGGCGGCCTTGGGGGATGTTCCGAAAAAGCGCATGTCAGTACCGGATCTTGGGATCGAACCACGCGTAGGCGAGGTCGGTCAGCAGGTTCACGATGACGGTCAGCGCGCCATAGAGGATCGTCACGCCCAGCAGCACCGCGTAGTCGCGGGTGAGGGCGGAGTTCACATAGCTCTGACCGAGGCCGCCGGTGGAGAAGTAGAGGTCCACGAAGACCGAGCCCGTCAGCACGTAGACGAAGACCGGCCCGAGGTAGGAGATCACCGGCAGAAGCGTCGGCTTCATCGCGTGCCGCCAGATGATCGTGCTTTGCGGCAGGCCCTTGGCGCGGGCGGTGCGGATGAAGTTGGAGTTCAGCACCTCCAGCATCGACGAGCGGGTGATCCGGGCGACGGACCCCATGTAGGAGGTCGAGAGCGCGATCACCGGCATGATCAGGTATTCCCACTGTCCGCCGTTCCACCCGCCGCCGGGCAGCAGGCCCAGCCAGAGCGTGAAGGTCAGGATCAGGATGGGGCCCATGATGAAGTTCGGCAGCGCCTGCGCGGCGATCCCCAGCGACACGGCGAAATAGTCGATCCAGGTGTTGTGCCGGATCGCGGCGGCGATGCCCAGCGTCACGCCCACGACGGTCGCGGCGAGGAACGACAGCGAGCCATAGGTCAGCGAGATCGGGAAACCCTGCGCGATGATGTCGTTCACGTCGCGGTCCTTGTAGACGAAGGACGGACCGAAATCGAAATGCAGGACGATGTTGGCGAAGTAGTTCCAGAGCTGTTTCCACAGCGGCTGGTCGAGGCCGTACCGGCGCTCGATGTTGGCAAGCACCTCGGGGGGGAGGGGGCGTTCGGAGGTGAATGGCCCGCCGGGAGCAAGCTGCATCATGGTGAAGGCGGCGATCACCAGCAACAGGATCGTCGGGACAGCCACCAGAAGCCGTCGGATCACGTAGGAAAGCATGTGGGGTTCAACCTTGCGGATGTGGATCGGCACCCCGGGACCGGGACTTGGCCGGTGCCCGTGTCCCTGCGCACAGTCGGGAGGCGCGGGGACAGGTCCCGGCGCGAACGCCGGGACGGGTCTCGGGAGGGGTTACTCGGCGACCTTGTAGAGGTCCTTCGAATACCAGTTCTGTTCGACGTTGTTCACCGGCCAGTTGCCCACGTCGCTGTCCATCATGTAGACGCCTGCCGCGTGGTAGACCGGGATCACCGGCATGTCCTGTGCAAAGATCTGCTCGGCCTCGGCGTAGAGCGGCGCGCTGTCGTCGGCGGACTTCGCCTCCTGGATCAGGGCGTCGTAGTCGGCGTTGGAGTACTTGCCGTCGTTGTAGCCGGACGGCGTCGTCAGCAGGTCGAGGAAGGTGGACGCCTCGTTGTAGTCGCCGCACCATGCGCCGCGTGCCAGTTCGAAGTCCTGGTTGCCGCGCACCTCGAGGAAGACCTTCCACTCCATGTTGGACAGCTCGACCTCGACGCCCAGCTTCTGCTTCCACATCTGCGACATGACCACGGCGATCTTCTGGTGGTTGTCGGAGGTGTTGTACATCATGCCGAACTTCAGCGGGTTCTCGGGGCCGTAGCCTGCCTCTGCCAGCAGTTCCTTGGCCTTCTCGTCGCGCTCTGCCTGGGTCATCTCCTGCATCTCGGTGACCGGCGGTTCGAAGTTGGCCACGGCGGCCGGTGCGAAGGTGTAGGCAGACACTTCACCGCCCGCCAGCACGTTCTTGGTGATGATGTCGCGGTCGATGGCCAGCGCCAGCGCCTTGCGCACGTTCACGTCCTTAAAGGCTTCGGGGCCGCTGTCGGACAGGTTGAACGTGTAGTAGTAGTTGCACAGCCGCGGAAAGCTGATCGCCTCCTCGGGGTGTTCCTCGGACAGGCGCGGGAACTGGCCTGCGGGGACCTCGGTGCGGTCGAGCTCACCGGCGAGGAAACGCGTCAGTGCCACGTTCTCGTCGTTTATGACCAGCGCGACGGTCTTGTCGATGATGGTGTTCTCGTTGTCCCAGTACATCTCGTTGCGCTCGCGGGTGGAGCGTTCGTTCGGGATGTGCTCGGTCAGCACGTAGGCGCCGTTGGAAACGATGTTTTCCGTCTTGGTCCAGTCGTCGCCGAATTCCTCGATCACCTTCTGCGGTGCCGGGAAGGTCGTGGCGTGCGTCACCATCTGCGGGAAGTAGGACAGCGGCTGGCTGAGCTTCACCTCGAGGGTGCGATCGTCGATGGCGGTCACGCCCAGCTCTTCCGGTGCCATATCGCCTGCGATGATCGCGTCTGCGTTCTCGATGGACATGAGCGACATGTACCACTGGTAGGGCGACGCCAGTTCCGGAGAGACGGCGCGGCGCCACGCAAAGACGAAGTCCTGCGCGGTCACGGGATCGCCGTTCGACCACTTCGCATCGTCGCGCAGCGTGAAGGTGTAGGTGGTCTTGTCCTCGGAGGCCTCGAAACCGGTGGCGACACCGGGCACCAGTTCGCCGTTCTCGTCCTGGTTCATCAGGCCCTCGAACAGGTCGCGCGCCAGTTCGGAGCCGGTCACGTCCTCGACCACCTGCGGGTCGAGCGAAGAGAACTCGTCGAGGATGCGGTAGGTGAAGGTCTGTTCCGCGGCCAGCGGCTCGCCGGTCTCGGGGTGGGTCTCCTGGGCCAGTCCGGCGGTGGCGATGCCGGCGCTCAGGAATGTCGTCAGGGTCAGGTGGGCAAGTCTTGTCATTATGAGCGTCCCTTGCTGGGTCCGGGCGATCCCGCCCTTCGTGTTATGGTGTAGTCTTTTCCAGGTGTGGCAACCTGAGTTTGAGTTAGCGTACACCGGAATGGGTACTTCAGGTTGGCCGTTTCTGCCATCGGCAAATCAATACCGAAGGCAATCTGTCGGGCAATAGGGGCGTACGCGACGTTATCCGGGCAGCGGCGCAGATAGACGTTTCCTTCCCCGGCAGCCTGTAATGTCTGCACGAATGTTGCGCCCTGCGACGGTCCCGCGCAATGGCCGCCGCGCCTAGCGGCGGCAAGCCGCTGGCTTCGGGGCCACGGATGCCGACGGATGCGCCGCGACGCTTGAACCCGGGGCGCGTGACTCAGGTTTGATTTGCATCCGACGCCTGAATATCTGAGAAGGGCAGACCAACACTGCGGGGTTCCATGTCTGTCTCCATGCTGTCCACCTTCGTCAAGCCGATGCATCCGGAAGGACGAAAGTTCGTTGCCATAGCAGCCGCAATCGCGGTCGTGCTGTTCCTTGTGTGGGAGCCGCTCGGCTGGCTTGCCGCGGGCGTGACCGTCTGGGTCTACTACTTCTTCCGCGACCCGGAGCGGGTGATCCCCGAGCGCCCGGATGTCATGGTCTCCCCCGCCGACGGGCTTGTCTCGCTGCTGGAACCGGCCGTGCCGCCGGCAGAGCTGGGACTGGGCGAGGCAGAGATGGTGCGCATCTCCGTCTTCATGTCGGTCTTCAACTGTCACGTGAACCGCCTGCCGTCCGCAGGCACGGTCGATGTCGTCGCCTACCGGCCCGGCAAGTTCCTCAACGCCTCGCTCGACAAGGCGTCGGAGGACAACGAGCGCAACGGCCTGGCCGTGACCCTGCCGGACGGGCGGCGCTATGGCGTCGTGCAGATCGCGGGCCTCGTGGCGCGGCGCATCCTGTGCTGGACCAAGAACGGCGACACGCTGGAGCGGGGCGAACGGTTCGGCCTGATCCGCTTTGGGTCGCGTCTCGACATCTACCTGCCGCCCGGCGCCACGCCGCTGGTGCGCATCGGCCAAACGATGGTCGCGGGCGAAACCGTCATCGCCGACCTGACCGCCGAAAGCGGGGAAGGCTGAACCATGCCTGACCTCCCCACCGAGCCGGAAACCCAGCCGGAGGACCGCAGCCAGGTCTCCCTGCTGCTGCTCCTGCCGAACATGGTGACGCTGACGGGCATGAGCTTCGGCTTCACCGCCATCCGTTTCGCCATGGAGGGGCGGTTTGGGGCGGCGGTGTTCGCCATCCTGATCGCCGCGCTGGCGGACGGGCTCGACGGGTTGCTCGCCCGCAAGCTCAAGGCCGAGTCGCCGATGGGCGCGCAACTGGATTCGCTGTCCGATTTCCTCTGCTTCGGCGTCGCGCCCGCGATTGTCGTCTACCAGGTCCACTTGTCTCATACCGGCGGCTTCGGCTGGGTCTTTGCGCTGCTCTTTGCCGCCGCGACCTGCCTGCGTCTCGCCCGGTTCAACGTCATGTCGGGCCAGGCGGATGAAAGCGCGGGGCCCAAGCGGCACTTTGTCGGCGTCCCCGCGCCGGCAGGGGCGATGCTGGGCCTTCTGCCGGTGTTCATGATGCTCGCCGGCGGCTGGGACGCGGGAGAGGCCCCGGCGATGGTCGCCCTCTGGCTCGCGCTCATCGGTATGCTCATGATCTCCAAGCTGAAGACGCCGTCGCCCAAGGCGATCAAGGTGCCGCGCCGGATGATCGCCGTCATCCTGTTTGCCACCGTGACCGTCATCGGCTTCAGCTTCACCCACCCGTGGTACCTGCTGGTGCTGATCGACTGGGCCTATCTGGCCGTTGTCGCGCTGGCTGTCATCCGTGCGCGCGGACGGCTGTTCGGCTGAACCTCCGGCCCCTCCGCGTTGACAAGCCCGGCCCGGACCCTCACCAATCGGGAAGGGGGTAGGGCCATGGACGTTCAGAAAAGCGCAACGCTGGTGGCGGAGCGGATCGCCGAGACACCGATACGGGGGCGGCGGCGGCTGGTCGCCGTGGCCGGGGCGCCGGGATCGGGAAAATCGACGCTGGCGCATGTGGTTGCCGCGCGCGTGCCCAACGCGGCGGTGATGCCGATGGACGGGTTTCACCTCGACGACCGGCTGCTGCGGCCTGCCGGGCTGCTGCCGCGCAAGGGCGCACCCGAGACCTTTGACTTCGGCGGTTTCCGCGCCTGCCTGGCCCGTGTCGCCGAAGAGGACGAGGTCATCCTGCCCGTCTTCGACCGCACCCGCGAAATCGCCATCGCCGGGGCCGAACGTATCGGCCCGGAGACGGAGACGGTGATCGTCGAGGGCAACTACCTGTGCCTCGCCCAGGACCCGTGGAGCGCGCTGTCCGACCTGTGGGACCTGACGGTCTACCTGTCGGTGCCGATGGAGGAACTGGAGCGGCGCCTGATCGAACGCTGGGTGAGCTACGAATACGACCATGCCGGTGCGCGCGAAAAGGCCATGGGCAACGATATCCCGAACGCGCACCGGGTGGCGGAACAGCTCGGCCCGG
This sequence comes from Sagittula sp. P11, assembly GCF_002814095.1. NCBI lineage: Bacteria > Pseudomonadati > Pseudomonadota > Alphaproteobacteria > Rhodobacterales > Roseobacteraceae > Sagittula > Sagittula sp. P11. The sequence continues at coordinate 2,903,192 of NZ_CP021913.1, forward strand.
TCGACCTGACCATCGATTGGGAAGGGCATCCGTGACCTCTCCGCCGCACATTGAGCCGCACTGCAGCATGGACGGTGGTTGCCGGGATGCGGCTGCGGCATAAATCCTGCAGGGACAAGCAGGCAGAGGTCGCTTCATGGGTTTGATCGTGTTCACCGACCTAGACGGCACCTTGCTGGATCACGACACGTATTCGTGGGAGGCGGCGCGCCCGGCACTGGATGCGTTGAAGGCGCGGGACGTTCCCCTGATCCTTGCCACGTCGAAGACCTCGGCGGAGGTTGCGCCCTTGCATGCCGACCTCGGCCTTGGCGATACGCCTGCCATCGTGGAGAACGGTGCAGGGGTTTACCGGCCCGCAGAAGGTGTGGCGCAGGACAGCGAGGACCACGCCCGCATCCGCCGCGCCCTTTCCGATCTGGCACCGGAACTTCGGGCCGGGTTCCGCGGTTTTGCCGACATGACCGCAGAGGAGATCGCGGAGGTGACGGGACTTGGCCTGGACGGCGCCGAACGGGCCGGGCAGCGGTGCTTCTCCGAACCCGGGCTGTGGTCCGGAACGGACGAGGCGCGCGACGCCTTCCTCGCCGGGCTTGGCATGTACGGCGTCCGGGGGCGCAGCGGCGGGCGGTTCCTGACCCTGTCGCTGGGCCGGACAAAGGCGGATGCCATGCGCGAACTCGCCCGGGAAATGGGCGCCACCCGGACAATTGCGCTTGGCGACGCGCCCAACGACATCGAGATGCTTCAGACGGCTGACATCGGCGTCGTCGTGCGCAACGATCACGGTCCGGGCCTGCCTCTGCTGGAGGGGGAGGACGCGGGGCGCATCCTGCGCACCGACCTCCCGGGGCCCGCGGGCTGGGCGGCGGCGGTGCTGTCGCTTCTTGACGATTACGACGCGAAGGATCCCGCGCATGGCTGACTTTCACCAGAACGGCAATATCGCCCAGTTCCACAACCTGCGGCAGCGCCCGATCGAGGAACTGGTCTACGAGATCGAGACCTTCGCCCAGACGCGCAAGATCAGCCTCGTGCTGCCCTCGCTCTACTCGGAGCTGGAAGGCCCGGCGCTGTCGCACATCATCGACGAGCTGAGCCAGGTCAGCTACCTGCACCGGATCGTCATCGGGCTGGACCGCGCGAATGAGGACCAGTTCCGCCGGGCGCGGGATTTCTTTTCCAAGCTGCCCCAAGATCATGTGGTGCTCTGGAACGACAGCCCCAGGATGAAGGCCTATATGGCGCGGCTCGAAGAGATGGGGCTGGCCCCGGACGAGCCGGGCAAGGGCAAGAACATGTGGACCTGCATGGGCTACCTGATCTCCTGCGCGGACACGGCGGTGATGGCGCTGCACGATTGCGACATCGTCACCTACGACCGCGAGATGCTGGCCCGGCTGGTCTATCCGGTGGTGAATCCGAACTTCCGCTACCAGTTGTCGAAAGGGTTCTACCCGCGTGTCGGCGGCGGCAAGCTGAACGGGCGGGTGACGCGGCTGCTGGTCTCGCCGCTCCTGATCGCGCTGAAGCGGGTGATCGGCGACCGGGACTACATCGACTACCTGCGCGCCTTCCGCTACCCGCTGTCGGGCGAGTTCGCGCTGCGCACCGGGCTTTTGCCCGACCTGCGCATCCCGTCGGACTGGGGGCTGGAAATCGGCGTGTTGTCAGAGGTTTGGCGCAACAGCGGGCGGCACACCGTCTGCCAGGTTGAGATCGCCGACGCGTACGATCACAAGCACCAGGACGAAAGCGAGGGCGACGCGGCGGCGGGCCTGAACCGCATGTCGACCGACATCTGCAAGGCGATCTTCCGCAAGCTGGCGGCGGATGGGACGATCTTCACCGCCAACTCCTTCCGGGCGCTGAAGGCCACCTATTACCGGGTCGCGCTGGACCTGCTGGAGTTCTACGACAACGACGCCAAGATGAACGGGCTGACGCTGGACCGGCACCGCGAGGAACGCACCATCGAGCTGTTCGCGGAGAACATCATGGTCGCTGGGCACACCTTCCTGGCCAAGCCCAACGACGCGCCGTTCATTCCGAACTGGAGCCGTGTGAACGCCGCCGACCAGGGGCTGGTGTCGGAGCTGCGGTCGCTGGTGGCCGCCGACAATGCGGAGTTCGAGGCGAAGCCGTTCTGATGAAGATCCGTTCATCTTAACGCCGCGCGCGGAGGGGTTAAGGCTGCGGTCGATGCCCTGCGACGCGCAGATCTGGGGGCATGCACGGCGCATTCCACAACGGATTCAGCACCCGTTCACCATGGTTTCCCGCCTGTAAGGGGTCAACCGGCCGTTTCGACCCCTCGAACCGGCCGGTTGGTAACCTTTCTGCAGCGCAGCGGAAAAAAGAGGTTAACAGGGGCGCGTCGGCCCCGGAAACAGCTCACTCGGCGCTGTTCAGGGCCGAGATCCGCCAGCCGTCCGCCCCGGGGGTGAAGGTCATGCGCAGGGCGTAGACTTCGCCCGAGGTCGCGCCGCAGCCGGTCACCCGGGCGCGCAGGCTGACCGTTGCCGCGCCGCCGGAGAGGTCGGCATCGGAGGCATCGACGAGGCTCGCATCGCAGATGCCCGCGGCGGCCCGGTCGATGGCCTCGCGCTTTTCCGGAATCCAGAGGGCAGAGGGGGCGCCGCCGTCACGCTTGCCAAGGCGGTCGAAGTAGGCGCGCGCCAGCGCCACCGGATCGGGGCCGGGAACGGACGCAGGGGTGGCGGCCGCCCCGCCAGCCGCCGCCTTCCACGAGACGGCGCTGAGCGGCGTGCGCGGCGGCCAGGCCATGCTGTAGTGCATGTAGGCGCGCGCGTCGGCCCGGTCGTTGTCGGAGGGCATGTTGTCCTGCCGGTAGAGGTTCACCGACACGGTGCCGGAGCCGGGCTCGGGCATGATCTCGCACCAGCCGGACCAGCCCATCCCGAGGTTGAGGTTGCGGAACTCGACGAAGTCGACCGGGATGTTCACGCCGTCGCCCAGCCACGGGGCGGGGTCCTGCCGCTGCACGTGGTTCGTGACGCTTTCGAAATACTCCTGCCCGCCGGTATCGTAATCGGCAAAGCCGAACTCCGAGTGGTTCCAGCCGCGATAGGTGGAATAGAGCATGTTGTAACACAGGGTCGCGGCGCGCTGCCGGTCGAAGGCGGGGGTGGCCGTGTTGGGGATGTCGTCCATCAGCCCGATGTCGAAGCTGTAGAACTGGTCGTTCGTGGTGATCGTGTAGAACTCCTGCGGCGGCGTGCTGAACATCTGCGCGAAGAGGTCGGGATGGATCATCGCCTGCTTGTAGCCGGTGGAGGCCACGACGGAGGAGAGCTTGGAGAACGCGCTCTGGATCTGGGCGAAGATGTCGAGCGCGGCGGAGAACGACAGGTCGAGCGGCACAAGCTGCTGCTTCTGGTCCGGCTGGAGGAAGGGCGCGTGGAAGCCCAGCGTCGCCGTGGGGTGCATCCGGCGGGTGGGCTGGCATGTGTAGGGCGCACCGGCGCAGGTGTGGCCCGCCATGAAGATCAGCGCGCAGGCCGACAGGCAGGTCTGCCCGGCATCGATCACGGTGGTCGTGCGGCTGAAGTGCTGCGGTATGGCCAGCGCCTCTGTCACCGAGCCGCCGGGCGAGGACAGGTGCAGGGTGGAATAGGTGCAGGCCGCGCCGTCCATCAGTGCGCCGAAGCGGTCGGCGTCGCCCTTCACGATCTGGCCGGAGAGGTGGATGTCGCAGTCGTTGCCCATGGTGATGTCGGCGGCCTGCGCGGGCGCGGACAGGAGGAGGATGCAGGCGAGGAAGGCCAGAAGGCGAAATGTCATGAGGTCGTCCGGTGTAGTTCAGCAGGTCCGCCCATGATGGGGTTGGACCTGCCGCAAGGTCAACAATCCGTCCGGACGCTTTTTACGGTCACCCCCGGTTGGTGATCCATCGGCACTGGTAGGGGGCGAGCGTCACGCCGTCCTCCTCGGGGTGGAGCGTCTCGCCCGAGAGCAGGTCGATCCATTCCTCGTCCGCGATCAGGTTGAGCGCGCGCGGCGGCAGGTCCACCGTCTCGGCGCTGACGTTGTGCAGGGCAAAGATCGACTGTTCGCGGTTGATCGACTGCCGCCAGACGCAGAACACCCGGTCGTCCACGTTCAGGGTGAAGTTCGTGGCGTTGGGGTGGAAGGCGGGCTGTTTGGCGCGCAGCTTCAGCCGTTCCTTCAGGGCGGGCAGGACCTGGCCCTGCGGGGTCTCCGGGTCCTTGATGCGCTTGCGCAGTTCGGGGTAGTCCCAGCGGTGGCGGTTGATCGCGCGGTTCATGCCGCGGCGCTCGACGCCCTCGATGTCGTTCTCCGTGCCCAGCATCGCGTGGATGTAGAAGGCGGGCACCCCCTCGATCGACATGACGATGGTCTGCGAGCACAGGAACCGCGCGATGTGGTTGGCGGTGTCGCCGCGATAGGTGCGCGACAGGGCCGAGAAGAAGGTGGCGTTCAGCTCGTAGACCGATGTACCGCCGTTCGGCAGCGCCCGCATCGACGCCCGCCCGCCGCTGTCCTGCACGGTGGAGATCATGCGCGCGATCTCTTCGTCCGGCAGCAGGCCCTCGGCCGGGCGCATCCCGATGCCGTCGTGCGAGGCGGTGAAGTTGAGGTACGCGCAGCCGTGCGGGGCGGGCGGCATGGAGCGCAGCCAGTTCGACAGGAAATGCGCGTCGCCCGAAAGCATGGCGTGCAGGATCAGCGGCGGCAGCGGGAAGTTGTAGATCCAGTGCGCCTCGTTCAGCTGCCCGAAGTAGCTGAGGTTCTCGGCCTTGGGCACGTTGGTTTCCGTCAGCAGCACGACCGGTTCGCGCGCGAAGTCCGAGAGCACCCGCAGAAGCTGCACGATGGCATGGGTCTGCGGCAGGTGGATGCAGGTGGTGCCCGGCTGCTTCCAGACGAAGGCCACCGCGTCGAGGCGGATGATCTTCACCCCCATCCCGATGTGCAGCCGGATGATGCGGATGATCTCGTAGAGGACCTCGGGGTTCTTGAAGTTCAGGTCGATCTGGTCGTGGCTGAAGGTGCACCAGACGTTCTTTACGCCGTTCGCCGTCTCCACCTCCTGCAGGAGCGGCGTGGTCCTCGGGCGCACGACCATGGACAGATCGTCGTCCGGCGAGGCCTCGAAGAAGAACGCGTCGTAGGGTTTCTGCCCCTGCCGGTAGGCGTTGAACCACGTGCCCTGGGACGACACGTGGTTCAGCACGAGGTCGGAGGCAAGATCCCATTCCGAGGCGATGCGCTGGATGTCCGGCCAGTCGCCGAGCGCCGGGTTCACCTTGCGGTAGTCGGTCACCGCGAACCCGTCGTCGGAGGTGAAGGGGAAGAACGGCAGGATGTGCACGCCGTTCACCACGCCCTTCAGGTGCTGGCCGAGGAAGTCGCGCAACAGGTCGAGCGGCTTGTAGACCCCGTCGATCAGGCTGTCGCCGTAGGTGATCAGAAGCGCGTCCTTCTGACTCCAGAGCTGGTTGCCGGGTTTGCGGGCGCGGCCGCGCGGATCGGTGCCCTCGGGCCAGAAGGCCTCCACCACCTTGGCGGTCACCTCCTCGGTGTCATGGTCCGGGTAAAGACGCATGAGCAGCGCCTGCAGGCGGTTCGTCAGGGTCGATGGAACGGTCATGGCAGGCCTCGGCGCGGTCGTCATACCCGACATTTATAGACAGGGCTTGCGCTGGCGCGAAAGGGGCAGGCGGTCCGCAGGGGCGGCGGCGCCGCCGGACGGGCGCTTTGCCCGGTTTTTGGGCAGCCTCCGACCTTGCCTCCGGACGCGCCATGGCCCAGCGTACCCGGGCAAGCGAAGGAGCCGGACGATGGCGGATGTGACGGTCGGGGTGCGCGGGCGCGTGCTCGAGGTGGTGCTGAAACGCGGCAAGGTGAACGCCATCGACGCGGCGACGTCGCGGGCGCTGGGCGCCGCCTTCCGGCAACTGCAGGAGGACGACGGGCTTTCGGTGGGCATCGTCACCGCCGAGGGGCGCTTCTTCTCCGCCGGCTGGGACCTCAAGGCCGCGCAGGAGGGCGAGGACCCGGAGGCCGACATGGGCCCCGGCGGCTTTGCCGGCCTGACGGAGTTCTGGGGGCTGACGAAACCGGTGATCGCGGCGGTCAATGGCACGGCGCTGGGCGGCGGGTTCGAACTGGCGCTGTCGGCGGACATGATCGTCGCCGCCGAAGGGGCGGAGTTCGGCCTGCCGGAGACCTCGATCGGCCTCGTGCCGGATTCCGGCGGGGTGATCCGCCTGCCGCGCCGCCTGCCGCGCGCCGTCGCGATGGAGATGCTGATGACCGCCCGCCGCGCCCCCGCCGCGGAACTGCTGCGCTGGGGCGTGATCAACGCCGTGGTGCCCGCCGATGCGCTGATGACGGAGGCGCGCGCGCTGGCAGACCGCGTCGCTGTCTGCGCGCCGCTCTCGCTCCGCGCGGTCAAGGAGATCGCCCGCGCCACGGAGGGGCTGACGGAACAGGAGGCCTTCGCCCGGATGCGCGCCGGCGGGCTGGAGGCCTACGGCCGGCTCTACGACAGCGCCGACGCAAAGGAAGGCGTCGCGGCGGTCATGGAGAAACGCTCCCCCGTCTGGACGGGGCGCTGACATGCTGGAGACGGAAACCTTCCTGCACGCCTGGACCGGCCGGGTGGACGCGCCGCTCAGGCTGGTGGAAAACGTCGTGCGGCCCGAATGGGTGGACGAATACGGCCACATGAACATGGCGCATTACCTGACCGCCTGCGACCAGGCGAACTGGGCCTTCTTCAACTGGATCAACGATCCGCTGCGGATGGAGGCGCGCGACGGCCACGAATACGTCGTCGTGGAAAACCACGTCACCTATTCCGGCGAACTGGCGGAGGGCGACGCCTTCACGATCGAGACGCAGCTCCTCGACTGGGATGCCAAACGCTACATCCTCTTCCACCGGGTGCTGGACGCCTCGGGACAGGTGGCGGCCACCAACGAGGCGAAGATGCTGGGTTTCAACCTCCGCACCCGCCGCCCAGAAGCCTGGGGCGCCATCCCGGCCGAACGCCTCGCCCGCATCGCCGAGGCGCATGGAACCCTCGCGACGCCCGGTCAGGCCGGGCAGGGCATCGTGCTGGGCAGACGTTAGGACAACGGCCGTTCCGGCCGGAAGGGGGCTCCGCCCCCGCCTCCCTCCCGGGAGGCTCCCCCGAGGTATTTGGACCAAGATGAAGACAAGGCGCGAAAGATCTGCGCTGGGCAGGGAACACCGCGCGCCGCGCGCCCTGCTTCTTTGCTTCGCAAATACTCTGAAGGGGGTCCGGGGGAAGTGAAACTTCCCCCGGCGGGTCGCTGACGCAGTCAGCGAAACCCGTTCATTGCAGGGCCCTTACTGCAGGGCCTTGTCGCTGACCGCGTGGGTCCAGGCGCCTTCCGGCTCCTTGGTGATGACCGGGTCGGAGCCGCCGGCCAACAGGGTCTCCACCGTGCGCTGGTAGTCGGCCTCGTCCAGGGCGCCGTTGGAGCCCGCCGTCAGCTTGGCGACCTCGCCCATCATGCGGATCTGGTGCTCTTCGGTCTGGGCGCCGGTCTCGTCGTAGTCGAGCACGATCATCGCCGCCTCTTCGGGATTCTCCTCGGCCCATTTCCAGCCCTGCATCGAGGCATCGACGAAGCGCGCCATCTTGTCCACGAAGGCCTCGTCGGAGAGGTCGTCCTCGAGCACGTAGAGGCCGTCCTCCATGGTGGCGACGCCCTGGTCCTGGTACTTGAAGGTGATCAGTTCGTCCTCGGACACACCCGCGTCGATGACCTGCCAGTACTCGTTGTAGGTCATGGTTGAGATGCAGTCGGCCTGGCGCTGCAGCAGCGGGTCGACGTTGAAGCCCTGCTTCAGCACCTCGACGGAGCCTTCGGCCTTGCCGTCGGTCTTGATGCCGAGCGAGGACATCCACGACAGGAAGGGGTACTCGTTGCCGAAGAACCACACGCCCAGCGTGCGGTTGGCGAGGTCGGCGGGTTCCTCGATGCCCACGTCGCCCCAGCAGGTCAGCATCATGCCCGACGACTTGAAGGGCTGTGCGATGTTGACCAGCGGCAGACCGTTCTCGCGTGCGGCCAGCGCCGCGGGCATCCACTCGACGATGACGTCGGCGCCGCCGCCGGCGATCACCTGGGTCGGCGCGATGTCGGGGCCGCCGGGCAGGATGGTGACGTTCAGGTCGGCCTCTTCGTAGAAGCCCTGCTCGAGCGCCACGTAGTAGCCGGCGAACTGCGCCTGCGTGACCCACTTCAGTTGAAGCGTGACGTCGTCGGCGGCGAAGGCCGGCGCGGCGAGCGCGAGGGCTGCCGTGGTGGAAAGGATGTATTTCATTGTTACCTCCGGTTGGTGTTGGCCCCTCGTTGATGCGGGGGCTTGGGGTGGATGTTAGCTGCCTCGGGTGGAGGCGTGCCAGAAGGTCATGCGCTTTTCGATCAGCGCGATCAGGCCGTAGAAGCCGGTGCCCGCCAAAGCGGCAACCACGATGGCCGACCAGACCATGGGCAGGTCGAGCTGGCCGATCGAGGTGGAGATGCGGAAGCCGAGGCCCAGGGTGGGCGAGCCGAAGAACTCTGCCACGATGGCGCCGATCAGCGCGAGGGTGGAGGTGATCTTCAGCCCGTTGAAGATGAAGGGCAGGGCGGCGGGCAGGCGCAGCGTCCAGAGCGTCTGGCCCCAGGTCGCGGCATAGGTCTTCATCAGGTCGCGCTGCATGGCGGTGGTCTCGGACAGGCCGGCGACGGTGTTCACCAGCATCGGGAAGTAGACCATGAGCACCACCACCGCGGCCTTCGACTGCCAGCCGAAGCCGAACCACATCACGAGGATGGGCGCGGTGCCGACGATGGGCAGGGCCGCCATGAAGTTGCCCAGCGGCAGGAGCCCGCGCCGCAGGTAGTCGGAACGGTCGACGAGGAGCGCGGTCAGGAAGGCCGCGGCATTGCCGATGATGTAGCCGGAGAGCGCGCCCTTGAGGATCGTCTGGGTGAAGTCGCGCCACAGGAGGCCGGTGTTTTCGGCAAAGCGCCCGGCGATGTCGGAGGGCGGCGGCAGGATCACGGTGGGCACGCCCGCGCCGCGCACGATCAGCTCCCACATGGCGACCAGCGTGGCGCCGAAGATCAGCGGCACGGCAAGCTGTACCGCGCGGGTGTCGCGGGCGGGACCGTTGGCCAGCGCCACGTTCAGCGCGAAACCGGCGGCCCAGAGGGCGAGGGCGGCGAGGATGAGGGTCATGACGGGACTCGGGCGGCGGGTGTGGATTGGACGGTCACGGAATGAGAGTAGCGGTGGCGCGTGGTGCGGATCATGCGGGACCTCCCGCGGTGGTTTTGGCGGAGGGGGAGGAGGTGAGTATTTGGGAAGCAGAGAAACGGGGGCGGTGGCGCGGGGCGGGTGCGTCGCGGATCATGGCGGTTTCCGGCGGCGGTTCTGGCCGTCGGGGAGGAGGTGCGTGCCTGGCAAGCAGATAAACAGGGTCGGTGGCGCGGGACGGCGGTTGCGGCGCGGATCATGAGGGACCTCCGGCGGAGGTTCGTGCGGAGAGGGAGGAAGTGAGTATTTGCGAAGCGGAGAAGCCTGGGCGGTTTGCCTTTGTCCGGGGTGAGGAGCGGGCGGGTTCGGGGATGTGCGGTGTGGGGGCGTGGGTCATTGCGCCATTCCCATTTTGGTCAGCGTGCGGCGTTCCGCGGCGCCGATGGCCCAGACCAGCACCGCCGCGAGACCCGCGGCCATGAGGAGGGCGGCCCAGATCTGGGCGGTCTGGCCGTAGTAGCTGCCCGCCAGCATGCGCGCGCCGAGGCCGCCCTTCTGCACCGGCAGTTCGCCGACGATGGCGCCGACGAGGCTGGCCGCGATGGCGATCTTGAGCGAGGCGAAGAGGTAGGGCACCGATGCCGGCAGGCGCAGTTTCATCAGCACGTCGCGGGTGGGTGCGCTGTAGGTGCGCATCAGGTCCATCTGCATGGCGTCCGGCGAGCGCAGGCCTTTCACCATGCCGACCACCACCGGGAAGAACGACAGGTAGGCCGAGATCACCGCCTTGGGCAGCAGCCCCTGGATGCCGACTGAGTAGAGCACCACGATGATCATCGGCGCCAGTGCCACGATGGGGATGGTCTGGCTGACGATGGCCCAGGGCATGACGCTCATGTCCATGACGCGGCTGTGCACGATGCCGATGGCCAGCACGATGCCCAGCCCGGTGCCGATCAGGAAGCCCACGAAGGTGGCGTTGAGCGTCACGACGGCATGGTAGAGCAGCCCGCGGTTCGACAGCGAACCGGAGCGGACGAGGCCGCGCCGCCCGGTCAGTTCCTCGGCCACGGTCGAGGCGTAGAGTTCCGCCACCACCTGGTGCGGGGCGGGCAGGCGGGGCCGGTCGAGCGACCAGCTTTCACCCAGGGCGCCGAGGTTGCCGAAAACCAGCGCCCATGTGCCGGTGTCGCGGCGTTCCACGGCGGTGGCGGGGGTGACGGCGATCTCCGCGCGCTCGGCCCGGGTGAGGGTTTCCTGCACGTTCATCGGCACCACGGCCACGTACCAGATCGCCATGAGCGCCAGCAGGACGCCGAGCAGCGGGGGGATGAAGCGGCTCATGATCCATACCTCGACCATTCCATGCGGAGCCGGCGCAGCGGCACCGGCTTTGTTTCGTCTTCCAGACCGAGCGTCGCAAAACCGTTGCGCCGCCAGAAGGTCTGGGCGCGGACGTTGGCCATCAGCGGGCAGACGCTGAGGAAGTCGCGGCCCTCGCGGGCGGTTTCGAGCAGGGCGGAGCCGTGGCCGCAGCCCGGCGTCCGGCAGTTCAGCGCGCCGATGTGGCCGTTGGAGGGATCGAGCGAGAGGTAGGCCTCCACCGGTTCGCCGATCACCCAGATGATGCGGTGCTGCAGGATGCCTTCGAACATCTCGCGGATCTTCTCTGCCGGGGTGGCGCGTTGCAGCCACGGCGTGCCGTCGATCCAGCCGTTCACCACCTCGGCGCAGTGCGGCAGGTCGTCGTTGTCGGCCAGACGGATCATTTCGCGACCTCGGAGCGGGTCCAGTCCATGCGCAGCATCGGGGGGGCGCCGTCGCGGTCGGCGTCGAGGCGCGCGGTCTCGGTGAAGCCTTCGCGGCGGTAGAAGGCCTGTGCGCGGGTGTTGGGCGCGTAGACCGTCAGCCAGAGCGTGTCGCGCCCTTCCTTGGCGAGGTCCATCAGCCGCTTGCCGGTGCCCTGGCCGGGACGGGCCAGGTAGATCGCGCCGATCCTGTTGCTGGTGGGGTCGATGGACAGGTAGCCCTCGACCGGGTCGCCCGCGACGTGCATGTCGCGGACCGGGAAGGCCTCTGCCAGGTAGCCGGTCAGGGTGTCCACGTCCGGGGTGCCCTGGATGTAGCCCGTGCCTGTTTCCCAGTCGTGCACGATCCGCGCGCAGGCGGGCATGTCGTCGGGGGTGGCGGCACGGATGGGGATCATTCGTCGTACCCCGCGCGCAGACCCTCGCGGACGCGGTGGGCGATCTCGATGAATTCCGGCGTGTCGCGGATGTCGAGCGGGCGGTCCTTTGGCAGGGGGCTTTCGATCACGTCGGTGATGCGGCCGGGACGGGGGCTCATGACGACGATGTGGGTCGAGAGGTAGACCGCTTCGGGGATGGAGTGGGTGACGAAGGCGATGGTCTTGCCGGTCTTGTCCCAGAGGCGCAGGACCTCCTCGTTCAGGCGGTCGCGGACGATCTCGTCCAGCGCGCCGAAGGGTTCGTCCATCAGCAGGATGTCGGCGTCGAAGGCCAGCGCCCGGGCGATGGAGGCGCGCTGCTGCATGCCGCCCGAAAGCTGCCAAGGGAATTTTTTCTCGAAACCGGAAAGCTCGACCAGTTCCAGCACGCGGGCGATGCGTTGTTCGCGCTCGGCCTTCGAATAGCCCATGATCTCGAGCGGGAGGGCGACGTTGCGGCCGATGGTGCGCCACGGGTAGAGCCCGGCGGCCTGGAAGACATAGCCGTAGGCGCGGGCGCGGCGGGCCTCGTCCGGGGTCATGCCGTTCACCGTCAGCGTGCCGCCGGTCGGGTGTTCGAGGGCGGCCATGCAGCGCAGGAAGGTGGTCTTGCCGCAGCCCGAGGGACCGATGAACGACACGAAGGCGCCCTTGGGGATGTCGAGCGAGACATCTTTCAGCGCGTGCACTGGGCCGTCGGCCGTCTGGAAGGTCAGGTCCAGGTTCTTTGCCTGGATCACCGGTTGGGCTGTCATCAAGGGAAGCTCCGGAAGTCGGCGGCCCCGGCGGCGTGGCCGGGATCGCATGTTTGGGTGGCAGGGCGCAGGCATCGCCGTCCCCATGAGTTGTCGGGGCCCGCGGTGCAGGCGTCAAGCGGTGCCTTCGGACGAAGACGGGTGATGACCGGCGGGTGACGCTCTGGCATCATCGCGCCACTGGGCACGAAAGGAGGTGCGGGATGGCGGATTGCGTGAAACTGCGGCCTGCGGGCACGTATGCGGGCAAGCAGGGGTTCGACTATTTCGAGGGGATCGCGAAGGAGACGGTGGGCGCGCAGGGCGTCTGCATGCACCTGCTGACCATTCCGCCCGGTGCGAGGGCCAAGGCCCACAAGCACGAGACGCACGAGACGGCGATCTACGTGATCTCCGGCACCGCGCGGATGTACTGGGGGGAGCGGCTGGAGCACGTCATGGACACCAAGGCGGGCGACATGATCTACATCCCGGCGGACGTGCCGCACCTGCCGTTCAACGACGGCGATACACCGGCGGTTGCGGTGATCGCCCGCACCGATCCGCACGAACAGGAGTCGGTTGTCCTGCTGCCGGCGCTTGAGGCGCTGGTGCCCGGGTGATCCTTGCCGCGCGCGGGTCATGGCGGGGTGTCCGTCCGGCTGCGCCCGTCTGACGGGGCGGTGAAGGAGGCGAACCGGGGACGGGGCTTGTGCGTCATGCAGCGTCCTTGCGCAGGGTCGGGGGACGCCGGCGGGGCGGGCCGTCTCATGCGGTGCGCGGGTTCCGGCCTCAGTCATCCGCGACTGCCCCGGCAACGCCTGTCGCCCCGGCGGTCACCGCGTCGGCGGCGGCGTCCTCGGCGAGGGCGCGGAGGGCCATGAGCCCCCCGAGCGTGCGTTCGATCTGCGCCGGGCGACGCTGGTCGTGCCCGGGAAGGAAGTCGCCCCCCCGGGTCATGCCACCGCAGCCACACGCGCAGATTGCCATTTGTCCGTCCCCCTTCAGACGCCGGTGGCCGGGATGCCGGAGCGCTGCACCGGGCGGGGCGCGGTGAGATCCTTCCACTTCGACAGCGCCTTGTTGGTGGGCGTGCCGGCCTTGCGCTCGACGAACTTGCCGTGGCCTTCCTGCGAGGTCAGCGTGCCGTCGGTCACGGCGACATGGCCGCGGGTCATGACGTAGCGCGGCAGGCCCTTCACCTTCTTGCCCTCGAAGACGTTGTAGTCGATGGCGCTGACCTGGCTGGCGGCGGTGATGGTCTTTTCCTTCTCGGGGTCGAGCACGAGGATGTCGGCGTCCGAGCCCACGCGGATCGCGCCCTTCCTCGGGTAGCAGTTGAGGATCTTGGCGATGTTGGTGGAGGTGACGGCGACGAATTCCTCCGGCGTCAGGCGGCCCGTGCCGACGCCCTGGGTCCAGAGCATCGGGATGCGGTCCTCGAGCCCGCCGGTGCCGTTCGGGATCTTGGTGAAGTCGCCCACGCCGTAGCGCTTCTGGTCGGTGGTGAAGGCGCAGTGGTCGGTGGCCACGACGCTGAGCGAGCCGGACATCAGGCCCGCCCAGAGGCTGTCCTGGTGCTTCTGGTTGCGGAACGGCGGCGACATGACGCGGCGGGCGGCGTGGTCCCAGTCCTGGTTGAAGTACTCGGATTCGTCGAGCGTCAGGTGCTGGATCAGCGGCTCGCCCCAGACGCGCTTGCCCTGCTGGCGGGCGCGGCGGATGGCCTCGTGCGCCTCTTCGCAGGACACGTGCACGATGTAGAGCGGCACACCCGCCATGTCGGCGATCATGATGGCGCGGTTGGCGGCCTCGCCCTCGACCTGCGGCGGACGGGAATAGGCGTGGGCCTCGGGGCCGTTGTTGCCCTCGGCCAGCAGCTTGGCCGAGAGTTCGGCCACCACGTCGCCGTTTTCGGCGTGGACCATGGCGATGCCGCCCAGTTCGGCGAGGCGCTGGAACGAGGCGTACATCTCGTCGTCGTTCACCATCAGCGCGCCCTTGTAGGCCATGAAGTGCTTGAAGGTGGTGATGCCGCGGGTGTCGATCACGGTCTTCATCTCGTTGAAGACCTGCTCGCCCCACCATGTGACGGCCATGTGGAAGGAGTAGTCGCAATGCGCCCGCGTAGATTTGTTGTCCCACATCTGGAGCGCGTCGAGCAGGCCCTGGCCGGGCGAGGGCAGGGCGAAGTCGATCACCATGGTGGTGCCGCCCGCCAGCGCCGCGCGGGTGCCGCTGTCGAAGTCGTCGGTGGAATAGGTGCCCATGAAGGGCATTTCGAGGTGGGTGTGCGGGTCGATGCCGCCGGGCATGACGTAGCAGCCGGTTGCATCCAGTTCCTTGTCGCCCTTCAGGCCCTCGCCGATCTCGGTGATGATGCCGTTTTCGACCGCGACATCGGCCTTGTAGCTCAGGTCGGCGGTGACGACGGTGCCGTTCTTGATGACTGTGGTGGTCATGTGATGCTCCCTGTGTCCGGGTCGTTGCCCGGTGTCTCGGTGAAGGCCCGGGCCAGATGCGCCGCGGCGCGCCGGTGCCAGTGGTCCGCGTCTGGGCGGAAGGCGATGTCGTTCTGCCGCTCCATCGCGGCTTCGAGGTTCCAGAGGGCCTGTGCCTCCGGCAGGTTGCCCGCTTCGGCCTGTGCGTCGCCCAGCCTGTCGGCCAGCCCGGCCAGGACGCAGATGTCCGCCACCGACAGGGTCACTGTCACCGGGGCATCGAGGTCGACATCGGGCAGGTCCATGCGGATCAGCCCACGCAGTCCAGGAAATGGAACTTCCCGTCCTGACGATAGTAGAAGCACAGGTCGTCCGTCACGAAGACTTCGCTGAGCGGGACGCCTGCGGGCAGGCCATCGGCGATGCCGAGCGGCAGGTCGAAGTCCACGGGTTTGACCCTGACGGTTTCGGCAGGCAGCGGGTCGGCCCCGAGGGTCGCCAGCGCCAGCAGCCCGATGCAGCAGATCAGCGAGAGCGAGAGGCGATTCATCGGCAGGCCCCGTAGGCTGCGGAGGGTGCCGCCGCGTATGCAACCGCTGGCATGGCCCCCGCGTTGATGGGGAAAGGGCGGGCCATGGCTGCGCCGCCCGCAGATGAGGATATCCGATGAACGAGACCGAGACCCGCCTGCACGAGGCGCTGGAAAACATGTTCGACACCGAAGAGGACACGGGCAACAAGACGCTCGAGGTCACGGCCCGCGAGCTGGCCAATGCCGCCGAGGTGGAAGGCAAGACCGGCTCCGTCAGTACCGAGGCGGCGCTGGCCGTCCTGCGCGAGGCCGCCGGCCCGGGCGACGAGATCGACGGAGAGACGGCGCGGTTCGCCATGCCGCGCAACAGGGCGTAGGCCAGCCGAAGACCGCGCCGGTCCGTCCGGGGCGCATCGCGCCGGGGGCTGGCGGGCCGGGCGGGTCATTCTGTCGGGCCGGCGGCCCGACGCCCGCCCACACCCGTGGCCCGACAGGTGGCATGGGCCGGGCGACCGCAGCGGGTGACGGGCCGCAAAGCCCGTCCGGCCGTGCTCCCGCCAATGCTCTGGTCGAGTGGAATCCACGTGAATGCCATGTCCGCTCGTGTCCCCTCCGCGCGTTACGATACGATTTCCGCCGTCTCGACCACCGCGTGGAACAGCACGTCGGTGCCGGCCTTGGCCCATTCCTTCGAGATTTCCTCGGCCTCGTTGTGCGACAGACCGTCGACGCAGGGGCACATGATCATCGCGGTGGGCGCCACCTCGTTGATCCAGCAGGCGTCGTGGCCCGCGCCGGAGACAAGGTTCATGTGGCTGTAGCCCAGCCGTTCCGCCGCGTTGCGCACGGCGGTCACGCAGCCCTCGTCGAAGGTGACGGGGTCGAAGTGGCCGACCGGCTCGATCTCCAGCCCGAGGCCCAGCTCGTCGGCGATCTCCTTTGCCTTCGCCTCGTACTGTTCACGCATGGAGGTGAGTTTCCCGAGGTCGGGAGAGCGGAAGTCGACGGTGAAGACCACCTTGCCGGGGATCACGTTGCGGGAGTTCGGGTAGACGTCGCAGTGCCCGACCGCGCCCACGGCGTGCGGCTGGTGGGCCATGGCGATCTGATGCGCGGCCTCGGTCATGCGGGCCATGCCGAGCCCTGCGTTGACCCGCATGTTCATCGGCGTGGACCCGGTGTGCGCGTCCTTGCCGGTGACGGTGCATTGCAGCCACCACAGGCCCTGCCCGTGGGTGACGACGCCGATGTCCTTGCCTTCGGCCTCGAGGATCGGGCCCTGCTCGATGTGCAGTTCGAACATGGCGTGCATCTTGCGGGCGCCGACCTTCTCGTCGCCCTTCCAGCCGATGCGCTCCAGCTCGGACCCGAAGGTCTTGCCCTCCGCGTCCTCGCGGTCATAGGCCCATTGCAGGTCGTGCTTGCCGGCGAAGACGCCGGAGGCCAGCATCGCCGGGGCGAAGCGGGTGCCTTCCTCGTTGGTCCAGTTGGTCACGACGATGGGGTGTTTGGTCCTGATGCCGGTGTCGTTGAGCGAGCGGATGACCTCCAGCCCGCCGAGAACGCCCAGCACGCCGTCGTACTTGCCGCCTGTCGGCTGCGTGTCGAGGTGGCTGCCCACGTAGACCGGCAGCGCGTCCGGGTCGGTGCCTTCGCGGCGGGCGAACATGTTGCCGATCTCGTCCAGCCCCATGGTGCAGCCCGCCTCCTCGCACCAGGCCTTGAACAGCGCGCGGCCCTCGGCGTCGGCATCGGTCAGGGTCTGGCGGTTGTTGCCGCCCGCGACGCCCGGTCCGATCTTCGCCATCTCCATCAGGCTGTCCCACAGGCGGTCGCCGTTGATCGTGAGATTTGCGGCTGGTGCTGCCATTTCGTACACTCCCCTTCGGACCCCACTGCCAAGGGTCTCTTGCGATTTGACCAATCGGTCAAAAGAACGCTACCAAAGGACAGATTCCAGTCAAGCGCCGCGCCGTGAATTCCGGCAGTCGCTTAAATAAAGGGCAGGCAGGGGCGGCGATGACGGAGAAAATGGCAGGCGTGCAGGCACAGGAAGTCCGGCCGCAGACACGCATCCAGCGGCAGAAAAGCGCCGCGATTCTGGAGGCGGGGCTGACGGTGTTTTCCGAGGCCGGGTTCCGGGGCGCGACGCTGGACCGGATCGCGATGGAGGCCGGACTCTCGAAGCCCAACCTGCTGTATTACTTCCCTTCGAAGGACGCGATCTACGAGGCGCTGCTGCGCGAACTGCTGGAGACATGGCTGAACCCGCTGCGCGCCATCGACCCCGAGGGCGAGCCGGTGGACGAGATCCTGGGCTACGTGCGCCGCAAGCTGGAGATGGCCCGCGACTATCCCCGCGAAAGCCGCCTTTTCGCCAACGAGATCCTGCAGGGCGCGCCGCTGATCGGCCCGGTGCTGGAGGGCGAGCTGCGCGACATGGTGGACGAGACGGCCCGCCTGATCGACGGCTGGATCGCCGAGGGGCGCCTGGCCCCGGTCAATGCGCGGCACACGGTCTTCTCGATCTGGGCGCAGACGCAGCACTACGCGGATTTCGACGTGCAGGTGCGGGCGGTTCTGGGCGGGGAGGACTTCGACGGTGCGGCGGCGCACCTCGACACGCTGTTCCGGCGGCTGCTGCAGCCCTGACACGGCCCTTCCGGGCTGCCGTTCACCCGGCATTTACCCCGATCCGGCAGGCTGCGGGGATGCAGAGTCTCCGCCTGTCGAACCACCGCCCCAACGAACCCTGGCTGGCTCAGATCTTCACCGCGAAGGCGGTGCAGAGCGGCGGCGTGGTGCGGCGCGCGGTGCAGGACGTGGAGCGGGAAGTGGGGCGCGATCGGCTGATGCAGGAGGTCGCGGCGCGCGGGTTTCACCTGATCGAATGCGGCGGGCAGTTCGTGATCGTCTGCCGGACCAGCGACCTGGTCGTGCACCTCTGAACGGAAAACGGCAGACTTTTCCTCGAAAAGTCTGCCGTGCCGAAGAGTTCTCGACGAGAACTCTTCGCGGGTGCGCGGCGCGCCGGACGTGCCTTATTCGGCGGCCTTGGCCATCGGGTTGTTCGGATGGGTCGTCCAGTTGGCGTAATCCGCCTCGACCGTGCGGCCGGTGCGCGGATCGACGGTGCCGGGGGCGAGCCGCTCCATGGTGATGCAGTCCTCCACCGGGCAGACGTCGAGGCAGAGGTTGCAGGCCACGCATTCCGCGTCGTTGACCTCGAACGTGCGGTCCTCGTGCATCCAGATCGCCTGGTGGCTGGTGTCCTCGCAGGCGGCGAAGCAGCGGCCGCACTTGATGCAGGCGTCCTGGTCGATCCGGGCCTTGGTCACGTAGTTGAGGTTGAGGTACTGCCAGTCGGTGACGTTGGGCACCGCCTTGCCGACGAAATCGGCGGTGGAGGTATAGCCCTTCTCGTCCATCCACTGGCTGAGGCCGCGCTTCATCTCCTCGACGATGCGGAAGCCGTAGGTCATGGCGGCGGTGCAGACCTGCACGTTGCCGCAGCCCAGCACCATGAACTCTGCCGCGTCGCGCCAGGTGGTGACGCCGCCGATGCCGGAGATCGGCAGGCCGTGGGTTTCGGGGTCGCGGGCGATCTCGGAGACCATCGACAGGGCGATGGGTTTCACCGCCGGGCCGCAGTAGCCGCCGTGGCTGCCCTTGCCGTCGATGGTGGGTTCTGGGGCGAAACTGTCGAGGTCGACCGAGGTGATGGAGTTGATCGTGTTGATCAGCGAGACCGCGTCGGCGCCGCCGTTGCGGGCCGCGGTGGCGGGCTTGCGGATGTCGGTGATGTTGGGCGTCAGCTTCACGATCACCGGCTTGTCGTAGTACATCTTGCACCAGCGGGTGACCATCTCGATGTACTCGGGCACCTGACCCACCGCCGCGCCCATGCCCCGTTCGGACATGCCGTGCGGGCAGCCGAAGTTCAGCTCGATCCCGTCGGCGCCGGTTTCCGCCACGCGCGGCAGGATCGCCTTCCAGGCGGCCTCCTCGCAGGGCACCATGATCGAGGCGATGAGCGCGCGGTCGGGGTAGTCGGCCTTCACCCGCGCCATTTCCTCGAGGTTGGTTTCGAGGGGGCGGTCGGTGATCAGCTCGATGTTGTTCAGGCCCAGCAGGCGGCGGTCGGCGCCGTGGATCGCGCCGTAGCGCGGGCCGTTGACGTTGACGACCGGCGGGCCTTCGGCGCCGAGGGTCTTCCAGACGACACCGCCCCAGCCGGCCTCGAAGGCGCGGCGGACGTTGTATTCCTTGTCGGTCGGCGGCGCGGAGGCCAGCCAGAAGGGGTTCGGGCTTTGGATGCCGACGAAATCGGTGGTGAGATCGGCCATGTGCTGTCTCCTGGTCGGGCGGCCTGCCCTGTCTGGCGGGAGGCCTGGGCGGAGGGGTGGGGCCCGGCCTGGTGGCCGGAACCGGTTCAGTCGGTCGTCAGGCGGGGTCCGGGGGACCCCGAGGCGGGCAGGCGGCCCGCGGGTCAGCCCGAGGTGAGCGCGGCGTGGATGTCCTCGGCGGCGTCGCGGCCTTCGGCGACGGCCACCACGGTCAGGTCCTCGCCGTGGGTGCAGTCGCCGCCCGCCCAGACGCCCTGAAGCGAGGTGCGGCCCGCGCCGGTTGTGGCGATCTTGCGGCCGTCGAGGTCGAGTCCCTCGGGCGGGGTGAGGCGCTGGCCGATGGCGCGGAAGACCTGGTCGGCGGGCAGGCGGATGGTCTCGCCGGTGCCGACCAGCCGGCCGCCCTCGTCGGTGGTGTATTCCAGTTCGATCTCGACGGCCTTGCCGTTGCCGTGCACCGCCTTCGGCATCGTGTTGGCGAGGATGCGCACGCCCTTCGAGGTGGCAAGGTCCTGCTCGTAGCGGCTGGCGGGCATCTGGTCCTGCGCGCGGCGGTAGGTCAGGGTGACCGTCTCGGCGCCCAACAACTTTGCCTGCACGGCGGCGTCGATGGCGGTCATGCCGCCGCCGATCACCACCACGTTGCGGCCCACGGGCAGGCTGGCGAGGTCGGAGGCCTGGCGGAGGTCGGCGATAAAGGACACGGCGTCGGCCACACCGTCGCGGTCCGCGCCTTCGGCGTCGAGCGCGTTGGTGGCGCCGAGGCCGATGCCGAGGAACACCGCGTCATAGTCGGCGCGCAGGCTGTCTAGCGTCACGGCGCCCCCCAGCGCCTTGCCGTATTCCACGGTGATTCCACCGATTTGCAGCAGCCAGTCGACCTCGCGCGCGGCGAAGTCGCCCGTCGTCTTGTAGGCGGCGATGCCGTATTCGTTGAGGCCGCCGGGCTTCGGGCGGGCCTCGTAGATCGTGACGTCATGGCCCTTCAGCGCGAGGCGGTGGGCGCAGGAGAGACCCGCCGGGCCGGCGCCGACCACGGCCACGCGCTTGCCGGTCGGGGCGGCGCGGGTGAAGGGGTGGCTGTTGGCGGCCATCAGGCTGTCGGTGGCGTGGCGCTGGAGGCGTCCGATCTCGACCGGCTTGCCTTCGGCGGCCTCGCGGACGCAGGCCTCCTCGCAGAGCGTTTCGGTCGGGCACACGCGGGCGCACATGCCGCCGAGGATGTTCTGTTCGAAGATCGTGCGCGCCGCGGCCTCTGGCTGCCCGGTCGAAATCTGCCGTATGAACAAGGGGATGTCGATGTCCGTGGGGCAGGCGGTGACGCAGGGCGCGTCATGGCAGAAGTAGCAGCGGTCGGCGGCGACGGCGGCTTCGTGGGCATCGTAGGCCGGGTGCAGATCTGCGAAGTTTCCGGCCAGCGCGTCCGGGTCGAGACGTCCCGGAACGATGCCTGGCGTGTGCGGGCTGGACATGGCGGCTCCCTGTTTTCCGTTTTGTTCAGAGTGCCACGTCTGAAAATTTTATCAATTGGTAAAATTTGCGTCCCGCGCGGCGGATCGTTTTTCGCGAAAGACTGCCGAAAATTGCGGCAATCCGGTTGTAGCGTGACAGAGTTTTTTACAGTGAATTACACAGTTTTTTTCAGCAAAGCGTTTTTCCAATTTCCGGTTCTCGTCGGGGGCGGGCGTTCAACGCAGCCCTGTCAGCGGGTTCTTTGAACGGTCGTTGAAGGCGCCTTTAAGGGGCGATGATACCCATCCCGCGAAGAGCTGCCACGATTTCATTCACCGTCGCTTGGTTTGAGGCTCCGGAGGCGTCGTCGGCGATCGCGGCCTGCTGCGGCCCCAGCACTTTGACACCTTCGATCTTGTATGTCCCATCATGGCCGATCTCGACGCGCGTGGTGCCGCCGGTGGTTTGCCCGCCCGTATCGGACACGCATTGCAGAAACGGCTTCCCGTCCGTCGAGGCCTTACCCGTTCTGATCTGAAGCTCTGCCGAAGTGTTCCCGGTGGTCCGCGTCTGTTCGACGATGGCCACCGGGCGCTGGTAGCTGCCGCTCTGGATCAACGCCGCCACATCGCCGACGCCCGCGCCGTAGCCGAGGCTGTACCGGGCGTGAAGCGCTGGGCCCTTTTCGTCTTCGCTTTGCTCGAAGTAGGATTTGCCCTCCATGTAGACCGGCTTACCGCCAGCGATCACCCGACAGTTCAGGTTCGTGGGGGGCACCCCAGTCGGCGTGCCCTGGTACTGCGCCCATTCAGCCGACCCGAGCGTGACCGGGATCCCGTCCGTGCGCGTGTCGATGATGCCGGGCCAGGTGATGCCGTCGATGATGTTGTCGGCAATGATGTGCCCCCCGGCGAAGACGTTGGTGCCGAAGATTTCGATGACCGGCGTGCCAGCGTTGTTCCGGAAGATGTTGCCCTTCACGATCGACTGCCCGTTGCGCAACCGGATCCAGACGCTGCAGGTCAAGGCGGCCTCGGGGCCTGAATTGTTCGCGATGCCGTTGCCGATGAAAACGGAGCTGTCCGGCAGTTCGATCGCGGGCCGCGCGACGCTGCCCTTGTGATTGCTGATGGCGTGGAACTTGCTCTGCAGCACGCTGTTGTGAAGGCCTTCGAGCAACAGCATCGAGCCGTCGACGTCTTCCCAACGGCATTGCAGAAACTGCTGGTAATTCGAGTTCTTCGAGCTGCCCGTGCTGTTGCGGATGCTCACGCAGTAGGTGCCGTCCGGCACGCCGCCGCCGGTGAAGGTCACCCGTGTCCACTGGCAGTCCCATGCATTCGTGAAGTTCACGCAGGGTGTGTGACCGCCGTTCATACGGACGTTGGTCACACGCCATTCAATCGCCTGGTGGCCGTGGATCAGGCCGGTTTCGGCAGGCTTCGTGGCGGCGGTCAGGTCATTGCCCTGAGCGTCGGTCTCGATGACCGTCACCGCATCGCGCATCAGCGAGAAGCCCTGAAGCTCGACCCCGATGCACTTGCCCGCGTCGGTGTCGATCTGGAAGCCGGTGTAGAAGATACTTTGCGTTCCGGTCGCCACGATGATCGTGCCGTCCGAGTCGCCGAAGATCGTTTTGCCCGCCCCTTGGCCGATCACAGCGACGCCGCGTGGCAGCGTGACGGTCGACGAGGTCCGGATCACGCCACGCGGGAGCCAGACTGTCACCGGCCCGCCGTTGTCGATGCTTTCGATCGTCCGGGCAACGGCCGCCCAAAGCCGGTTCCAGGCGACCGTATTGTCGGCGGTCGCGGAAGGGATCACGCCGAACGCGGTTGCCTGGAAAATTCGGCCGGGCGTCTCGGTGACGTAGAACTTGACCGGCGTCGAGGCAGCGTTTTCGAGGTCATGGTTTTCAACGCCCGGATCGGCGATCTCCAGCGTGTATCCGTCCAGCCGGGTCCGCACGAGCTGACCGGGCAAGAACCCGTCGTCCGTTGAGGCCACGAGATCTGACATGCGATCATAAATAAGCTCGCCCAGCCAGCCGAGGGAGGTCGAGGAGCTGGCATCATTCCGTCGCCAGACCCTCATTCCGGGACCAACAACCTGCAGGAAGACCTCGCCGTCAGCCGAAGACGAGCGCCCCTCCTCTTCGGTCGCGAAGGGCATGGCACCGGCCGCGAGCGCGGCCAGTTCCGACTGTGCCCGCGCCGTCGCTGCAGCACTTGCTGCAGCTTCGGCGCCAGCCCGGGCGGTCAACGCCGTTGCGGCCGAGATTCCGGCTTCCGTTTGGCTGACCAGTGCGGCGTTCCTCGCCGTTTCCGTAACACCCTGAGCGGTCTCGGCGCCTTCGCGCGCATCCTCGGCTCGTTGAACCATGGCAGCGGTACTGATGCCCGGCACCAGGCGATAATCCGTGCCCGTCCAGCGCCACTCGATCACCATGCCGGGCAGGAGTTCCCCGGGCTGCAGCGGCGCGCCAGAGTTCGTCAGGAGTGCCCGGGCGGTGCCCCCGTCGATCCCGATCGTGACTTCGCCCGTGTTCTGCTGTTCGACCACGCTGACGAACTTCGTCGCGTAGGGCGATTTCGAGTGATCCCGGTCCGTCGATCCGGTCAGGGCGTTCGCCGTGCCGTCGAGGGTGACAAACACGTCTGAGACGGCCCCGCCGTACTCGGCCACCCGGACCCATCGGGACCAGTCTTCGGACCATTTGTAGCGCCCGTGATTGTTCACGGTCTCGCCGTCGTAGCCCGTCGCCGTCGCTTCGGAATGGGTGCCATCGTCCGAAAGCGGGATCTCTGCCCCCGCGCCATCGGTGCTGCCCGTCAATGTCTGGAGTTCGGCCCAGCTCGACGGCGCAAGCATGCCCGAGGTGATCTGCGCTCGTAGCCCGGCGATTTCATTGGCGACCGCGCCACTGCCGAGGAGGACCGTCGCGAGCGTCTGGTAGCTTACCCGACCGGCAGTTGCCCCGGAAATACCGAGCAGGTGGTCGACGAGGGGAAGGGCTTCAGCTTCAGTAACAGGGATCCCGGCAGACATTGAAGGCTCCTTAAACGATGGTTGCGGCGACTGGCCCGGTGGGCGCGGTCGCGATGTCGTCGCCGTTCAGCGGCGCGACGTAGTAGGAGAAAGCGCCTTGCGGCGCAGAGGTGCTGGTGGCGCGGAAGGCGAGGATGGTTTCGACCGCCCCGTCGAAGTCCGTCGAGGCGACGATCTCGATCCGGTCGAGGCCGGAGACAGCAGGAAGGGCGAAGTAGAATTGGCCGTTGTCGTCGAACGCGGCCGAGGCGACGGTAGACGCTCCCGCAAGTTGGACCGTGACGGTCCCGGCCGTTCGACCGCTGACGATCAGGTATCCGCGATACGTGCTGTCGTCTGCCACCGTGAGCGCCTGCGACATGGTGCTTGCCGCGCCCGGCGTGTGGGTCGCCAAGCCGCCCGCGAGTGCCCAGCCACCGCCGAGCGTCCACGCTCCTGCATCTGACATGTCCCCGGCTGTTACGACATTGGTGCGCGTGGCATCCCCGTCGGTGTAGCTCAGCGATGAATTGGCGGTGACGGGCATCGGCGCGCCTATCGCGTGCGTTTCGACGTCGAGCGTGTCGCCTTCGGGCACCCGGAAGACCTGCACCTGGGCGGTGTCCGCTTGGGTCGCGAAGGAAAGCTGGGCATAGCCGAGGCCGCCCATGGCCGTCAGCCCGTCAGGGTCGATCGGTGTTGGCAACGGCATGCCGCCCGTCACGGCGAAGGTGCCGGTCGCGGTATCGGCGCTGACATCGCCGAAGATCGAGTAGGCGGTGGCAAAATACTCGATCGAGATCCCGGCCGGATAGAGGAGGGCGGCGATGCCCGCTTCGCCGGTGACCGATGTCACATCGAAGCCGGGCGCCCCGACGACGCGGTGGCTGACATCGATCCGGCCCACGGACACGCGGTTCGTGGTGGGCATGCCGACCGGAATGGACACTTCGAGGTTGCCGTCGTCGGTGTAGGCGAAGGTCGGGTGTGCGGCGGTCACGGTGCCGATCACCGGCGCGTCGGGGGTTCCGGCGAAGGGCAGATCGGCGCCCGTGATCCGGTTCCATGCCGGTGGCACATCAGCCAGCGACAGCGCGTCGATCTCCGGCGCGGCGGGCTGGAGGCTCAGCCGATAGCTGCCTTCCGAGGCCGCTTCGACCGACGTCACCTTGCACATCCAGTTGATCAGCTCGACCCGGCCGAAGTTCAGCCTGGTCCCCGGCGCGGGCGGCTCAACGCCATTGTCGATGCGCAGGATCCGGGTCTCGCCGGGATCCGTGGCGACGGTCGCCTCGACAAAGACGCCTTTCGGGTTCTCCTCGTCGGCGACATGCCAGCGGATCCCGTAGCGCTCGCCCTCTTCCATGGTCGCGAAGGCGTCCAGGACGACGACCGCATCCACGCTGCGCACGACACGGGCAGACATCTGGGCGAGGTCGAGCATTTCGCAGTTCAGCCCGACCATGTCGCCGCGCATGCTTTCGCGCTGGGGGCCACTCTGGAACACGGTGAACACGTCCGGCCGATACTCGGCTTCGTACCCTCGCCAGCGCAGTTCCTGGTACACCTGCGCCGGGTCCGTCCGGCCTTCGAGCGAGACCTCCTCCAGCACGCGCGGTTCGCCGGTAAAGCCGGGCCGCAGGACCACGCGCTCGGACTTCTCGTAGCCGGAGGTTTCGTCGAGGAAGGTGGCGATGAAGGCGTCCGGCAGGCGTCGATAGCGTTTCGACCAGCGGAGGCCGAAGCTGTTGGTGACGTCGATCAGCGCGACCGGCGCGTCCTTGACCTCGTCCCAGCCGACGCCCCACCCGAGGCCGTCCCGGCGCCACCAGCCGCGCCCGGCCGCGCAGACCGACATGAGGATGGTCGCAAGGTTCTCGTCGCCCGCGAGAACGCGATCGTACTTCAGGCCGCGCGTGTCGCAGAACTCCCACCAGTCCTGCAGCTCGTCCATGTGGATCTGCGAAGCCGCGACCGGCGCGAAGTTGGCATGGGGGTGCGTGAGGATGTCCCGCACGACAGAGGCAGGATTTCGCGGGAGGCCACGCGACCAGGTCGAGCCGTTCCACGTGTCGCAGTAGCGCGTCACGATGCCGTTGACCGCGTCCAGTGTTCCGTTGGCGAGCGCCGATGCCTTGACCCGGATCGCTGACCGCGCCAGCGGGAAGTCGATGTTCAGCGGGCGCTGTCGCCGGATCCCGGACGCTGCCACCAGGAACGTCGTGGTGATCGTGTTCGAACTCGCCCCTGTGTCACGCGCGATCCGGACGTCCCAGATCCCGCGATGCGGCATGACCCACTCCTTCTTGTGGAAGAAGCCGTCGTTCGAACTGCGGCCTTGTTCGACCCGATCGATTTCGACCCAGTCGGTTTCGCCGCTCTCGCGCAGCCAGACCTTGATCCCGACCCCGGCAGGCCTGAACCCGCCATCTTTCCCCTGCCGGTAAAGCCCGCCCGGCCATTGGAAGATCAGACGGACCACGTCCGTTTCGCGCGGCGTCGTCCAATGGTGGAAGATCTCTCCCTCGGCATTCGGAGGGAGCAGCTCCAGCCCGAGCCGGTCCTCGATCACCTGTTCGGTGATCAGCGTGATCTCCGGATCCGCTTCGGTGCCCGGGACTGTCTCGACTTCGACGCCCGGCAGGTCACCGATGGGAGTGTTGCCGATGCGGATATCCTCGATCTGAAGCTCGCCGTGACCCCAGCAGAAATAGCCGTAGAGGTATTGCTCTTCGTTGATGATGTCGGAGAACGGCAGGGCGATGAAGACCGGCGACATGCGGATCCGGCCGACCGGGAACGGGAAGGCGGCGTCCGGCGCGATCCGGTTGCTCCAGCCTTCGAGGCTGTAAAGCTCCTCGCCCGCTGGCTGCTCTTTCCGCTTCGGCAGGCTGGGCACCAGCGACGACGCGATCGCGCCGACCACGGCGGCGGAGCCCAGCAGACCGGCGCCGACGACGCCAGCGTAGAACGCCTGCGCTGCGCCCAGAGAATAGATCCCCGTCGCGTTGATGAAGGCGGCGGTTGCGTGGCTGGCGATGACCTGCAGGAGCGGCAGCACGGGACCGCCCGCGACGGGCCGGATAATGACCCAAGTGCCTGCGCGCGGCCGAACCCTGTCCCATGCCTCGCGCGGGACGGGCCAGACCCGGTCGCCATGGCTGATGGCCACGCGCACGCTGGAGGTGTCCGCCAGGTGCGGCAAGGCCATCGCCACGATCTGCGCAATCGTCGACAGGTGCTCGGCCGAGACATCAAAGGTCCGGCGCTGCTCGGGAAAAGGCGCCGATGCGACGATGACCTTCGTCATGTCAGCACCTCGTGGCGATAGGCGCCGATGAACCGATTTCGCCAGCCGGTTTTCGTCCAGTCGATCAGCGAGGAGCGCCCGACGTGCATGTGCAGCATGTGCCGTTCTGTCTTGGCGATTGCGACGTGCGTTGCATGGCCCCGGACCCGGAACAGCAGGCCATCGAAGGGCCGGATCGTCTCGACGCGCCGCCACGGGCCGCGTTCAATGCCGCCGATGATCAGGCCGGAGATCTCCGCCCGCTCCTCGATCGAGGCATAATCGCCCGAGTAGCTGGGCAACTGGACGCCGAGCTGCTCGGCGTAGAACAGGGCGAAGAGGCCGTAACAGTCGAGACCGGCGCGCGTGCGTCCGCCGTCCAGTTGCGGCAGGCCCACGTATGATCCCCAGTCGGTCATCGGTTCAGCCCGGGGCAGCGCGACCGCGTCATGCGGGGGCTTGGGAACATTTCGAGCCAGTCGAGGCGGTGGCTCAGCGACAGCTCGATCTGTGTCGCCAGCGTCAGATCGGCCTCGGCCATTTGCAGCTCCATCCCGAGCAGCTCTTCCTCCGGCTCGTCTGCATGGGTCGAGATGACCAGCGCCAGGTGAAGCGTCGCCGGGTCGTTGAAGCCGCGCAGGGTCATGATCATGCTCGGCGTGACGACCGGAAGGATCAGGCGCGCTTCGGGGCCTTCGTCCTCCGCATCGCCGGGCCATTCGTACTCGGCCGGGATGAACTCGAACGGCTCGGTTGCCGGGTTGGCGCCGCGCCAGGCGGAGCGCGTGCCGTAGGTGCGTGGATCGTTGGTCAGCCGCTCGGTCATGTCTGTCGAGAACCGGAGCGGGGCGGCAAGATCCGGGTGCGTGATCTCGATCAGGATCAGCTCGACGGCCGAGGTGTCGGTGCCGTCGTGCACCCGCCGACCGGGCAGGCTCATGCGCTTCCGGCTCATGGCAGCACCTCGACATCGAAGCCCACGCTGAAGGTCACGCCCCGGATCCCGGTCTCCTGCGGCGGGTTCTCCGTCCACGACACGAGGTCGACCTTCGACATCAGCAGGGGGGTGCCGTCATGCAGAAGGATCGGCGTTCCGTCGTGATAGAGAAGCGGCCAGCCGTCCGACTGGGCATCCGCCATCCAGAACCAGCTTGTGCCGCCGAGGCACGTCTCGTTGTAGAAACGCCAGAACGTCGCGAGCTGCGACCGGCTCAGGTCGAGGCGCAGCGACACGATGCGGCCGTCGAGCGAGGAGCCACGCTTGAACCGGGGGGCGTTGCGCTCCGCCTCGATGCGGCGGCGTGCATCGCGCGGCCGCGCCGCGTGGCCGTCGCGGCGCGGGCGGGGCAGATCCGCGGGCCAGTCGGGATAGCTCATCGCAGCGTTCCCTTCTCGCCCAGCCCCCGCGCCCGCAGGAGCTTGCTCATGCCGCCTCCCCGGACCTGCGCGGCGCTGCCCATCATGTCGGCCAGCTCGTAACGCGGGAACCGCTGGCCGTTCGGTCCGATGCCATCGGAAATCCGGCGCTTGCTCAGTCCCCGATCGGTGGCGTCCACGAACTGGACCTTCATCTGGCCGGCCGCCTGCGCGGGCGCTGCCGCTCCGCCCACGCCGCCGCCGTTGGCGAAACCGGGCAACGGCGCGCCTGCGTTGATCGCTTCCAGCAGAGGCCGGTATTTGGCCGTCGCGTCGGCATTGACCCAGAACTCGCCCGGGCTGGCGGCGACCAGGACGCGGTCGTCCCGCGAGCTACCCATGCCGTAGGTCATCCCGCCTGACGCGCGCTTCTGCACGTCGCCGCCGTCCTTCAGGCCGAGCAGCCCCAGCAGACCACCACCGAAGAGGTTGCCCAAGGGGCCGTCGCCCAAGATCAGCGCCTGCATGCCGATGTCCCAGAGCTTGTCCTGGACGCGCTGCAGGGCGGACACGGCGCCGGAGGCCCCGGTGCGGAAGCCGTCGAAGAAGTCGCGCATCAGACCGCCGACCTCGTCTCTGGTCTGGCCGAGGCGTTCCTGGGCGACCTTCTCCTCCTCGATCGTCGTGATCTTGTCGCGGATTGCCGCGCGCTCCGCATCGGTGGCGCTGGCGAGCTGCTCGCGGACGCGGATCATCTCGCGCTGGACCGGGTCGAGTTCGCGCAAGAGCGCCAGCTCCTGATCGAGGCTCGCCATCAGCTCGGCGACCTCGTCCTTCTCTTCCTTCGTCCGGGATTTGCCGCCGCCCTTGCGGCCTGATTTGAGGCTTTGGGTCAGCTTGCGGTACTCGGCATCCGCCGAGCGGGCCGCTTCTTCGAGCCGTGCTGCGTTCTCGGCCTCTTCTTTCAGGACATTCTCAACCGATCCGATAGCGCCCAGCCGACCCACGCTGCCTGACGCGATCATTCCGTAGCCACCGTCCGGCAGTTCCCGACGGAAGTCGTTGACCGCAAGGCGACCGGCCCGCTCGGCAGGCTTGCCCACCGTGTCCAACAAGATTTGAGATCGCGCGGCAGACTGTTGCGACCCGGAAATAGAGGCCAGCGCGGCTTTCTGCGCGGCCGCGTTTGAAAGGTTCGCAACCAGAGACGAGGCCGCATCGGCCGCGCCCCAGATACCGCTGGCGATGTCCATGGCCTCCAGCTTTTGCCCGACTTCGAAGGCGGCGCGAAGCTTCTGCTTCAGGGTTTCCGCCTCGTCGCTCGACGCCAGCATCTCCTCGAAGGCCCGGCGCTCGGCCGCTTGCCGCGCGTTGACGACTTCGACGCTTTCCTCGCCGTAGGACAGGATCGCCCGCTGCAGGTCGTTCTCTTCCTGCATGGTCCGAAGCATGCCTGAGGCGCTCTGCCATGCTTCGATGCGCGCGGCGCCGTAAGTCCTGACCGAAGCGACCGCCCCGTCCCAGCCTTGGCGCAGAGCGTCGAGGATCGCGTTGCTCGCCTGTTCGCCCTGGCGAAGGGCGCGTTCCGTGTCCAGGACGGCATCGCGGAACTGTCTTTGCTTGTCGGAAGCATCCACGAGGCCCCGTGAGACGCTCGCGACCGTGTTCTTCAGGTTCTCGATCGCGCGTGTCTGCTCGTCGAAGGTCGTCGCGTCGTCGAGTTCCCGGAGCGCGTCCTGCACGGCCTGGCGCCCGGCGTCATCGCCCTCACGCCGCGCTTGGCGCGCGATTTCAAGGCCAAGGCCACCGACATCCTTGATCAGCGCCTGCGCGGCCTTCGTCGCGTCGTCTTGAATAGCCGTCAGGCCCCGGTCGCGGATTTCGGCCAGCATCTGCGCAAGCGCGGGGCTGATGCTGCCGAACTCCTTTTTCACCGCTTCGGCGCTGAGGGCCGCGTCGTTCTTCAGGTCAGACACGCGACCGGACAGCCGATCCAGAACGTCGTCGAGTGTTTCCGCCTCCTTCGACGACGACATGAGCCAATTCGTCATGGCGGCACCGGCCGCGATCGAGCCGATCGTGATCAGGTTCACCGGGCTGATCATGGCGGTGAAGCCCGAGAGGATCAGCCGCGCCGCATCCTTCCCCTTGGCGCCGGTCTGCTGGAACACCTGCCCGATCTGCGTACCCTGCTGGATCGCGAGCTGAAGCGGGTTCTGACCTGCGGCGAGCATCACGCCGATGTCGTTGAACTGGCTGGTCAGGTTGCCAACGGAACCGGCGGCACCGTTGAAGGTCTTCGGCACCTGGTCGCCCTTCGCCTTCAACCTGTCGATCGTGCGCCCCATCTCGTCGATCTGCTTGATCGACCCGGCCTGCGCGCTCCGGAGCTGGCCCAGCTCCTGACGATAGCCGTCCAGCTGCGCCTGCAGCGCGGCGATCTCGGACGCGGCTTCCTTGCCCTTGCCGCCGAGCTGGTCGACGGACGTCTGCAGCTCGCGGGTGTCCTGCGAGGTCTCACGCAACGCGCCTTGCGCCTGTTTGGCGTCCAGCGTCAGTCTGCCGTGAATGTCGAGCGGCATGCCCTTTAACCCTCGTTCAACGCCTCGATCGCGCCGTGTTCAACGGTCATTATCTGCCCGAGCAGCTCGGGCGTGATCTGGATCCCGGCCATCCGCCACGCGGCCTCACATGCGCCGAGATCCAGCCCGACCCACGTCGGGCGCGCGCCCCAGTTCGGCAGGAGGCGCCATTGCCTGCGGACCAGGAGAAACGCCGCCACCGCGTCCACGTGTTCGGGCCAGACGCCGCTGCCGTCAGCGCTTCCGGAGCGCAGCTCCTCGGGCACGCTCCAGAACTCGTCGTCACTGTTCGCGTCCCCGGCCGAGCGTCGGTCGTCCCAGAGTGCCCCGGTGATGGCAGCGCGCCCGGCCCATTTCAGTTTCCCGCCCGGGCCTCGCGGACGCCCCGGGTGTATGCCGCGAAGAGCGCGAGCCGGATGTCGAGATACCCGATCAACTGCTCGATAACTTCGGGAGAAGAGGGCAGTTCCTCGCCGCCCCCCACCACGCCGCCGACAGACTTCAGGATCTTCCGCAGCGCGGCCTTCTCGTTGTCCGCGCCCGCGCCGGTGACCTCTTCGAACTGTTCGTCGGGCAGCACCCGGAACTCGGCGTCGAAGCTGCCGCCGCCGACCGGCTCGATCGTGCGGGTGAAAGTGCGTTCGTGGTCGATGCGGAAGGTCATGTCTCTCTCTCCGGTTGGGGGGTCAGGTGAAGGCCAAGGTCCACTGGTCGTTGCCGGACGTCGGCAACGGCTTGAACGACAGCGGCCATTCGGTGATGCCCTGCGCTTCGGTCGGCGCGCCGGGACGCATGAGCTGGCACGTGGGCGCGGTCAGGGTGATGATCCGGCCCGCTGTCGCCTTTTCGTGGGTGAACACGACCGGCACCCGGTCGCCGCTTTCGGCGAGCGCGTAGGGGTTGAACGTGGCGAGCGGGACTGCCTCGATCTGGACATCCAGCTTCTCGGCGCGGTCGACGATCTCGATGCTTTCGTTGCCGACCAGGAAGCGCGGCTCGACCTCGTTGCCCAGGTCGAAGGTGAAGCTGCGCAGCACGCGGGCCGACCCGTCGATGGTGAAGGCGCTGTTGGCGTGGCTGACGATCTTCGGGTTGTTCCAGCCGGTGAAGTCCGGTGTCGGCTTTGCCTGATCCGCAGGCGCGACCCAAAGCCCGGTCATCATGACCTTCAGGATCGGGACGCCTGAGGCGTTGAGCGTGATGGTGCCCGACGCGCGGACGCCGAGCGAGGTGTAGAGGATCCCGCCCACGTTCAGATAGACGGTCGCCGCATCGTGCCCGGACGAGACCGGGTTATAGGTCACCGACGTTGCGGCCACGACGGTCTCGGCGCAGCCCAGGGCGCGCAGGATCGGGCCGAAGGCCGGGGGAGTTCCGGCCACGCCGCTGCCGACCAGGTCGACCTCGAACTCCAGCGTGGCGTGCAGGTCAGCGACGATTGTCGGCGAGCCGCCGAGGTCCGGCTGCTCGTGTGTAAGGTCGACGTCCTGCCCCTCCATCGGGTTCCAGGCGACGTTCTTCGCGCGCACGGCATTGGCGGCGCCGGTCGGTTCGGCGTCGGTGCCGTAGGTAGCCTCGATCTTGAAGAGCAGGGTCTTCTCGCGCCAGCGGATCACGGGCATGGATCACGCCTCCTTCTTCGGTTCGGGTTGCGGCTTTGGTGCGGGTGCGGGTGAAGGTGCAGGTTTCGCCGGAGCGTCCTTCAGCTTCAGCTTGCCCTTCGGGTCTCGGATCCAGCTTCCGCCGGTCTTGGGTAGCTCGGTCATTCGTCGATCCTCAGATGGTCCATGATGCGGAACTCGATCAGCCAGCTCATCAGCCCGTCGCCGCCGGGCGTGAACCGGCTTGTGGCCAGCTCGAAGACGCCGACCTCTGCGCCGGGTGCCCAGCCGCAGATCGCCTTCTCGATGTCGGCGAGCAGATCCTCGATCTTGTCCAGGGCGCGCGCGCCGGCGGCGTCGACCGACGTCAGGAAGAGGGCGATGGTCACGCCCGTAAGCACCTCTTGGGCGAAGGTTCCGGCGCTTGCGGCCGAGCGCCCCCCGCGCCGCGAGGACGGGATCAGATAGGCCGAAACGCCGCCCGTGGGCGGGAGCCTCGATGCCAGGAGGCGGGAGAAGTCGGCCGCCTTGCGGATCCGCCCGCTGAGCACTGGCACGCGCGCCTGAAGCCGTGTCTCGATTTCTTCGAGCATCAGATCAGGCCCTTCATGCTTTCGGCCGTGAAGTCACGCGTCCGGTCGGTGACCCGGGCGCTGCCGCCGCCGGTGGTCGGCGTGGCGATGCCTGCGGCGGCGAGCTGGATCGTGCCCTTCGAGATCTTGTCGAGCGTGGCGAGGGCGTCCTTGTAGTCGCGGACGATCTTGTCGCTCGGCTCGTAGACGTGCAGCTCGTAGATCGCGAGGCGCTCAGCGATGGTCGGGATCGGGTCGGGCACGGCCGACAGCGGCAGCACGTAGCGCCCGGCCAGATGGCCGTTGATCATGCCATCGGCCGCGGCGATCGCGCGGTCGACGGTCGCGCTGTTGATCATGCCGGTCGCCTCCTCTCCGCGGTCCGTGAGCTGGATCAGGAAGTTGGTTCCGTAGTGCTCTTCGAGGATGGCTTGTGTGCAGTAGGGCATCCGTCAGACCTCCATCGCTCGGATCAGAAACAGGGCATGGCCCCCCGGCGACCGAGCATGAAAGCCGCCGGGGGATTGCCGGTGCTCCCGAAACAGGGCACCGGCTGTGTTCAGGCGTCCGGGGGCAGGAACTCGACGACCAGCTTGGGATCGCCCTCGATCATCTCGCGTTCGGCCTCGGCGAGTTCCGAGACCAGGACGATGGTCGGAGTAGGTGTGAAGTGTCGTCCCGCCCGCCAACGGCCCTTCTTCGGGCCGATGATGACCAGGCCGCCCTCGGCTCCGGGTTCGGGGAGATCGAGGTCGGGATCGGCTTGGTTCCCGACCTCGATCTCCCCGGCTTCAGCCGCCACGGTCGAAGCTGTGTGTTCACCCGCTTCCGTGGTGGCGCCGATCTGTGCATCGGTGGCCTGCCGCTCTTCCGCCTCGGGTGCCGGCACGCTGCCCTCCGGCCCGGCAGCGGCCGACCCGGCGTCCTCGGCCTTCCGCAGATCGGCTTCTGCGGCGGCGATCTTGTCGGCCAAGGTCTCGTCCTTCCAGCGGGGCCCGAACGGGATTTCCAGTTCGGTCGCGCGCTTCTCCAGCTCCGCGCGGGTCATGCCAGCCACGGCACGACGAGCAGCTCGGCCGTCCCCTTCCACTCGTTCGTTTCGCCGCCCGCAGCGTTCTCGCTGTTGACGATCTTGCGGCCAGCGCTTTCGAGGCTCGGCGGCACGACGAGGAGGTTCGGGATCTGGCCGAGCGGACGACCGTAGTCCCCCTTCATGCCGGAGATCGCCGCGCGAGCGATGGCATAGTTGGCCGCATTGAGGGTCTGCCGGGATCCCCATGCCTGCTGCCAGAACCCGAAGCCCGCGTTCATGCGCGCGTCCGTGCCGTAGACGAACTCGTTCATGTCGAAGACGTTGTCGTCGGTCACCTTGTCCTTCGCGACGAACTTGAAGTCTTTCCGCTTCTGCAGGATCAGGGGTTTCAGGGCGCGCGAGGTGTCGAGCAGATACCAGCCGGTTCCGGCGCCGCCATCGGTGTTCGCCACCGTCGTGTCGTTGCCGTCCTCATCCTTCACGGGATGGTCCGTGTCGAAGAAGTTCTGCCCGTCGTAGCACTCGGTCGTGAAACCGGCCTTCAAGAGCGAGAAGATCAGCGTGTCCGGGTAGGCGCCCGAGGAGCGCCCCATCTCGGTGAACATGGGGCCGTAGATGCCGAGGTTGTCGGTCTCGACGTCGTCCTTGTCGACGCCGATCGTCAGCTCCAGCTTCTTCTCCTTGATGGCGTAGTCGTGCTGCTCGAGGTTCTGAACCAGGCGGGCGCCGATCCATTCGCGGACGTTCGGCATCTTGCCGAGCCAGCCGTACTTCTGTTCCTTCTGCGTGCTGCGGACTTCCGTCGCGACACGCTTCCACTGGGAAGGAGCGGCGTCCAGACCCGCCGAGAAGGCATTCGAGAAACCGACGCGCAGGTCGTTTAGGTTTGCGGCATTCACCAGCATGTCAGGTGCTCCTTCAGGATGCGTTTGCGAGGGCTTCGTCGAAGCGAACCCAGACGCCGTTCGCGTCGACATCGTCGACGATCCCGGCGATCGAGCGCGTGGACGTGCCATCGGTTTTGGCGACCGTCTGGTCGTCGACGGCGTAGGCGGGGTTGCCAATGTCGGCGATGGTGATCTCGTCCGCTGCGGCGCTGTTGGCGAAGCGGAAGATTCCCTTCCGGTAGTCGCAGGTCAGGTCGCCTGCGGAACCGGCCGAATTGTCGACGCGCTCTTCAGCGCGGCCGACGCCGACAAGGCCGGTGGCAGTCTGCCCCTTCACCAGGTAGCCAGAGGCGTTACGCATGACGATGGCACCTGCGTAGATCAGGGTCGCCGCAGCCACGGCCCCACGTCTGATGTCACCTTCTACGCGGGGCGTGTTGCGGTCACTGGTCAGTGCGGGCATGGGTCAGGCCTCCTGCGCTTTGGCGTCGGCCTGAAGGCTCGCCAAGTACTTGTCGTGAGCGATCCCGAGCTGATCCGCGATCTGGCGCTGATCCACCGTCAGTTCGGAGATCTGCTCCTGCGGGCCGGGCGTGGTCGGCTTGATGCGGCCGAGCTTGGGAAGCTGGGCGCAGACGCGGGCGGCGCGTGCCGGGTCTTCCTTGTGAAGAGCGATCAACTCGTCGCGGAAGTCGGCCTTGATGCCGACGCCAGCCGCGAGCTGCGCTTCGACGAAGGCCTCGGCCTTCATCTCGGCGAGCTGCTCCGAAAGTTCCTCGACACGGTCGCCGCTCTTGGCGTTCGAAACGAGGGAACGGGCCAGTACCGCCAGCTCCGAGACGGTGGCGTCCTCGTTGGCGCCAAGCGCCGTCACGAGAACGGACAGGTCGTCGGTGGTGGCCGTCGCCTTCATGTCGCGGATCGCAGCGAGGATCTCTTCCTCGGTCGCGTCCTCGCCAAGGCCGAGCGCCTTGGCAATTGCGGACAGGTTCATTTCCGGATCCTCCTTGGAAAGGGAAGTGATAGCCCCGCCCAGTGCGGGGGTATTGGTCAGGGAGACGTGCCAGACGCGGCTCAGCTTGCCGGTCTTCTTGTTCGACAGGATGACCGGCGAGACGCCACGATAGGCGCGATCCGCCATCAGCTCGGCGCCCTTCCGGCTCCATTCGACGCGCGCCCAGATGCCGGTTTCGCGCGACTGCATTTCGGTGATTTCGCCGTAGGACGGCGCCTCGCCACCAAACGGGCCTACGCGCGTCGTCGCGTGGTTGATGTCCACGAAGAGACGCGGCCCTTCGGCTGCGAAGCTCGCGCGGATCAGCTCGTCGGGGTCGTCGTAGTGCCACGGTCCGCGACCGTCGATCGAGCGGAACGGCTGACCGGCCGGAGGCAGGATGTGGATCCACTCGGGCGCGCCCTGACCGGCTTCGGTCAGTTCGATTGCCGCAAGGGGCGAGGTGACAAGGGACGTGTTCATGGGGCATGAATGCCCCGTTTAAACGGGCGTTATCACCCTCACGGATGTGTACCGCTCAGCGGAGACTGTCGCCCAGGTATTCCTCGACGATGTCGATGATCGCGGTCTCGTCGTCCGTTGAAACTCCGAGATACGGCCGGGCGGGAATGTCGCCCCACGGTATGGTCATGAAATAGTCCCGACCGTTCTTGTCTTTCCCGATCCGTGCGCCGAACTCGCCCTGCGCCGCGCCGAACTGCATCACGGCCGCATAGATCATGTTCGACCCCCAGTCGACGTGATCGGCGGCGTGTTCATAGGCGATTGTGGTGGACAGCGCGCGGGTGACGCCGACCAGCGGGCCACCCTTGGGCCGGTCTTTCCGTCGTGCGTAGGCGTCGAGCGTCGTCTGGCTGCGCGGTGCCCAGGTTGAACCGTCCGGGGCGGTCGACGTTGCGAAGCGTTGCTTTGTGCTTTCGACCAGGTACTCGCCGAGATCCGCCATCAGGGGCGTCAAGTCCCCGATGGCGCCAGCCGCTTCCACGAACGCCTCCGTCATGGCCCTGGTCGTAAGGTCGATCTGGATCATCGTGGTCAGGCCTCCGTCTCGCCGAATAGCTCGTTCAGGTTTTCTGCGAGGTCTTCCCAAATCTCGGGTGGCAGGGTGTCCCGCTTGGTCGCGACGATCGAGGTGATGGCGTCCGCAACCGTGCGGCCGGGCGCGTAGCCCCAGCCCCTGCCGATCCCGTCCAGCTCTCCGGTCCGCGCATCGACGAGATCCCAGCCGTCGGGAAGACGCTTCGACGGATCGCCGCCGAGGCGGACAGCTCCGCGCTCCGATCTGGCGCCGACGACGTAGCAACTGCACCCCCAGCCGTTCGGCGGGAAATGCGTCAGCCAGAACGGATGGTCAGAGGGCAGGATCAGGCCGTCCCAGGACAAGTGCTGCTCGCGAGGATCGAGCGAGCCGCCGTGCCGATAGACCCAAAGCGGAAAGCCCGCCGCTCGAAGCTGCGCATAGCGACCGGCGGCGTAGGTGCTGAGGAGGTTGGTTTGGTAGATGACGCGCGTTCGCCAGGCGCGCCCCGCCTTCGTCTCTTCGCCGGTCCAGCCGTGCCAGCCCGTGTCGGTGACGATCTGGCGGAAGTCGCGGCGGAACTCTTCGAGGCTGCGGCCGTCCTCGATCGACTTGCCGACAGCTTCGGCCAATCGCGCCAGCAGGTCGGCCTTCATCGCACCGGCGACCATGAAGCCGCGATCATGGCTTTCCTTCCACACGTCGTCCCACGCTCGGGACGGCAACAGGTTGCCCAGGCGCAGGCGCCACGCTGCGGTCTGCTCCGCGAACGGGCGGCGGAAAGTGGCTGTGACGCTGTCGGCCATCAGGTCTCCTGCTCCGTCTCTGTGACGACAAAGCGGTCGCTCCCGGCGGGGCTTTCGGTGTCTGGATCGAACCAGATTTGAACGATGCAGCCCGCCATCACTCGGTCGCGCTTTCGGCCATGACCGCAGACCGGCCGCCCAGCTCGGTCGCGGCGAAGGCGGCGGCAAAGATCCCGGCGAGATCCTTGACCGGCAACTCCGGATAGGCGGCGAGCAGCATCGCGCGGGCTTCGTCGAGGGTGTCAGCTTGCGCCAGCATTTCCTCGATCCGGATCAGCAGCACCTCCATTTCGGGGGCGGCTTCGCGCGCCAGACGATCCTCGACGGGCGGCAATGCGTCAGTGGCGCGCTGTGAGGCGGGAAGGGCGCTCAGCGCGTCAGCCCCCGGCGCCGGGTCGGGAAGGCCGTTAAATGGCCCTTTAACGGCGCTCTCCGGCGCTTTGCGGGCCGTTTCCTCGTCGCCGGATTGCGGCGCACCGGCCTTTCCGAGGATTTTTGCGTCTTTGGCAGGGGCGCGCAGCCCGAACTTCTCGCGGACGTCCTCTTCGTCGATCGCCAGACCGCGATCGACCCATGGGGTGACTGCCGTGGTCCAGGCGGACAGGTCTTCGGCTTCCGGCCGGGCGATCACGAGTTTCGGATACCGCTTGCGCGGCCCGAAGTTCAGATCGACGATCGGGCGGACCAGGTCTCGGGTCAGGATCGCGGCAAGGGCGATGGCGTCGGCCCGCTCGATGTCCTCCTGGACGGCGCGATGCTCTTTGCCAGATCCCAGACCGCCGACTTCGGAGTCGGTCGTCGCCGTCTGGCCGAGAACGGCCTTCGAGACTTGCCGGTCGTACCAGTCCGCCCGGCGCTCGTAGAGATCCAGCGAGCCTGAGATGTTCCCGGTCTGCACGAACTCGATGACCATGCTTTCCGGGATCATCGCCGCGCAGTCGCCAGCGATGTTAGCCACCGCGCGCATCAGGGTTTTCCGGTCGTCTTCGGTCGAACCGGGTCCGTACTTGCCCAGGCGAAGCGGCTGCCCATAGGTCTGCGTGAAGATCGCCCAGTCCCGTTCTGTGAAGCGCTTGAAGAGGTAGGGCCACGTCACGACGCGGGCGAGACCGGACCGGGCCGGGATCCCCGACTTCGCGGCGATGCGCGCCGAGATGAACTTGTAGGGTGGCAGCTCCTCCGGCTGGCCGTTCTCGCCGATCAGCAGGGGTGTGGTCAGATCGACGCGGTCGAACGTGAAGAAGCGCGGGTCGCGCAGCTCCAGCCGCTGCACTTCCCATTGCCCTTCGGAGTGATCCCAGATGATTTCGGTCTGGCTGAAGCCTTTCCCGATCGCGTCGAGGATATGAAACAGCTCGTCGACCAGCTCGCCACGATCGAGCCAGTCGCGGATCAACTGAGCGGCATCCTTGTCGACCGGGTCGTCACCGCCGTCCTTCACGGTTATTTCGAGCTGGCTGACCGACCGGCGGCGCGTGCCCAGGACGCCGAGGTAATGCGGATCCCGCTCCTCGATCACCTCGGCCAGTTCCAGGAAGCGCAGCGGGTCGCCAGCATCTGCCTCGCGCAGGATGTTCGCCAGCCGGATCGGGTTCAGACCGTCACCGGGATAGCCCGTCATCGGCGAGCGGACGCCGGAGATGGTCGGAGCCGCCACCTCCTGCGTCAGCTC
Organism: Sagittula sp. P11; assembly: GCF_002814095.1. NCBI lineage: Bacteria > Pseudomonadati > Pseudomonadota > Alphaproteobacteria > Rhodobacterales > Roseobacteraceae > Sagittula > Sagittula sp. P11. Next base: position 2,943,049 of record NZ_CP021913.1, read on the forward strand.
GGCCTTCTTGACCGGCCGACCGTATTGATCGAGCAGGCTCATTCTTGGCTCCTCATGTCTGGAAGTCGAAGTTGCCGATCAGCAGTTCGGCCCGGCCGGGTTGTGCCGCGCCTTTTGCGACCGAGTAGGTCGTAGAGACCGGCGCGATGTGCGCCCAGTCGAACAGCTCGCGGATTTCCGGCACATCGTTGATCGACAGCAGGAAGGCGCCCTTAATGCCGCGCAGTGTTTGCGCCATGTCGGCGAAACGGTCCCGCGAGAAGGCACCCTTACCGTAGTCTGTCTCCCCGCCCCAGTAGGGCGGGTCGAGGTAGAAGAAGACCGACTTGCGGTCGATCCGGGCGATGAAGGCTTCGAAGTCGAGGCTTGTCACGGTCACGCCCGCTAGCCGCTCATGCAGAGCTTCGAGATCCGGCTCCAGTGTGGTCAGGTTGAGGCGGCTGGGACGGTCGGTGGCAAGACCGAAGCTCCTTCCTGATACCTTCCCGCCAAAGCCCGTGCGCTGCAGGTAGAGGAACCGTGCCGCGCGCTGCAGGTCGGTCAACGTGTCCGGATCGACGTCGCACAGGCGGTTGAAGTTCGCCTGCGACGTGATCTGGAAACGCAGCATGTCGAGGAAGGCGACGTAATGCTCCTGCAGGATCCGGAACAGGTTGTAGACCTCCTTGTTCCAGTCGTTGATGAACTCCGATCGGGCCGCGCGGCGACGTCGAAGGAAGATCCCGCCCATGCCGACGAACGGTTCGGCGTAGGTCACGTGGTCGTGGCCGTCGATGATCGCGCAGATCCTCTTCGCGAGGTTGCGCTTCCCCCCGAGATAGGGAGCGATGGGTTTAGCATAGTTGGCGCCGGTCTGGCTGGTCATTGAGTCTGTACCTTTGAAGCCGCCCGCGACACTCTCGGTGCCGGGCGGCCGTGATTCCCGTCTCGGTCGGTGGGGGTTATTGCTTGGTAGGCACCCCACGTCGGAAGCTCGCTTGGCTTCCGGCCCCATGGCCTCGGTCAGTGCCAGCCGAACCGGCTGACCCCGATAGGTGGACGCCACCAGTCCCGCTCCTCGTCGTCGCCGTCCGGGTCTTCGAGGCTGTGCAGCGGTTGCGTGGCGCTTACATAGTCGTACTCGCGGAACTCCTGCCGTGACGCGAACCATGCCAGTGCTCCGGCCACGGCCGTGTCGCCGTGCCGGTCCAGACCGTCACTCCCCTTGAAGCGGAAGTCCCGCGGCACGCGGATGATGCCTTCGACATGCTGAAGCGCCTGATGGTCGCGCAGGACGTCGTCGTGGCTGGGCAGCACGACGGTGCCGTCGCTGATTGCCTCGATGTAGGGCGGCATCTCGGTCTCGTACCAGGCGCGGCTGAAGGCGACCTCGACGATGCGGTCGCCGTAGCGCATCGCAGCCTCCTCGGCGAGGTATGCGCCGTTGCCCGTCCGGTCCACGGCGCCCTTCATGAAACGGGGCAACGCATCGCCGACGTGGAAGAAGATTTCGCGCTGCTGTGCGAAGGGGATGTTGCGCAGCTCGACGACCAGCTTCCAGCGGCGTCGAAGGTCGACGCCGATCTCGACGATGACGATGTCCGTTGCGTCTCCGCTGCGCGCGAAGTCCTCGCCCAGGACGTGCTGCCGGTCGGGATCCAGCGCCTTCAGGACCGGATCGAGGTGCTGGCGGCACCAGTCTTGGATCTCTTTCGTCCGCGCCTCTGCAGGCAGGTTCTTGAAGGCGTCCGGCTTATGCAGCGGCACAAAGGGGATCCCCGGCCGCATCGCGTTCTCGATCTGCACCCGTGTCAGTGCGGCGCCCGCCATCTCCGAAGGGATGGCGTCCAGCTCCTGCTCCATGGCGGCGGTGCGGGCGCCGTAGGAGCCGCGGATTTCCGCCTCCCACGCGTCCTGCGCTTGCTGCGTCCACTCCTGCCCCCTCATCAGGCAGACGCGCTTGAAGAGGCCGTTCCTGACGGCATCGCCGAAGGTGTACTTGTGGACCTTCCAGCCGCTCTTGCCTGCGCGGGCTTCGCGGATCAGCTCGTTGAACGCGTTCAGGTGCCCGTTGTGCGTCGAGATGATGCGGACTTTGCCGCCCCAGATCAGCATCGCGTTGACCGCGTCGATCACCTGGCGGACGTCCCGGTGGAAGGCGGCTTCGTCGATCGCGACCGTGCCCTGCAGACCGCGAATGTTGGCCGGGTTCGAGCTGAGCGCTTCCACCCGGAACCCGCTGGCAAAGCGCACCCGATATGCCGTGATGAACTTTGAAGAGCCGTCTTCCTGCTGATCCTCGAAGAGAAATTCCTCGACGGCCAGCAGCTCGCCCGCGACGATCTTGGCGAAGTGCGCCACGTAGCCGATGAACTCCCGGCCCTTGTCCTTCGTGTCGCCGATGTAGAAGCAATTCCCGCCGCCGGCCGACCGCTTGGCTGCGGCGATCAGCGTATGGTCCAGGGATTCCGCGAACGTGATCCCGGTCCGGCGACCCTTCTCGCAGACCTTCAGCGCCGAGGTGTCTTCCAGCCACGTCTTCTGATGCTCCATCAGGACGCCTTCGGCCAGCGGGTCGAGGTCTGCGGGAATGTCCGCGCCGGTCGGCAGGATCTCGGGCAGCTTGCCCGGGTCGCGGGAGAGAACGGTGGTATTCATGCGCCGTTGGCCCTTCGTTTCAGCTCTTCGAGCGTCAGCCGCGCCCGCTGGAAGTTCGGATAGCCTTGGACGTTTTCTCGCAGATCCAGTCTGAGGAGCCGCTTATGCAAGCCGTGGTAGCTCCGGCCGTCCACGCGATCGCCATTGAGGAAGGCGCGGATCAGGTTCGCGGCTTGGCGGCACGTACTGGCGACTTCCCTGTCGCGTCCGTCCCAGTAGCGTTCGTGCGCAGCCATGTCGTTTGCCACTTCCGCCGGGGTTGCCATCACGAAGCCTCCCGATCATCGAACACCCCTTCGGCGCAGTCGCGCCAGTAGAGGGAACAGTTGCGGCAGTGCGGTTCGAAACCCTCTTCTGCGGGCGCACGGCAAGTCCGGCAGGTATCGCCGTCCCTCTCTTCCTTCTCCGCCAAGGCGTTGCGAACACTTACGCGGGGCATCAGCGGCGACCTTTCCGGGTGATGCGGCGTGCCTTCTTCTGCGCCCGCCGCGCGGCGGTCTTGACCGCGTCCGCTTCCTTGACGGCCGGAGCGGTTCTTGCCTTGGGCGGACGCCGCATCATGAGCGCCACGAGGGGAGCCAGAAACAGCATCAGCAGGCCTCCCAGTAGCCGTCGCGGAGCCAGCCGTGCCAGCCGTTGCAGTCGCCCGCCGGGGCGGCATTCACGGAGGGATCGAGGGTCGCCTCGGTCGCGCTGCCGTTCCAGTACCAGGACGGGCCGCGCATTTTCGGTTTGTGCCGGTGCCCGATGGAGATGTTGCGGAGCGTGCCGCAGCCGCAGGGGCAGACGAACCAGAGCATCGACGCCTCGCCTTCGCCGCACGGCGCGAACCAGATCGAGCCGGGTATCCTGTCCTGACGGAGACGAGCGTTTTCGGGATAGTGAACGGCGCGCAAGGGGGTCATGTTCGGAGGTCCTCGATCTCGGTGATGTTCAGAAGGAAGGGTTCGTCCTGGAACCAACGGACATCGAGGACGTCGCCGAGCGCCGTGGTGATCAGCTCGCGGCGCCCGAATGCCCAGGCCAGTGCCGCGCGCCATTTCGGCCCGCGCCGCCAGTTCATGTCACCGACCAGGACGATGGCGGAGATCTGGTCGTCCGTTCTCATGTGCGCAGCCCGAGGAACTTCTGGCGGAGCGTTGTCACGGCCGCGTCCGACAGTCCTGCTTCGCTGGCAATCGCCTCCATCTCCTGCTGCGCCTCGTCCAGAGCGGCTTCGCGCGCCTCGCGCGCCACACGCTTGCGCTCGTCGTCGAGCAGCTTCTCACGCATCCCGGAACTGGCCATCAGGTCTTTCAGCATCCGGCCAAGCGACATCAGTTCCTTCGCGTCGAGATGCTTGTCGTCGTTCCGGACGTGCTGGATCATCTGCACGGCGCTGGTCGCAATCATCTGCATCAGGGTCCGGTGCAGATCGCCCTCGGCCTCGATGTCCATGTCCGACAGCAGCGCATCGGCGATCGCAAAGGCTTCGCGTTGGTCTTTAAGGGCCTTTGAATAGTCGCCGATCGCGGACTTGCCGATCGACAGCTCCAGCCCCTCTTCCTGAAGGCGGAAGTTCAGCGCCTCGGTGATCTCGACGATGTCGCCGAAACCACGGCGCTCCAGCTCCTCCTTCAGCCACCGCCGCAGCTCGGGCGGCATGAGGTCGATCTTGCGGACCGCAGGCATGTCAGTTGGCCGGACGCGGGCGTTGGATCCCGGGATAGACGGCGATGCCCTGGGCGACTTCGCAGCCCCGCGTGGTGGCCGTCGCGACGATGAAGCCGCCCGGCAGCGTTTCGGTCGTCAGCATGCCTTGCTCCTTCAGCCATGCCAGTTCACCGACGACCTGGTCGCGCGAGTAGCTGATCCCGAACTGGGGCAGGAGATCGGTCATGATCGAGACGTTGGAGGTGTAGCGCGGGGCGTCCTCCAGCATGCGCAGGATCGCGATGCGCGCGTGTTCCCGCAGTTCGTCGGCGTAGCTCACAGGCTCATCTCCTGCCGTTCAAAAGGTGGTCTTCGTGGCGGGAAACGATGGTTTCCAGCCGCTTCATGATCTCGTTGTTGCCCGCCATGACCGCCTCGATCCGGCTCAGCGACCCGGTCATTCCGGACAGTTGCAGCTCGACCTTGTGGATGTCCTCGCGGGACGGCATGTCCGAGACGGTCTGTTCAAGATGCACAAGGCGCGTATCCATGCGATCTTGGCGCCTTTCCGACCCGTCGATGCGTTCACGGTTGGCGTCGGTGCGTTCGTCGAGGCGGGTTTCGACCGCGTCGATCCGGGCGTCGACGCCTTTCCGGCGCGTGACGAACCACGTGCCGATTGCGGTGCCGATCGACAGCAGGATCGCGATGACCGACAGCCACTCCTTCAGGGTCGCAAGATCGATAAGCAATGGGGCCTCCTCAATGGGTCTGGGCGCGCCAGTCGAGGAGCGCTTGATTGGTCGTGGCTGGGGGCGCGGTGTCGTCGGCTGGAAGCGGCTGGTCTCGCTGGGCCATCACGGCTTGCGTCCGGGCCATCAGGCCCGCCACGTCGCGCTGGAAGTCGAAGTCTTTGACTTGGGCACGACCGCCGAAGAAGAAGGTGACGATGACCGTGATCAGCGCCCAGACCGGGGTCGGAATGATCGCCCAGGCGGTGAACACCTCGGACATGAAGACCGGATCCCGGACCGTCCAGATCAGCACGGCGAACACGCCACACGTGAAGGCCGGACGCGGCAGCCGGTTCAGGCCATCGACGAGACTGTCCCACCAGGTGCGTTGGTTCCGCGCGACGAACTCGGCCGCGAACTGGCTCAGCGCGGCCGTGTCGAGGGCATGACCGCGCTCGGCCGAGGCTTCGGCATTGACGCGGAAGACCTCGGCCAGTTCCTTGACCGCGTTGCGGTTGCCGCCGAACAGGATGGCGGCGAGCTGCTGGATCATCCCCATTTCGCCACCCGCTCCTGAAACTCGCCGTCCGTCAGGTGGTAATTCGGCGACATGAACTCCTCGGCGCGCTTGATCCAGCCGCCTTTGCGCCCGGCCCGGGTCCGGGCGTACTTCCGGAGGCTCGGCCGCTGGTCAGCCAGCCGGAAGTAATAGTCGCGCCGGGCGATGCCGTAGGCGTCACGCAGGAAGCCCGGCGCGCTTTGCTGGGCCACGCGCGCGGCACGGATCGTCTGCGGGCCGATAGCGCCGTCGACGATCACCATGATCTCCATCTCGATGAAGAGGCGCTGCAGGATCCGGACGGCGTTCGCGCCCGCGTTCACCTGCATGTCAAAGACGGTGTCGTGAAGCACCTCCGGCAGCTCGTCGATGCGCGGGCCGTGGAAGTAGCGCTGCATGAAGATCTCGACCGCGTGTTCCTTGGTCAGTGCACGGACGTCCATCACGTCGATATCGCCGTCGCCATCGAGATCGCCCCAAGGGATATTCCGCAGGGTGTGGATCGTCACGCCGTACTTCGTCGCGCCGCCCGGATCGTCCGGATCGTTCACGAAACCGCCTTCGCGGTCGACGATTTCATGGGCAAGCTGTCGGGGGGAAGTCATGGCATTGGCTCCGTCTGGCGGGGCCAATCTAGCGCGGCGCGTTCAGGCAAAACGCGCCCACGGATGTGTTCTAGAAGCGGAACTGCATCTGGTCGTCGTCGTCCTGACCATCGGAGATCGGAGCGGAAGGCAGGCGGCGCTGGGGGAGAGGGCTGGCGAGGAGCCGGGCAACTGCAGTGTCCGTGCGGCCCAGCTTGGGGCACATTTCGGCGATCGAGTATCCCCGCGCGCGATAGACGTGCGCCAGCCAATGAGCGGGCCGAGGCACCCGGCCGCGCTGATGTTCCAGTCGTTCGGAGAGTGCTGCCAGACGGTCCGCGCCAATCAGCGCTTCAGCTCGGCTGCGGCCTTTCGGCGTTTGGGTCCAGTAGAGCGAGACGCCGCCCAGCTCCTCGAAGAAGCGGACGGCGAGGTCGTGACCCAGCTCCTCGATGTAGGGGTCCAAGTGCGCGGGATGCGGGGGCCAGACCTTCACGTCTCGTCCCCTTCGCCGGTAGGGGGCAGGCGGCGCGAGACGCCGCAGATCGTGCCGCCGGAGACATGCAGGCGCAGGTTGCCTGCCGTCACTTGCGCCATGCCCTCCGGGACCGCCTCGATCCCGTGAAGACGGGCGCGGATCGAGGCGCGCAGCCACTCGACGGGGATCCCGTGTTCGACTTCAAGGAACTGCAGGAGCGCAAAGTCGGAAACACCGACGCGGGGACCGGTCATCGACGGATCCTCCCCCAGTCGAAGTCCGGCACTTCGCGCCCGACCCATGCCTTCAGCGCCGACAAAACGTCCTCGATCTTGTCCGCCTCGCGGAGCTGGTCGATGTCCGCCAGCTCGAACCCCCATGGCTTCGAGAAGCGGGACCGGATGAAGGCGTTGAGACCTTTCCGGGTCGGATCGGTCAGGGCGCCCGCGTTGCCAAGTGCCGCCCAAAGGACATGCACGAGGCGCAGGTCGCCACGCGGGGCGAGCCTGTTCTTGCCGGATCTGGTCGGCCGGAAACCCCGCTCCTTCAGCGCGTCGAGGATGGTCTGTTGCTCGGCATCGGTCATGTCCTTCAGGCTTGCCTTGCCGACAAGGCGGAGCTGCAGATCGTGCCGGGTGTCCGCGTCCACGCCGAGCTGACGACAGCCGACGTGGATCTTCCGGATCAGATCGGTACTCATGCCCGGATCCTCCCTCCGTTGACCGGCGACAGCGCAGGGGCGAAGGTGCGTTCATTCAACAGGAGACCGACATGCCCCGGATTGTCATCGCGCTCGCAATTGCCGCTTGCGCCAGCAGCGCCACCGCCTTCGAACGCGGCAGCTTTTACGACGCCGGTTGCCGGGCGTACCTGGTATCGCGTGACGATCCCGGCATCATGGATCCGCTGGCGGTGATGTATTTCGACGCCATGCTTCAGGGGGCCGCGAGCGGCCCCCTGACACAGTCCGCCATCGTGACGGCTTTTGCCCGCGCTTGCGGAGAAGACCCCAGCCAAACGGTCGGCGCCACGTTCGGCCGGGTCGTCAGGGAGTTGTCGAATTAGCATCACCCGCGCTGCTCCACGGTCTCGGGTTTTGCCTTGGCTTCGGCCTTCGCCATGTCGATGGTGATCGAGGTCCAGTCGGCCTGACCGTGCGGCCGCTTGTAGAACCGCATGTAGGTCTTGGAGCCGATGGCGCGCTCGGCGTCGGTGATCGCCCGCATCGCGCGCTTCCAGCGGTCATCGTCGATTTCCAGCTTCTTCAGAGACAGCAGCTCGGCCCGGTTGATCTTGCCTTCCTTGTCGGTGTTAAACGCCCGCTCAACAATCGTTCGAAGCTCCGGCCGGGCCGACGCAGACCACTCCGTGAGGCACTCATCGACGAGACCTTTTGCGATCTGAAGCTCGGGGCCGTAGTCGAAGTGTTCAGCGACTTGCACCGTCACCTTCAAGGTGCCGTCAAAGCTGGTGAAGGTCATGTTGCCCTTGGCACCGCCGCGCGTCTCGCCGTACTCGTCCGACAGGAGGCCGAGGAAGTCGTTCACATCCTCGAAGCAATGCCCCTTGAAGCGCGCGACCTGGTCGCTGAGGTCTTCGGCAAAACCGATCATCTTGCGGACAAGTTCGTCCTGCAGCTCGTCCTGTGCCCGGACGTTCTTCTTCGGGATCAGGTGGCCTTGGGCGTTCCGCATATGCGGCTCGCCGTTGACGTCGAAGACGCCGGATTTGGCGTGTTGTGTCATGCGATCTTTCCTTCGATCATGGCGCCGCCTTCGCGGCCTTCTGGTGAGGATGTTGCGATCAGGCCGGTGCAGGCCGCGAGGCAGACGAGGGCGTCGATCTCGTCGAGGGTGACAAGGGTCGCGCCGCGTGTGCCTTGGCGCGCCACCTTGGCGGCGGCGCTGGCCGACAGCGCGAGCATGCGGCCTTCCGTCAGGTGTCCGTCACCGGGATCGGACGGGGAATGGGTCAAGACTTGCTCTCCTCTTCTTTGAAGATCGGGCAGCGGTTGCAGGCCCGAAACATCTGGACATACAGGGTGTTCACGTTGCGGAAGTCGCGGGCGGCGGCGCGCCAAGTGCGGCATTCCTGCCTTTTGATCTCGCCCAAGCACGGGCAGACCACCGAATCGGACATCAGCAGAGCGCGGACGAGATCCTCGACGGCGCGAAGATCGCCCGTGTATTTTTTCGCCAGCACAAACGAGACGAGAGAGGGGGAGCGACCAATGCGCGTGGCGGTCTTGTTTTGGCTGGTCCGGTCACACTCTTCCGCCAGCGCCAGCACCCACTCCGGCAGGTCGGCCCCCCACGCCGCCTTCGACTTATCGACGGCGCTCATGGGGCATCCTTCCGTCCGACGACGCTGATCTCGCCGATGTTGCTGTCCTCCAGAACTGTGACCCTGCGCGTAACAGGCGCCTCCGGTCCCGTGTTGCGCACGAGCTGAAACAGGGCTTCACGACGGCCGCGAATGGGCTGGTCGCGTATCCGGAGATAACCTCCCTCCAACAAGGTCCGGCAGTAGGAGCGCGCCTTGTCGACGGACACTTGCACGCCCCCGGCGTTGGAGTGCGCCGCAATGTCCAGAGGCGTGAAGTGCCGTAGGATCCGCATGGCGCGCCACATGTTGCCCTCGGGCGTTCCGGCTGCATTGGGCGCCACCTTCGCCGACGCTTCGATCAACTGCTGTCGCCGTTCTGCGGAGATGTAGAACCGGACCTGACCTTCCTTGCGGACGTAGTCGACCAAGCCCTCACGCTGCCATTGCGTCAGGTAGCGCTGGGCTGTGCCGTGCGGCACTTTCAACTCGGTTTCGAGGTCGACGAGACGAAACTCGTCCATCGTCCGGACTCGCTCGAATGCCTTCGTGCGGCGGGCTTCTGCAGTGCGCCGACCGTCGCTGATTTCCCCGTTCATCCGCGCGCTGCCTTACGAGCAAGTGCCGCGCTTGCGCCGGGGTAGACCTCCGGCTTGCGCGTGACGGGCGGCGCTCCGGTGAAAAATGGCTGGTCGCCCCAAAGGGCCAGGTCGGCCTTCTTCTTGCCGCTGCGCCGGGCGAGTTCCTTGACCTTGTCGAGGTTGGTCGCCACGCGTCGGATCGCGCCGCTCGACGCGTCCACGATTGCCTGCATCAGGTCCGGTGCGATATCCACACCGGGGCAGTAGATATCCGCCAGTTTGGACGCATCCGCCAGATTGCAGTCGACCGTCTCTTGCCAGTCGAGGACGCGGTTGTGGATGTTTTCCCACTTCGTCAGGCCGTGGGGCAGGTTGGCTTCGCCCACGAGAACGATCGGCGCGAGGCTGCTCTCGTAGATGTCGCGGACCAGCTCAATCATGTTGCCGCGAAGCATGTACTGGGCATCGTCGATGATCAGCGGCCGGTCGGTGATAGCCAAGTGTTCGGCAATCGCGTCGATGTAGTAAGGCGTCGTTTTCTTGCGGGGCGTGGCGCCCATTTCCTCGGCGACTTTCTCGACCAGATACGCCTTGGTCCAAGCCTGTTTCATCTGCACGACGTGCGCCTGAAACTCGTTGGCAACGACAATCACCGCGGTCGATTTGCCGGAGCCGGACTTCCCATGGAACACGCCAAGTCCCGGAAGGCCGCGCGTCCGTGTGATAAGCCTCTCGGTGTGCCCCATAAGGGCCGCGACGTTGCGCAGGGGGGCGATAGATGGGGAGTTCATGCTCTTTTCCTCACTTCTCGTTGTCCCGGCCAAGTGCCCGGTTCATCCGGGAAAAGGCACGGTATTCGCTCGATTGCTGGTACTCGCCGAGCCAGTCGGACTGCTCGGTCGTCAGTGGATTGTCGCCGTCCTGCAGCGCTTCCAGTTCGCAGGCGCGGCGGTATCTGGTTTCTGGATCGTCGAGATCCGGCTGCGCTTTGGAGCGCGCCTCCAGTTTCGTGACGGTCGCGGCGAACCGGGCTTCCTGCTCGCGCTCGGCCTCGAATTGGACGCGGGGGACGGAGCGTGGCGCCTTCGGATGGCGGGGCGGTAGCCGGACCACGTCGGCCTCGGGCAGGTTGTCGCCGGACACGTCCTTGCCAGCGGCGCGCAGCCGTGCCGCGATCTCGGCGTCGGTCAGCGCCTTGTGCGCCTTCGCCTCTGCCCGGGTTGCCTTGACGAACGCGGCGCGCTTGCGCTGCTGGGTCCGGGCATCGTCCACGTTGAGGAAGTCGCCCTTCTCGACGATCGGCGCTTCACCGAGGAAGGCGCCGTCAATGTCGTAGACCCGAAGGCCCGCATGCAGATCGTCCGGATCGAAGCGTGCAACGACCTTCTGGCCCGCGATGCGATACATCCATTCGGCCCAGTAGCGCGAACCGTAGATCGACAGCTCGCCATTCTGGCTGTCGGCCCGGATACCTTCGGCGCGGAGAAGCCAGAGGAGCTGTTGCTCTTCGGTGGCGATCTTCGGCTGCGCCGTGCGGTAACTCTCGTTAAACACCTCGTTAAAGGACCGTTGATTTGCCACTTCAGACCGCCGTCCGCGCCGCGCGTTGTGCGCCTCGATCTCGCGCTCCAGGACGGCCGTGAACTCGTCCAAAGGGATCGCCCGGTCGCCGTAGTTCTCCGGCTTCGCGTCGGTGGTGTTGCCGGTATAGGCCCCCACAAAGGCGGGGTGTTTCGCGACCCGGGCGCACATGTCCTGAAAGGCGCGCTCGATTGGCTTCGCCTGCCCCCATGCGGGCTGCGCCCAGTGAACCTGAACGCCGAGAAGGGTCAGCAGGCCCGGCACGTCGTCGTCCCTGATCTTGAAGCGGAAGCGGGTCGGTGCCCCGCCGGTCATCGCCTTCGCGGCGAACTCGCGACCGTTGTCGAGGAGGATGTGATCGGGGATCCCGTACTTCCGGACAAGGTCGCCGAAGCAAAGCTGCACCGTGTGGCTGTTGGCGCTGATGCTCAGCCGCCAAGCGAGGAACTTGCCCGAGTAGATGTCGGAAAATGCGATCATCTGCGCCCGGACCGGGTTCTGTTCGCCCGGCCAGTCAACGAACACGTCGAACTTGTGATAGTCGCCCTGGACCGCTTCCAGCGCGCGCATGCTGGTCTTCGACCGGGTCTGGTGCGGGAAGTAGCGGCGCAGGCCGTGGACGCCCTCGCGCAGAAAGATGACGACATGCTTCGGCACGGTCTCGTCGATGATCCTTCGGACCTTCCAGAGCGGAGCCGATGCCACTCCCTCGGCCTTGGCAATGTCAGTCGCCCACGCATGCGCGGCGGTCATGTCCGGCCCCGATTGCGTCAGCCAACAGCTCTTGACGATCTCGACGAAGCGTTCGGAGACCTGCGTCTTGTCGCCCTTCGCGCCGCCCGGCTGCGGTGCCAGGTACGGCAAGCGGTCGTGGCGCGGTATGCCCTCGACCATGCTCAGCCAGTTCCAGAGTGTCTTCTCGCTTTTCTTCAGCTTGTCCGCCACGGTCCGCACGGCAACGGTCCGCGTCAGCCCGGAGATCTCCAGTGCATCGACATCGTCCAAGGCGCGCAGACGGTCCGCTGCGCGCGCTTTGGCCGAGGCCTTCAGGGCGTCGAAGGCGGACCATGCGGCATCGCGGCCGGGCTTCTCAGGCGCCGGTGCGGGAGGCTCGGGCGCATGGCGCTCGCGGTCGAGGAGCGCGATGCGCGCCCGTATCGGGAAAAGAGAGTAATGGTATTCGATCCCCCCGCCGCGACCGGCGCGTCGGCGGACCTTACCCTTCTGGACGGCCCATCCCGAGCGCTTGGCGAGGTCATTCACGCCCTGTTTGGTAAGTGGCAGATCCGGCAGATCAGCCGCCGCCAATTCTGCTGCGCTCCACCATTCCTGTGCGGGCGTGTCGGTCATGCGGCGTCTCCGAGATCGGAAACGCCGGTCATGTCGTCGAGGAGTTGCTGCACCTCGCCGCCGCGCTCTTCAATGAAGCGGCGCCGAGCCGCTTTCGGTGCCCGCGTCCATGCGTCCAGGAGGCGGCTGAAGGCGGCGTCGGTTGCGTCCAGTGGCGCCCGTTCCTTGCCATTCTGCGATCCGAACTTCTTGCGTGCGACTGCGGCACTAGGGGCCGCTCCGGTCTCCAATTGCTCGATGACGAAGTAGCGCTCCGTCACTTCGTCGATCTTCGCGATCTGCATCATGTCGGCCAAAGAGACCGGGCGGGGGGCCTTGCGGAGCTGGTGGGCATGGCCTCTGACCGCGAAGCCAGCACGGACAAGCCGCTCGACCTGTCGCTTCGACTTCCCGATCTTCTCGGCCGTTGTCGCCGTGAACGATGCGAGCGACACGCTGTCGCTCGCATCCCAGCGTTTCGCCGCCAAGTCGGCGCCGGTCGTCGCCTTTGTCTCCGGGTGAAGTGTCTCGTAGGTCTCTTTCCGGGCGGCGAGGAAGACAGCGGTGTCGAGGATGCTCAGTTCGGATCCCGCGAGGTTGTCGTCGATCTCCATCATGGTCGCGTAGGCGTCATTGCATTGCCACGCCACCACGTCGATCTCGTCCCAGCCCATTTCGCGATGCGCGGTCAGCCGGTGCAGGCCCGTCATCAGCCGCCAGCGCTGCTTCGGCATCTTTCGGACATGCACCGGGTGCAGCGGGCCGACTTCGGCATAGGACGTCACCAGCGCGGCCACGCCAGCCTCGGATGCAGGGCGCAGTCGGCCCGAAACTTCAATGTCCGCGATCTTCAGCCGCGTTACGCCTTCCAACCGTTTAGCCATTTTGGCGCGGTCCCTTCGTCATTTTGTAGTACCAGACCGGGCCATTCGGCCCGTTGCGGCGCGTGCATTCGATCAGCGCGCCGTTCTCGCGCAGCTCGGACACGCAAGTGCCCGGGGCGATGGCCTTGGCCCGCCTCACGAGATCGAGGCTCGAATGCTCCTTCCCGTCCGAAAGAACCTTCAGCACACGCTGCAAACGGGCGCTCTTGATGGCTGATGCGGCGTTCATACGCGCGCCCCGATCCGGCCGCGCCGATGCCCGATCTGATAGGGCGCCTCCTGCGACCTCGTCCGGCAGGGGTCGCACATTCGGTTGTGTGCCCCTTCCGACCAGAACAGGGTGCCGCAGGTGATGCAGGGGCGCTGTTTGCGCGTCTCCTGCTTCACCGCTTCGCGCAGCACTGCAGCCGCCGCGGCGATGGACCCATGCCGGGACACGACCTTGCCCGTCCCCCGATCCTTGATGACGTAGCCGTCATCCGCCTTCGCGATGAAACGGTCAGCCATTGGTCACCCCCGACGGCATTGCCTGCACGGCCAGCGCCAGCGTGCCGTTCTGCTCCATCTGCTCCAGGTAGGTCAGGATCATGTCCTCCTGCGCGCGCATCACGAGCCGGTGGTCCTGCTCGGCAGGTCCATCCTGGCGCGTAGCCGCATCGGCCCAAAGCAACCGGCGCTCACGCCACGCCCGGACCATCAGCCGGACCTCGTCCAACCTCTCTCGCGCGGTCATTTCAAACCCCCTTCGAAGGCAGGCAGAACCAGCGGAAGGAACATCAGCCCGATAGCCACGATGGCAAAGCACAGCCCCGCCAAAACATGTCCCCACCAGCCATCCTCGATCGCGTCATTCGCCGCGCGGATACGTGCCCAGGCCGCTCTCAGGGAGGAGGAGGGAGAGCGGCCCGGGCCTCCCCGCGTTGCCCCGTCACTCCGGGGGGCGGGGATCTCGGACAGGACCATGCGCTCGATGGTTCCGTGAGTGGTGCCCGTTCCGGCCCCGCCCGAGGTGTTCGTGATCAGCCGGGCGTCCAACCGCCCGACACCGGAAAAGTCTGCATCCTGCAGAGCCTCGCCATGCTCGTGGATGTGTCGGGCTGCGGCCAGCACGGCCTCGCCCTTGTCGGCGCGCAGGACCGTCTGGATCAGCGCTGCGCCAAGGGCGATCCGCTCAAGGTCGGTCAGACCAGCGCCGATGGAATGCGCGCGGATGACGATGTCGGCCCGGGTCATTTGCGCTCTCCGGGATAGTTCGGATCGAGGGCGGCGCGTGCGATGTGCGCCAGACCGAGGATCGCGACGAAGATCCAGCCGAAGATGACCAGTGCCGCCAGCGTCCAGACAACTCCGGAAACCAAGTAGAAGGCGATCTCCGCACCGCTCATGATGCGGCCCTTTCCCAGCCGGTCGCGACCATGGGCAGGAGGTCCACTCCGGCACGTTTCGCTTCTGCGCGGATCTCGTCTTCGAGACGCGATGCGTAACCGAGGCGGATCAGCTCCGGTTGCGCCAGCATGTTCGCGACACGGTTTTTCGAGCCGGGGACGTCCTCGTCGAGAAGGAAGTGGCTCGGCCTGTGGCGGGGCGCGCTTGCGGTCCGCAGATCCGCAAGCGCGCGCCGGACCCAGACCACGAAGGCCTGCGGGTCCAGCAGCTTGTCGTTATGGGTCATCATGGCCTGCTCCGTTATGGTGCGACCATGATAATCACAGTGCTTTGTGATTATCAACTACGAAGGGAGTGTTTTCACATTTCCAGTTGCACAAAATTGCACGTGGCGCTTTTCATGCGAAAATGTGAAAACTCACCCGTAAACGTGCTTCCACGGGGTAGACCGTACCATGACTGGCAAAATCGACTGGGAACGGCGCAGGGTTAACCTTCGTATTCTCATGGCGGCGCAGGGTACGAACGCAACGAAGGTCGCACGAGCGGCCGGACTAAGCCCGAACACCCTGTCTCAGTTCACGAGCGGCAGAACGTCTTACCTGTCGGAGAAGACCCTTTCGAAGGTACTTCCTCTCCTCGGCCTGTCGGCGACAGAGGATCTCGATACGGACAACCCGCTCCGAGATCCGCGTGTCGCGATTCGCCGTTTCCTGGACGTTATCCCGGACGCCGATCTCGAAGAGCTTCGGCTTGTTCTAGAAAGAAAGTATCCCGATCTGCTGAAGCGCTGAAGTTCGCCAGCGTTTCCAAAGACCTAGCCAACGCCTCGCCGGATTGCCCCGCGATGTGATCTTCTAGGTGCGCCCGAAGGCAGCTCGCAGGGGCCGTTGTAGGATCATTGACCATCATTGTTTTTCATGTTTCACTATGATTATCCATCAGCAAGGGCTTATTTCACATGCGAACTAACTCCGAACAAGTGCAATTCGATACTTTCGGATATGTCACTTTCTGCCACGCGGCATTCGTACAAACGGACGCTAATTCAACCTTTTCGAGCGGCTGGGAGGATATCTACTTCCGCGAGCGCTATCACTTGGTCGACCCTGTTATCGGATTCGGGCAAGCCAACTTCGGCCGGTCTGCGGCCACTGTCCTTGACCCTGCTCAAATGGCCGGTGCCTTGTTCGAAGAAGCTCGTGCGCATAGCGCGGACAGCAACGTCGCAATGGTCAGCCACTTTGGCGGGTCCACCCGGATCTTCGGGGGCGTGAACCACGACCTTGACGCCCGTGCGCTGCCTGTCGCGCTCGAAAGCCTGCAAGCCGATCACCGGCGGGATCTTGCGGCTGGCCTCCGGCGCCTGTCAGACATGCAGCTCGACCTCCTCGATCTCGCCGAGGAAGGGCACAGCGACAAGGTCATCGCGAACGAACTTGGCGTCAGCCATTCGCTCATTGCGCAGAGGAAACGCGCGATCTGCGAGACGATGGGGATGACTTGCTGGCGGGGCGTCGTCCAGCTCTACACGCTCGACAAATGGCATGGCATCGTTCCGGGGGAGGGCTTCGGCCAATGAACCCGCGTTCCCCCTATGACATCGCGCTTGTCGACATCACGGCGCCTGACCTCGACCACGACCTCTATTGGCAGTGCCTGTCTCTCCGGCGTGAAGTCTTCATTTCGACGATGGGTTGGAACCTGTTTCAACGTGACGGTTGCGAGTTCGATGCCTACGACACGCCTGCCTCGGTGCATCTGGCGGCGCTCGACGGCGGCCGTGTCGAGGCGTGCATGCGTTTGATGCGGACTGACAACGATCAGGGCGGCGTCACCTACATGATCCTGGACGCCCACTTGGGGCGCATCCCGAACTTGCCGACAGGGCTGCTAGACCAGGTCATCGCAACGCCCTTCGCTTGGGAGGCCTCACGCCTTGCGATCTCCTCGCGCGTCCCAGTGCCGACCAGAAACGCCGTAGTCGTCGACTTGATCGGCGAGGGCACCCGGTATGCAGCCGCTAGGGGCGCCGGAACGCTGCTCGGCTTGATGAAGCCAGCATTCGAGCGCGTCCTGCGGCGCGCCGGTTTCGACGTCTACCGTGCCGGTCCGATCCTTGACCAGCGGGACGGCAGGATCTGCGTCCTGCGCTTGGACTTCGAACCGTCTCAATCACTTCGCGTGGCCTGATCTAGGTCGGCGCCCCTATCAACACATACGCGCGTGAATTGCTATGGTTAACCAAACAAGATGAGCGGAAAGATGACTAGATATCGCTGTCTTTCACATTTCTGGTGACAGTTTCTACAAGATATGTGATCGTCCGTGGCGTGGGATACGCCGGAACACCCCCATGTTGGAGCGCGACAAGCGGCTCTGGCGGCGTCAGGTACGGTTGTCCAAATGGATGACAGCCTGTCAGACCTGAAGCAACTTGGGGCCGGGGCCCACGCACCTAGAACCGATAGCCGTAGTGTTTAAAAACTAATTTCTGGTCGTCGGTTAACTTCGCTTTCCAAGGTGGCGACGGCTGCAAGACAAGGCCATAGTCGGCTATGACGCCAGCTTCTCGTCCCATCCTTGGCTCAAGTGCCATTGCGGGCTCCAGCGACCATTTCGGGCCAAGTGCGTCTGCAGCCTGATAAACAGAGCTTGCCACCACATCCGCGAGTTGAAGCCCTGCAACACTGTAGTGGGGCACGTATTCAACCAAGCCGAATCTCAAAACTTGGTGCGCAATTTCGCGCTTGTTTAAGTATGTCGATCCTCCAACAGACTGTGCTTTCAGCAACTCCCAATATGCTTTTGTCTGGCTGTAGGAGTGACCACCCCTAGCGCTGAAAATCACCTTTACATATTTCGGTCTTCCAAACCGCCTTGTACTATCACGCAAGCAAAAATCGGTGACGCGCTCCATCAACAAGCGAACACAATAATTGTAATACCATTGCTTCCCGCCTCGCTTGGCGGCCCTGGTGTTGCTGTACCCACGCATGTTTTTTTTGTTCGACGCGACAGCAAAGAACCTGCACGGCCGCTCGGCTAGCAGCGTGCAAGCGCGGCTCCTTTTCGTTGGTGACAGATCACGGTAATGCAGAGCCGGGCCTTGCGTCGCATTGATATCTGTTCGAATATCCTTCACCCAAGATACGGTTTCGGCCTCATGTTCCGAGCGTATTAGGACCGCCCCGATACACAGCCACTCACTTCCGCCATTCGGATCAATCGGCTTTACTCTCTTGAGGCCGTCATCTCCGGCCTCGTCGATGTACAGCACGTATTCATATGGTTCAGAAGCGTTTGACATGAAACATGGGAACATCTGACGCCAAAAAGGTAACCATCCGGCGTAGGCCGCGGTCGCTGGCGTCACTCAGATCGTAGTTTTGGGTTTGCGAGGCCGCGGGGCCCATTTCTTCGCCAGCCGCTCGAAGCGTTCGATGATGGTGCCGGCCCCGGCATCCTCGGCGTCGAAGTCCCCGCCCGACCAGTGGACCATGTCCTCGTGCTGCTCGTGATCGGGATCGGCGAGGGCTTCGAGGAACTCTTCGTAGCCCCAGGCGCCGCCGACGTCCTCCGGTGGACAGGCCCCCGCGGCCTTCAGAAGCCGCGGATAGGTCACGCCCTGAGTGGCCTCGCCCACCCGCTCGATCCGGATGCTGTGGTCCCAGTCATCACCGAAGTCGTAGACATACTGGATCGTCCTGGTGGCGGTCTGGTCGAGCAGCTTTTCCAAAGTCATTTTCTTCGCGTCCATGGGGCCGTCGTAGAACCCGTCCGGGTCGGGCATGCCCCAACCGGCATCCCCCACCCGGAACTCGTAGAGATGGGTGTCGGTCCAGCCCATGGCCGCTTGGATGACCTCATGCAGCCGGTCGAGCCTGATCTTCAGCGGCACCTCGATGTGGCGCATCGGCATTGGCTCGACGTCGTTCAAGATGATCCGGAGGCGGGCGATCAGGGTCATGCGGCGATCCTTTGCCGTGTCGGGGACCAATTCCAAGGCAGGAGATCCGGCACCCGGGAGGCTGTCGTGCCAGGCAGCCGGGCGAGGACGTCGCCGAGCCAGGCCTGAGGGTCGACATCGTTCATCTTCGCAGTGACGATCAGCGAATACATGAAGGCGGCGCGGTCACCGCCGCGCTCGGAGCCGGCGAAGAGCCATGACTTCCGGCCAAGGGCCACACCGCGGAGTGCTCTCTCGGCCGCGTTGTTCGTCAAGCAGACCCGCCCATCCTCGAGGAAGCGCGTGAAGGCCTCCCATCGGTCTTTCTTGAACATGTAATTGATCGCCTTGGCGACAGGATTGTGCTTCGACATCGTGCCCTGCTCGGCGCGCAGCCAAGCGTGCAATGCCTCAACCAAGGGACAGGACAACCGGTGCCTGGCCTCGAGCCGGAACGTGGCATCATGGCCGTTGATCTGGCGTTCGATGTCGAAGATCGCATCGATCCTTGCCACCGCCTCCAGTGCGACAGGAGATATATCGTGGGCGGACTTGCCCTTGCGGACATTGCCCTTGATGTCGGCAAGCTCGAAGAACTTCCGCCGGGCATGGCTCCAGCAGAGCGCGCTTCCGGCCGGACCGGGATCACGATCGCCGCGATAGAGGTCGTTGTAACCGCCATAGGCATCGGCTTGAAGGATGCCCCGCCACCCGGCGAGATGCCGGTTCGGGTGAGCCATCTCCCGATCGCGCGAGAAGTAGAACAGCGCGGCCGGCGGCGCACCGCCCGCGAAGGGCCGGTCGTCGCGGACATAGGTCCAGAGCCGCGCGGTCTTCGTGCCGCCCCGGGCCAAGAGCGGCACCGTGGTGTCGTCGCCGTGCAGCCGCTCGGCGGCCAGGACATGGGCCCTGATCAGCGCATGAATCGGCTCCAGCGCAACGGTGCAGGCGCCGACCTGGTCAGCCAGGGTGGACAGGCTGACCTCGACACCTTCCTTGGCGTAGCGCTCGACTTGCCTGTTCAGCGGCTGATGCTGGCCGAACTTCTCGAACAGGATCATCGCCAGCAGGTTGGGCCCAGCCCAGCCACGGGGCGTGGGATGGAACGGCGCTGGCGGCTGGCTGATCTTCTCGCATGCCCGGCAGGTGAACTTCTCGCGGACCGTCTGGATCACCTTCCACTGCCGGGGAATGACCTCCAGCGTCTCGGTGATATCCTCGCCCATCTTCACGATGCGATCCGAGCCACAGCAGGAACAGGCCGTGGGCGCCGAAATCACCACGCGCTCGCGCGGCAGATGCTCCGGGAAGGGTTTGCGGGCCGGGCGGCGACGCTCGAACCCCGCGACGGACGTGGTCTTCACTACCTTCTCGGCGGCGATCTCGTCTTCAGTGGCTGCGGCCTCGAGTTCCTCAAGCTGCAATTCCATCTGGTCGATCAGGCGGGCGCGGCGCTCGGAGCTGTGGCCATATTGCTCGCGCCGGAGCTTGGCGATCTCAAGCCGGAGATGCCTGATCATCGCTTCCGAGGTCGAGACCACCGCCCGGGTCTGCGCCAGCTCGCTCTCTGCGGCCTCGGCACGGGCCTCCGAGGCCGCAAGCGCGGCGCGCAATCTGGTGATCTCGGAAGCGGCATCTGACATGGCCGAGACCTACCATGCAGGCATCGGAAAGCCCATAAGAATAAGGCTGGAGAAGCCAATTTATCCCGCCTTTGCAGGGCGTTGCGTCCAGCGCGGATTGCGCCAGTCGATCCCCTCCAAGAGATAGCCGAGCTGGGCTGCGGATATCTGCACCGCTTCACCACTTCCGCTGGTCGGCCAGATGAACTTCCCGGCCTCCAACCGCTTGGTATAAAGCGACATGCCGACACCGTCGTACCAAAGCAACTTTACCAGGTCGCCCTTGCGCCCGCGGAAGCAGAAAATCTCGCCCGCATGCGGATCACGTCCCAAACCCTGCTGCACTGTCAGCGCCAAGGTGTTCATCCCTCGCCGCATGTCGGTGACCCCACCGGCAATCCATACGCGCACCCCCGCCGGGAAGGCGATCATCGGCTTTCCAGGGCCGGCAGCAGCCGCGCCAAAACCTCTGGCTCCACCGACGAAGGGACGAGAAGCCGTCGCCCGTTCCTCAGCACGATCTCGAGCTGGACATCAGGCGTGCTGCGTGGCGCCTCCCGTGCGGTCGCGGGCACGGTCGGAGGTGCCATGGGCGGCGAAACAGCCAGCGGGATGAAGGAAGGCGGTGTCTCGGCGCCAAGTTCGCCAGCGCGATACTGGCGCCGCCATATCGTCAGCAGAGAGCGAGATACGCCATGCCGCCGCGCCGTGGCTGTCACCTGGCGATGCCCCAGGAAGCTCTCCTTCACGATCGCGATCTTGTCGCCATCGCTCCAGTGACGACGGCGCGGCGCATCCGCGGCAGAGAGGACTTCAATCTCGGGTCTGAACTTATGGTCGGCCATAAGGTCGGACTTAGCACCGACGCTGAAACCCCGTCAGACGGCCTCCACCGGAGGCATACCCAAAAAGAGTCAACTGATCAAGTTCTAAGGCCTCGCTGGCAAAGCGTGGCCTGACCGATATCGAACTGAACACCAACGACAACGGGGCGCAGCCTGACCGGACTGCGCTCCGTTTCCGTTCAGGGGCCAAAATCGCTTTCCACTTTGCGAGGCCGTCTGGAATTGCGTATTTCAGCCAAGTCTTTGATTTCTCGAAGTCATCAGCCGTTCTGGAAAGGTCTATTCGAACTGGATGGCCGACTTTCCGGTTTCGGCGGCTGATCTAGGGTGCATTTTGCGCGTCGACGTCCGTTCAATGGCCGATTTAACGCTTATTTAACGGCCCTTACGGGATCTCCCTTCACTGCCCTGGTATTTGGCCAAGATCCCGCAAGAACCCCTGCAAACGCCCGTTTTCAGTCAGACTGCAAAACACTTCCTGCGGTCTCTATTGGACGGTCGAACGCGCAGGAACGCCTTTATTTACAGGCGCTTCCGCTCTCTTCCGCCATCTCCCGACGTCTTCCGGCATCACTGTAAAAAGGTGTGTCTCCCTACACCGGTTGTAGCGTGACGCAGTTTTTTACAGTGAATTACAGAGTCTTTTTCAGCAAAGCGTTTTTCAGTTTCCGGTACTCGTCGGGCGCGGGCGTTCAACGCAGACCTTCCGGCGGGTTTTTTGAACGGTCGTTAGAGGTGCCTTTAAGGGGCGATGCGTAGAGGTTGCAGGGGGCCAGCCCGTCGTTGGTGACGAGGATCGAAGGTCGGAGCTTCGGCCACATATCCGGATCGAGGATGTCGAGCATCGGGGCGATGGAGACTCCTCGGCAAAAGCGAAGTCTACGACATCATTCCGCCGGACCTGTCGAAGTCGGACCCCGCGTCCCTGATCCAGTCGAGAAACTCCCGAACCAGAGGTCTGGGATTGGGCGTTGCAATGGCGGATGCCCAGTAGCTTGACCCGAACTTGTGAATGCCCTGCTCGATGGCCGCCAGACGCCCCTCGGAGAGTATGCCGGCATTGATCGACCGCCAGCCGAGCAGGATGCCTTTTCCGTCCAGTGCCGCCTGGGTGGCCTGAACGTAATTGTCGAAGGTCAGCGTCGGACCGATCGGGTTTCTCAGTCCCTTTGCGGCGAGATACTCCTTCCAGCCGGGCCAGCCGTTGGCAGCGGGCGTCCGGACGTGGATGAGGGGTTGTGTGCTGAGCGCCGCAAGATCGCCATTCAGCGCCTTGATCCGCTCTGGCTGGCCCACCGGACAGGCGCATTCCTCGAAGACCCTGACGGTATCGCTCTCCTGCCATGGTCCGGGGCCGAAGCGCAGGGCGACATCGATCCCCGCCGAGAAGGCCGGCATGTCCGAAGGCGGGGCCTGAACGCTTACCATTGCATCGGGGACACGCGCGTAGAAGGCCGACAGGCGCGGCATCAGCCAATAGGTCGCCATCCCGATGGTGCAGGACACGGTGATATGGCGGTCGGCGTGGCCTGCGCTGGCACGGATGTCTTCGATGGCTGACGCGATCTGACCAAGGCCGCTCTGCGTGGCGCGTGCCAGACGCTCGCCCGCGTCGGTCGGGCGCGCGGGTTTCACGCTGCGGTCGAACAGCGGCGCGCCCAGCCAATCCTCCAGCGCGCGGATCGACTGGCTGACCGCGGGGCGCGTCACGTTCAACTCGGCCGAGGCGAGCCGCATGGAGCCCAGCCGGTGAACGGCGTCGAAGGCTATCAGAAGGCGCAGGGGAGGCAGGCGTGACATGGTAACCTGTGGCTTAACTTCAGGTAAGAGGATTCCGTCTTTTTGTCCGATCTTCAATGGGTTTGATTGGCGTCAATCTAACCATACGCACAGAGGATGCGACACGATGAACGTGATGACACCAACAAGATCCGATACTGTCACTCTTGGTGAGAAAGGGCTGAACGTCCCGCTGTCGCGCGGCGACGCCTATTTCAACTACTACTGGCTGCGCGACAACGACCCGACCAGCTTCAACGCGGAGACCCGCGAACGGTCGTTCGACATCTTTCACCTCGACACCGCGCCGGTCGCGCGCGCGGCGCATGTCGACGGCGAGACCCTGGTGATCGACTGGGCGACCGAAGACCA
The DNA here is from genome assembly GCF_002814095.1 of Sagittula sp. P11. Lineage (NCBI taxonomy): Bacteria > Pseudomonadati > Pseudomonadota > Alphaproteobacteria > Rhodobacterales > Roseobacteraceae > Sagittula > Sagittula sp. P11. The sequence continues at coordinate 2,966,323 of NZ_CP021913.1, forward strand.
CACCACGCGCATGCCCGTCGCATGGCTGGAGGAGCATGCTGGCGGTGAACGTCGCCGCGACCCCGCCGATCTGCCGCGGCGGCCCTGGTTCGGCGACCACTACCCGGACGTCGCCCGCTTTACCCATGCCGAGCTGAAGGCCGACCCCGGGAAGCGCCGCGCCTGGCTGGAGGCGATGATCGTCGAGGGCGTCTCTGTCGTGACCGAGATGCCGGATAGCGACGCGGCCCTGACCGAGCTGGCCGAGTTGCAGGGGCAGGTCCGCCCGACGTTCTTCGGCACGTATTTCGACGTGAGGACGCATATCAACCCGACGAACACCGCCTATACGGCCTCGGCGCTGGAACTCCACACCGACGTGCCCGCCGAGGAACATGCACCCGGCATCCAGTTCCTGCACATGCGGGCCAACACGGTCGAAGGCGGACGAAACCTCTTTGGCGACGGTGTCGCGGCCGCCAACGATTTCCGTCGCATCGACCCCGAGGGCTTTCGCCTGATGGTCGAGACCGATGTGCCGTTCTATTGCGAGCACGACGATTACGACATGCGCTCCTGGCAGCGCATCATCGAACTCGACCAATACGGCGAAGTCTCGGGTCTGACCATCAGCCAGCACATGCTGGACCTGATGGATCTGCCGCAGGCGTTCCTGGATGACTGGTACCCGGCCTTCTGCCGCTTCGGCAAGCTGTTGCAGGACGACAAGTACATCATGCGCTTCACGCTGAAGGCGGGCGAATGCATCGTCTTCGACAACCACCGGATCGTTCACGGCCGTGCCGCCTATACCGCGTCCAGTGGCGACCGCTACCTGCGCGGCTGCTACACCGACCGGGCCGAAATGCGGTCCACCTATCGCGCGCTGGTCAGCACGGGGCGGTTCAAGTCATGAACATGGTCCCCCGCAACACTGTCGCGGACTCTGCGCTCCTGCGGGAGGACCTCGCCGCTGCCTTCCGCCTCTGCCACCGTTTCGGGTGGAGCGAATCCGTCGGAAATCATTTCAGTGCGGCCATCTCCGAGGATGGCCGCCGCTTCCTGCTGAACCGCTGCTGGCAGCATTTCGCGACCATCACGCCCGGCGATCTGCTCGAGCTCGACCTCGACGCGCCGCCCGATATGGACGGACCGGACGCGCCGGACCGGTCCGCCTGGGCTGTACATGGCACGCTGCACCGCGATGCGCCGCAGGCGCGCGTCGTGCTGCATTGTCACGCGCCCTATGCCACGGCGCTCGCCTGCCTGAGGGACCCGACGCTGCTGCCCATCGACAACAACACCGCGCGATTCTTCGGACGCGTGGGTTACGATCTGGAATTCGGCGGCATCTCGGACAGCGAGGAAGAGGGGGCGCACCTTGTGAAGGCCCTCGGTGACAAGAGCGTGCTGGTCATGGGCAACCACGGCGTCAGCATCATGGGCGATACCGTCGCGGATGCGTTCGAGGATCTCTATTTCTTCGAGAAGGCCGCGCAGACGCTGATCCTGGCCAAGTCCACCGGCGATGCGCTCGCGGTGCTCAGCGACGATGTGGCGCGCAACACGGCAGAGGGCTGGCTGGCTTATCGCGGCATGGCGCAGCGCCATTTCGACTACCTGAAGTCCACACTCGACCAAGAGGATGCGGGCTGGCGCGTGTGACGCATGCCGGCGCCCGGCGCTTCGTCTCAGGCGCCCGGCACCAGCACCAGTTGCACCCGGCGGTTCTGCGCGGCGGCGGGGTCGAAGCTGTTCTTCAGCCGGGAGAAGCCCACCCCTTCGGCGCGGATGCGCGAGGGCGGCAGGCCCATGGTGCCCTGCACGAAGCGGGCCACGGCCTCTGCCCGGCGGCGGGAGAGGTCCATGTTGTAGGCGGCGGAGCCCACGCCGTCGGTGTGGCCGATGAAGATCAGCCGCGCGTCGGAAAGGCGCGGATCGCGCAGCGCGTCGGCGAGGCTGGAGAGCTTGCCCATCGCCTCCGGCGTCAGGTCGTCGGAGTTGTAGGCGAAGAGGATCTCGAGGTCGATGGAGGGCAGGGGCGCCGGGGCGGCGGTGCTGCCGCCGGTGCCGCCCGCGGCGGCGTTCTGCGGGACCTCCGTCCGGTCGATCACGCCGAGGTTCACCACGTCGTCGAGGGTGAAGGTGGCGGAGCCGGAGAATTCGTCGCTGGTGCATCCGGACTGGTCGAGCAGGCAGTCGCGCATCTCGGCGCTGGGGGCAGTGTCGGGCTGGGCCTGCGGCGCCGGGTCGAGCGAGAAGCTGTCGAGGGTCACGGTCGACTGGGCGAGGGCCGGGGCGGCGAGCGGGGCGCCGAAAAGGGCGGCAAGGGCGAAAATGCGGGGGGTCATCGGCGGGCCTCCTGAAAATGCTGGAGCGACGATAGCGGAGACGCGTGAGGAATTCCACCGTGGACGCAGGCCGGTGTTCCGTGCTTTTTTGACCCCGGGGAAACGTCTGGCCCGCTGATTGGGGCGGGGCGGATTTGGAATGGAGAATTGTTCATGCGTCTGAACGGATTAATCGTGGCGGCCGTGCTTTCCGCGGGGGCGGCCACGGCGCAGTCGACGCAGGAGGACTGGCTGGGGATCGAGAACGAGGTGGCCGTCCAGGGCTACAACAACGAGCCGATCTCGACCTACGACGACCAGGCGGATTTCCGGAAGATGGGGCGCGGCGTGGGGATGCTGTCGATCTCGACCGACGGGGGGACCTTTCCCTGCACCGCCTTCCTCGTGTCGGAGAAGTATCTGCTGACCAACCACCACTGCGTGCCGGGGGTGCTGAAGGACGAGCGGGTGAATGCGACGAAGATCCTCGCGGTGGACTGGCTGGCGGGTTTCCACGAGCCGGGCCGGATGGAGGAGGCGGAGCGCTTCGCCGTCAACCCGGAGCCGGTCGAGACCTCGGAAGACCTCGACTACACGGTGCTGGAGGTGACGGGCAATCCGGCGGGCCGCTTCCCTCCCCTGCCGCTGGCGGCGACGCCTCTGCGGCCGGGGATGCCCTACTGGATCATCGGCCACCCGATGGGCAAGTCTCAGCACATCAGCCGCGAGGGCTGCCGCGCCGCCGATCCGCCGATGAACGACAACCGGCTGCGCCATACCTGCGACACGCTGGGGGGCAACTCGGGCTCGCCGATCATCGATTCTTCGGCGCGGCAGGTGGTGGGGCTCCACAACTCGGGCAACAGCCGGGTGGGGATCAACTTCGGCATCCCGATGACGATGATCCTGTCGCAGTCGAAGGTGCTGAAGGCGGCGCCGCCCGCGCAGGACAGGCCCCTGCCGCTGGTGATGACGCTCTACCCCGATGCGCTGGGTGTCGGGCAGGAGGTGTCCGTGGTGGCCGACATGCCGGACGGCTGCACGCCCGCCTTCGTGGCGCTCAGCCCCTCGTCGCAGCTGACGCCGATCCCGCTCGACTTCTTCCAGAAGGTGCCTTTGGGGCCGGGTCAGGTGCGCTACCAAATCTCGCCCGGCGGGCGTTACGGGCTGGTGATCGAGGAGGGCGATGAGAAGGGCGCCCACAAGCTCGGGTTCCTGTGCGGGCCGGGCGGGCTGACGGAGCCCGCGGCACTGCAGGACGCGCTGCGCGGGGTGGTGGCCTCGCTGTCTTCGGGCCAGACCTCGGGCGAGGTGGCCAGCGGGGCGGGGCCGGTGGGCTACGCCTTCCGCACCTTCGAGGTCCGGTGATGCGGCGCGCTTTTGCGGGGGGCCTTCTGGCGCTTGTCACATGGGCCGGGATGGCCGGTGCGGCGGAGATACGGCTGAAACCCGAACTGGCAGAGCGGCTGGCGCAGATCCGGCCGATCTATGGCGAGCGCAATTTGCTGAGCGAGGACGGGCCGATCCTGGTGACGGACGGGGGCGGCACGACGCTCTGGGGGCAGCCGTTCAGGATCATCGGCATCGACGGCGTGATCGAGGCGGGCGATGCGGAGCGGCTGGCGGCGCTGATCGGGCCTTACGATACGGCGGGGCCGTTCATCGTGGTGATGAATTCGCCGGGCGGGAATTTCCTCGAAGGCGTCCGGATGGGCGAGGTCCTGAAGCTATACCGCGAGGGCAACGGCGATCCCTACCTGACCGGCGTCGTGGTGCTGGCGGGAGAGGAGTGCATGTCGGCCTGCGCGGTGACCTTCGCGACCTCGGCGCTGCCGCGCGACAGCGGCATGTCGGTGCGCTTTGTCGAGACGGGCGCGCGGCTGGGGTTCCACATGCCCTTCGTGCCGACCGACCAGCAGAGCCGGCAGACGGAGATCGCCCGCGCCATGGACCTGACCTACGAGGTCATGTCGGAGTACATGGCGCTGATCGGCAACCGGGTGGCGCCCACGGCGCTGGTGCAGAACGCGCTGTTCTACCGCCGCCCGGAGGACTTCTTCCTGCTGGAGGGCGGGCTGGTGACACGGTTCATGGACTTCGTGCCGGTGGCGGGGCCGGTGGGGTCGACGCCGCTGACGCCTTCGGGGCTGACGCAGCGCGACGTGCTGAACATGTGCCAGTACCAGGCCTATTCCGCGGGGCGGGAGTTCATCGCTGCGGAATACGAGTTCTGGCCGGTGCAGGCCTATTCGCAGTACCCCGACGACACGCCGGTCGAAGAGCTGTTCCGCCAGACAGGCGCGCAGCGGATCACGACGCAAGGCTGCTCGGCCGAGGTGCGGGCGGACGGGTCGCTGGGCGTCTCGGCCATCGGCGCCTGCCCGCAGGACCTGCCGCCGGGCTGGTGCCGGTCGGAGCAGGCGGCGGGTTACGTGGGGCCGCTGCCGCCCGCAACGGGCGCGCTTCTGGCCGACAGCCTCGGCTGCCACGGCGGGCGGATGACGCGCGGCTACTACCGCTGGGACGACGGCAACGCCTTCCTGGAGGAGGAGCGCCCCGACGACTACCGCTGGGAGGGCGCGCCGCCGGGGGCGCCGGAATACACGCTGGACTGGAGCGGCGCGTCCCTGCCCACGAACCTCACGCTGCGCGATGCGCCGGGCGGCGAACGGGTCACGATCCTCGACGCGGGCACGGCGGTGGAGGTCGAGGACTGTGCGCTCAGCGCCGACGGTCAGGGTGTCTGGTACCGGGTCGCGGCGAACGGTGTGTCGGGCTGGGGCAGCGCGCGCTACGTCGACGTGCCCGCGCTTGCGGGTTGGGACTTCATGGTGCGCCCGAAGGGTTTCCAGTAGCGGCCTGCCTATGGCCGCGGTTGCCCGCCACGGCGGTCCGGCCCGGGTCGGATCGGGCTCAGATCCCGAGGAACCGCTGCTTGACCGGCCCGGTCATCTCGCCGAACCGGCCCTGCCACGCGACGCTGCCACGCTCCAGCACCACCGCCCGGTCGCAGACCGAGGACAGCTCGGCCGGCGACTTGTCGATCACCAGGAGCGCCATGCCGCTCTCCGCCTTCAGCCGCCGGATCGCCGCCCAGATCTCCTGCCGGATCAGCGGCGCCAGCCCCTCCGTCGCCTCGTCGAGGATCAGCAGGCGGGGGTTGGTCATCAGCGCGCGCGCAATGGCCAGCATCTGCTGTTCCCCGCCCGACAGCGACCGTGCCACCTGCTGCCGCCGCTCGGCCAGCCGGGGGAAAAGCTGCGCCACCGCGGCGCTGTCCCAGGGGCCGGGGCGGGCGGCGGCGCGCATGTTCTCGTCCACTGTCAGACCGGCGAAGCAGCGGCGCCCCTCGGGCACCAGCCCGATGCCCAGCCGGGCGGCGCGGTGCGGCTTCAGCCGGGTCAGGTCGTGGCCCGCGAAACTGAGCGTGCCGCCGGTGGCGACCATCCGGCAGATCGCCCTGACGGTGGTCGTCTTGCCCATGCCATTGCGGCCCATGAGCGCCAGCGCCTCCCCCTCGGCCAGCGCGAAGGAGACGCCGAACAGCGCCTGCGACGCGCCGTAGCGGGCGCTGACGGTGTCGAGGGTCAGGAGGCTCACGCGGTCTCCCCCAGGTAGGCGTCGCGCACGCCCGCGTCGGCGCGGATCTCGTCCACGGTGCCGGTGGCGATGATGCGGCCGTAGACCAGGACGGAGATCCGGTCGGCCAGCGCAAAGACCGCGTCCATGTCGTGTTCGACCAGCAGGATCGGCGCCTCGGCGCGCAGGCTGTCGAGCAGGCGGGTCAGCGCGGCGGACCCCTCCATCCCGAGGCCCGCCATGGGTTCGTCCATCAGGAAGGCCCGGGGGGCCAGTGTCAGGGCCACCGCAATCTCCAGCTGCCGCCGCTGCCCGTGCGACAGGTCGGCGGTGCGGGTGGCGGCGAAATCGGCAAGGCCCGCCCGCTCCAGCGCCGCCTCCGCGCGGTCGCGCAGGGCGCGGTCGGAGAGGGCGGGCCGCAGGAACCGCCAGGGCCGCCCGGACTGGCCGAGCGCCCCCAGAAGTGCGTTCTGCAGGACGGTGTCCTCCATGGCGAGCTGGCTGATCTGGAAGGTCCGGGCAAGGCCCGCCCGGGCGCGCGCCGCGGTGTCGAGCGCGGTGACATCGCGCCCGTCCAGCAGCACCGCGCCCGCGTCGGGCGCCAGCGCGCCGGAGACCTGTGCGATCAGCGTCGACTTGCCCGCGCCGTTGGGGCCGATCAGGGCGTGGATCTCGCCCGGGCGCAGCGTCAGCGACACGTCGTCGGTCGCGGTGAGCGCGCCGAAGGCCTTGCAGAGGCCGCGGGTCTCGAGCACCGGCTCAGTCATGCGGCCGGGCCCTCCCGGTCAGGAGGCCGATGACCCCGCCCTGGCCCCAGAGCGTGACGGCCAGCAGCAAAAGGCCGAACCAGATGTGCCAGTACTCGGACAGCTGGCCCAGCCAGTGCTCCATCAGCACGAAGATCGCCGCCCCGATCACCGGCCCGAACAGCCGCGCGGTGCCGCCGAGGATGATGAAGACGATGAACTCGCCCGACAGCTGCCAGGAGAACATCGAAGGCGAGACGAACCGGTTCAGATCGGCGAACAGCGCCCCCGCCAGCCCGGTGATCGCACCCGAGAGGGTGAAGGCGGCAAGCCGCAGCCGCACCGGGTCGAGGCCGACGGCCCGCACCCGCTCCGGCGCCTGCCGCGCGGCGTTCAGCGCCAGCCCGAAGGGCGACCGCATCAGCGCCGCCGTCAGCGCCAGCACCGCCAGCAGCACGGCAAGGCACAGACCGTAGAACTGGATCGGCACCAGAGTGTTCAGCCCGGGAAAGCCGTTGCGCACATAGATCGACACCCCGTCCTCGCCGCCATAGGCCGCCCAGCTGATCGAGAAGAAATAGAACATCTGCCCGAAGGCCAGCGTGATCATGATGAAGTAGACGCCGGAGGTCCGGAGCGCGAGCAGCCCGATGACGAAGGCCGCCAGCCCCGAGACCACGACCGCCACCAGCCAGATCACCGGCATCGACTTTGTGCCCGGCAGCGACACCCCGAACAGCTCCAGTGGCGTGTAGTTCTGCGCGTGGAAGGCGAGGATGCCCATGGCATAGCCGCCCAGCCCGAAGAACACCGCGTGCCCGAGGCTGACCAGACCGCCGATTCCCAGCGCCACGTTCAGCCCCGCCGCCGCCAGCGCGAGGATCACCGCCCGCGTCGCCAGCGTGATGGTGAAGGGCTCGTCCATGACCAGCGCCCAGGCCGGCACGGCGACCAGCGCCGCGAGCACGGCAAGGTTCAGCCATCCCTCGCGGGTCATGCGCCGCGCCCCTGTTTCTCTGCTTTCCAAATACTCATGCCGAAGCGCACCACGGGGCGCCCGCCCGCCGCGTGACCGCCGACGCCCTCCGCAAAGCCGCTCACGCCCGCACCCCGTAAAGGCCGGTGGGTTTCCAGACCAGCACAGCCGCCATCAGGATGTAGATCGCCATGGAGGCCAGCGCGGAGCCGGTCTGCGTGGCCTCGGACGGCGGCATGAAGAGCTTGAAGAGCTCAGGCAGGAAGACGCTGCCCAGCGTGCCGGTGAGCCCCACCAGCAGGGCCCCCACCAGCGCCCCCTTGATCGAGCCTATGCCGCCGATGACGATGGTGACGAAGGCGAGGATCAGCACCGGCTCGCCCATGCCCACCTGCACCGATTGCAGCGTCCCCACCAGCGCGCCCGCCAGACCCGCAAGCGCCGCGCCGAGCGCGAAGACCAGCGTGTAGAGCGCGTCGATGTTCACGCCGAGGGCGGCGATCATCTCGCGGTCGTTCTCGCCCGCGCGGATGCGGATGCCCAGCCGGGTCCGGCCGATCAGCCAGAAGAGCGCCGCCGCCAGCGCCAGACCGGCGCCGATCAGGGTCAGCCGGTAAAGCGGGTACTGGATGCCGAAGGGCAGGGTGACGGGGCCCGAAAGCGCGGGCGGCACGTCGAGATACAGGGGAAAGGAGCCGAACAGCCAGCGTGTCCCCTCGGAAAAGATCAGGATCAGCGCGAAGGTGGCCAGCACCTGGTCGAGGTGGTCGCGCCCGTAAAGCCTCCGGATCACCGTCAGTTCGATCAGCGCGCCCGCGGCGGCGGCGCCCGCCAGAGCCGCGACCAGCCCCAGCGCGTAGGAGCCGGTGGCGGAGGCGGTGGCGGCGGCACAGAAGGCGCCGACCATGTAGAGCGATCCGTGGGCAAGGTTGATCAGCCCCATCACGCCGAAGATCAGCGTGAGGCCTGCGGCCATCAGGAACAGCATGATGCCGGATTGCAGGCCGTTGAGGACCTGCTCTGCGATGAGGGTCGGGGTCATGGAGTGGTCATGGCGGGGATCTTGGCGCTTCGGACCGGACGGCGGGCGGCGCAAAGCCCCGTCCTACGGGTTGTCACGCCCCCGGGGTCACGGCGTCACACCGGACCGGGGGGCGGAACGTCCTGTAGGGCGGGGCTTCGCGCCGCCTCGGCCCGGATCACATCTTGCAGTCGCCGACGTAGGCGTTGTCGCGGTTCTCCATCGCGGTGGCGACGATCTTGTTGGTGAAGATGTCGCCCTCCTTGATCACCTCGCGGGTGTAGAGGTTCTGGATGGGGTGGTTGTTCGCCGCAAAGGAGAACGACCCGCGCACGGAGTCGAAATCCGCCTCCTTCAGCGCCGCGCCGAAGGCCGCGTCGTCGCCGACCTCCGCCTTGTCGATGGCCGAGAGCAGCAGGTTCGCGGTGTCATAGCCCTGCGCCGCGTAGATCGACGGCAGGCGGCCGTACTTGGCGGAGTAGGCCTCGACGAAGGCGGCGTTGGCCGGGTTGTCGAGGTCCTTCGACCACGAGGAGGTGTTCTTCACCCCCACCGCCGCGTCGCCCACGGCCTGCAGGATGTTCTGGTCGAAGCTGAAGGCCGGGCCCACCAGCGGCAGTTCGACGCCGGAATCCGCGTATTGCTTGAGGAAGGAGATGCCCATCCCGCCCGGCAGGAAGAAGAACACCGAATCCGCGCCCGAGGCCCGGATCTGCGCGATCTCGGCGGCGTAGTCGGTCTGGCCCAGCGTGGTGTAGATCTCGCCCGCCAGCTCGCCCTCGTAGAACCGCTTGAAGCCGTTCAGGCTGTCCTGCCCCGCCGGGTAGTTCGGCGCGAGGATGAAGGTGTTGGTGAAACCTTCCTTCGTGGCATAGGCGCCCGCGGCCTCGTGCAGGTTGTCGTTCTGGTAGCTCACCGAGAAGTAGTTCGGGTTGCAGCCCGCGCCCGCAAGCTGCGCCGGCGCCGCGTTGGTCGAGAGGTAGAACAGCCCCTGCGCCGTCGCCGCCGGCACCACCGCCATGGCGAGGTTCGACCACACGATGCCGGTCAGCACGTCGACCTTTTCGGACTGGATCATCTTGTCGGCCAGCTGCACGGCCACCTCGGGCTTCTGCTGGTCGTCCTCGACCACCACCTCCACGTCGTCGCGGCCCGCCTGCTCGATCGCCAGGAGGAAGCCGTCGCGGGTGTCGATCCCGAGCGACGCGCCGCCGCCGGAGAGCGTGGTGATCATGCCGACTTTGACCTCCGCCGCGGCGGGCAAGGCGGCCATGAGGCCGATCGCAGTGGTCAGCGCAAGGGTTCTGCGGTTCATGGAATGTCTCCCTGTGTTCTCGTTGTCGTCTTGTCTTGGTTTTTTCGTTTGCCGAAGAGCCGGTTCAGAAGGCCCGGAAGGTCAGTGTGGTCAGCGTGCGCTGGATGTTCTCGACGTTGGCGATCTTCTCGGCGATGAACTTGCCGATGTCCTCGTCCTCGGGGATGTAGAGCTTCACCAGCAGGTCGAATTCTCCGCTGGTTGAAAACAGCTCCGAGTGAATCTCGCGCAGGGCGATGTCCTTGGCGACCTTGTAGGCGGTGCCGGGCGTGCAGCGGATCTGGACGAAGACGCAGGTTGTCATGATCGGGCTCCGTAAGGCCCCGGCGCGGGGCGGTTCACCCCGACTAGAGCGGAAAACGCCGGCCAGCGCCACCCCCCGGACGCCCTTGCAGAAGCCCGGTTGTGTCGTCAGTGTCGTTGCCGCGGCGGGCGCGCGCGTCAGCCGGGTGCGGCAGTGGAGGCAGTCATGAGTGTGGCACGGTATCAGGATCTGGAGGGGACCTCGGTCTTCGTCACCGGCGGCGGTTCGGGGATCGGCGCGGCGCTGGTCGACGGGTTCCTCGGGCAGGGGGCGCGGGTCACCTTCGTCCAGCGGTCCGACGCGCAGGAGTTCTGCGCCGAGATGGCGGCGAAACACGGGCGGGCGCCGGATTTCCTGCCCTGCGACGTGACCGACACGGCGGCGCTTCAGGCGGCCATCGACCGCACCGCCGAGCGGCAGGGGCCGGTGCGCGTGCTGGTCAACAACGCCGCCAACGACACCCGCCACGCCACGCTGGAGACCGATCCGGAGACATGGCGCGCGGCGCTGGCGGTCAACCTCGATCCCTATTTCTTTGCCACGCAGGCGGTGGTGCCGATGATGCGCGACCTGGGCGGCGGGGTGATCGTGAACTTCAGCTCGATCAGCTACATGATGGGCATGGCGGACATGCCGGCCTACACCGCCGCCAACGGCGCGATCACCGCCCTGACCCGCGGCCATGCGCGCGAGTTCGGCGCCGACGGCATCCGGGTGAACGCGGTGGCCCCCGGCTGGGTTCTGACGGAGCGGCAGCTGCGGCTCTGGGCCACGCCTGAGGCGCTGTCGGATGTCCTCGGGCGGCAGTGCCTGCCGCGCCACCTGCGGGCGGAGGACATCGTCGGCCCGGTGCTGTTCCTGTCGTCGGCGGCCTCCGGCGCGATCACCGGCCAGTGTTTGGCGGTGGACGGCGGTGTGGTGACGGTGGCAGGGTAGCGACAACATCACGCGGGAGGGAAAGCGGAATGGCAGAGGTCAAGGTCCTGTCCGACACGAAATGCATCCTCGGGGAGGGGGCGCTCTGGCATCCGGAGCGGGAGACGTTCTTCTGGTTCGACATCCTCGGCCACAAGCTGTTCGAGCATGACGGCACGGGCCAGCGGGAGTGGTCCTTCGACCGCGCCGTTTCGGCCGCGGGCTGGGTGGACCGCAACCGGCTGCTGGTGGCGTCGGAGCGGGACCTGTTCCTGTTCGACATCGAGGCGGGGACCGAGGAGCACGTGATCGGCCTCGAGGACGACAACCCCGACAACCGCTCCAACGACGGCCGGGCCGATCCGCAGGGCGGCTTCTGGATCGGGACGATGGCCTATGCCCAGACAACCGGCGCAGGGGCGATCTACCGCTACTACCGGGGGGAGCTGCGGCTTCTCTATCCCGACATCACCGTGTCGAACGCGATCTGTTTCGCGCCGGACGGGCGCACGGCGTATTTCGCCGACACGCCAACGCGGACGGTGCGCCGGGTGGCGCTGGACGCCGACGGCTGGCCCGCGGGCGAGAGCGAGGTGTTCATCGACATGACCGGCACGCCGGTGGTGAAGCCGGACGGCGCGGTGATCGACACGGAGGGGCGGCTCTGGACAGCGCAATGGGGGTCCTCGCAGGTGTCCTGCTACGGGACGGACGGCACCTTCCTCAGGGCGCTGCCGATGCCCGCGATCCAGGTGAGCTGCCCGTCCTTCGGCGGCCCGGAGCGGCGGCGGCTGTTCGTCACCTCCGCCTCCACCGGCCAGCCGGACGACGCGCTGGCGGGGCAGACCTTCTACGCCGACCTCGAGGATGTGCAGGGGCAGGCGGAGCACCGGGTGATCCTCTGACGCGGGCCGGGTGCGGGGGCTTTGGTTGCGTGCGGTCGGGGGGCGATGCGGTCGTCTTGCTGGCCCCGGCCCAGCGGTGTGACAAGGCGTAGGGCGGGGCTGTGCGCCGCCCTGCTGCGGCCAGTGTGGGAGGTGAGGATCATGGCGGACCATCACGGCGATGCGCAGCGGCCCGGAGAGCTGCGGGTCGATCTGCCGCCTGCGGAGGACGCGGGCCTGCGGTTCATCGGGGTCCTGCGCACCCCCTTCACCGACCGCAGCCTCTGTCCCCATCAGGGCGACATGGAGGCGGGGCCGGAGTGTTTCGTCGACCTCCATGCGCCCTACGTGCCCGCGCTTGACGGCATCGAGGCGCAGGACCACCTGCAACTGCTCTACTGGCTGCACGAGGCGCGGCGCGACCTGCTGACCCAGCAGCGGCGGGGCGAGGGCGCGCCGCGCGGCACCTTCACCCTGCGGTCCCCGCTGCGGCCGAACCCGCTGGGCGTCTCCTCCGTGCGGCTGTTGCGGCGCGAGGGGGCGCGGCTGGTGGTGCGCGGGCTGGACTGTCTCGACGGCACGCCGCTGCTGGACATCAAGCCGATCCGCTGCGGCAAGGAACCCCGTTAGGCGGAGGTGGCTTCCAGGGGCGTTGGCAGGGAAGCTGAACCCGTTCCCCTGGGCCCGGACCGACCGGGCCGGTGCGGCATACGGCGATGGGCCGATGTATCGCCGGGGAAGGGTTGTCTTCGCTGTTGCGTGGCGGTTTTGTACATGCGGCGGATGCGGAAACCACCTCCGCCGTCGCTGCTCAGGCGCGGGCGGAGGGCTCCAGTCCCTCGGCGCAGAGCGCGGCGCGGGTGTCGCGCCACAAGGTCCGGAGCGCGGCCGCGTCAGCGGCGAGGGCCGTCCTGTCGTCGGCGCGGGCGTGGCGTTCGAAGGTGCGCAGCGCGTCGGCCATAGGCAGCGCCCCGAACACGCCGGAGGACCCGGCGAGGCGGTGCGCCTCGGCGCCCAGGTCCCGTACGGCGGCGGTGTCGATCCCGGCCATGCCGTCGATGGGCAGGTCGGACAGGAAGGCCTCCACCTCATGGGCGAAGGTGCGGAGCGAGGCGGTGAGCTTGTCCTCTGGCAGTTCCTCGCGCAGTTCGTCGAGGTGAACGCGGTCGATCAGCTCGGGCCCCATGTCGGGAGGCGCCGCGTTGCGCGGACCCGTTGCCCCGGCAGAGGGGATGCCGTCCGCACGATCGGGCAGGGCGCCCGCCGCGAGCACGCTGGCCAGCGCCTGCCGCAGCGCGCGGGCGCTGATCGGCTTGGTCAGGACGGTGGCGATGCCCGCGTCATGGAAGGCGCGGACCTCCTCGGGCATGGCGTGGGCGGTGGTGGCGACGATGGGGGCCTTGGCACGGGCCCCGGCGGACTGCCGGATCGCGCGGGAGGCCTGGATGCCGTCCATGCCGGGCATGGAGATGTCCATCAGGATCACGTCGAAATCGTGCGCCTGCGCAAGCCGCACGCCTTCGCGCCCGTCCGTCGCCTCCGTCACGCGGTGGCCGTCGCGCCGCAGCATGTGGCCCGCGACCTCGCGGTTGACGGCGTTGTCCTCCACCAGCAGCACATCGAGCGGCGGCAGGGCGGGCGCGGCAGGCGGAGGTTCTGCCACCTTGGGAGCGGTGCGCGGGGCATCGGCGGGAGGGGCAAGCGGCAGCCGCAGCCAGAAGACGGAACCGTCGCCCGGTTCGCTTTCCGCACCCAGTTCGCCCCCCAGCGCCGTGGCCAGCCGTTGCGAGATGCCGAGCCCCAGCCCGGTGCCGGCATTGCGCCGCCCGTAGCTGGAGTCGATGGTCACGAAGTCGTCGAAGATGCGTTCGAGGTCGTCCGGCTTGATTCCCACGCCGGTGTCGATCACCCGCAGCTCGCACTCGTCCATGCCGGAATCGCAGTCCGCCTCGATGGTGATCTGGCCCCCGGCGGTGAACTTGATCGCGTTCGACACGAGGTTCAGCATGATCTGCCGCAGGCGGTCGGGGTCGGAGTAGGACTCGTGCAGGGCCGGGTTCAGCGGGCGCAGCGTCAGCAGGTTGCCCTGCGCGCGGGCACGGTCGGCCTGGCTTTCGACGATCTCCTCGAGCAGCGCCACGAGGTCGAAACGGGTCTTGCGCAGGGTCATCTTGCCCGCGTCCAGCCGCGAGATATCGAGCACCTCGTTGACATGGCGGAGGAGGATCTCGCTCGATTGCCGGATGATGCGCAGGTAGCGCTGGTCCTCTGCGGGCAGGCTGTCGGCCTCGAGGAGTTCCAGCGTGCCGAGGATGCCGTTCAGCGGCGTGCGCATCTCGTGGCTCATGACGGCCAGCAGCTCGGCCTTCTGCTTTTCGCCGGCGACGGCGCGGTCGCGGGCGCGGCGCAGGGCCTCGTCGCTGCGCATCCGGTCGGAAATGTCGCGCAGGAAGGCGACGAAGATCTCGCCCGCCGGGGCCTGCGCCTTGGCCAGCGACAGGTCGACGGGAAAGATCGTGCCGTCCTTGCGCCGTGCCTCGAGCTGGACGATGCCGCGGCCGATGACGCGCGGTTCGCCCTTGGCCAGGTAGCGCGTCATCCCCGAGTTGTGCATCTCGCGGAAGTGCGGCGGCACGATGAGCGAGGGCATGTCGGCGCCGATCGCCTCGGCCCGGGTGTAGCCGAAGACCCGTTCCGCGGCGCCGTTCCACTCGACGATCCGGTTCGACCGGTTGACCGCGACCACGGCGTCGAGCGAGGTGGAGATGATCGTCTCCATCCGGCGCCGGGTCTCGAAGTTGGCCTGGGCCTCGCCTTCGCGCTGGCGGGCAAGGCGGAGAACGGCAGCGATCAGGACCAGCAGGAGGGCGACCAGAACCATGGTCGTCAGGCCGATGCTGAAGAGCGTGCGGCTGATCTCGATCCGGCGTTCGTCGCCGGTGCGGGCGAAGAAGGCGATGCCGCTGAGGGCGAGGCGGCGCAGTTCCGCGCGCACCGTTTCGGCCGCGTCGAGCAGGTCGGGCAGCGCGGCGCGGAGCACCTCGTCGGAGCCGTCGATGACCGGCACCCAGGCCTCGCGGAAGTCGAGCGCGGCCTGAATTTCGCTTCCGATGTCCTGCACGCGGCGCAGGTCCGCCAGCACCTGCGCGTTCTGCAGCGTCTCGATCCGGCTGTAGGCGATGTCGAAGCGCAGGCGCACCTCGTCCAGCGCGGCCGCGTCGTCGTCGGCGTCGGCGTGCAGGGCATTCACCGTCGCCAGTTCCAGCGCGATGATTTCCGTCTCGGCCTGCCCGAGGGTCCACTGGACGTTTTCGGAAGCGGAGTTGGCGAGATGGGTGAGCTGGTGGCGCACCTCGAGGCCCAGGACCCCGAGCACGGTGATCAGGCTCGCGATGACGAGGGCCGTGACGCCACGGCGCACCAGCGTGTTACGCGAGAATCTGAAAGGTGTCCGGCGGGTTTTCACGCCACGCCCCTAGCAGAGCCGGGGCATGTCAGGGAAGGACTTCGAGCGTATCAAGTTGCCAGATACTGCGCGCATGGTAGGTTTCGGCCCGGAAACGCTGGTCGCTGTCGTAGGGGAAGATGATCCACAGCGGACCTTTCTCGCGGATCGACATCGGCTCTCCGTTGCGGTCGAGCGCGAGGATCGCGGCGTCTTCGGTGACGTCGGAGAAGGGGAGTTCGATGGCGTAGTCGTTGATCGCAACGGCACGGATCGTGCCTTCCTCGATCCCGAGCCTGTCGGCCACGGCCTTGAGCGGCGGGCCCGCAAAGACCTGCGTGCCTTCCGTCCAGATGGTCGAGGTCTCGATCTCGCGCATGCCGAGGTCTTCGAGCATCTTGCGGTCGAACTCGGCCCGGCCGGGCGCATTCGTGACGGCGAGGTCGCCGACGACGGTCAGCAGCACGGGTCCTTCAGGCTGCGGCAGGTCCTGAGCGTACCCGGCTGTGCCCATGGCAACGATGGCCAGGAATATCCTGACGATGCCGACAATACGCTTTCCGAGCACTGCAACCTCCGATAAAGTGATCGTCGCATTTCTTTTCGTAAGGTAGAAGCTAGCCTTCAGACCGCTGGCGCACCACCGGCTGTTGGTATAAAGGGGGTGTTCATTCGTATATGTGGCGGGCGGTACGCCTGCCGGACACTCACAATTTCGCGACTTTTGCAGCCTTGAAGGGTTTTTTTGGTTCCGAGATTCGTTTCTACGATTGTTTCTGCGATTGACAGGTTCGTGTCGGGTAAATCGTGTCTTAAGTATATTAAGGCAAGACCGCAACACGGCTGACCTGACCTGAAGTGATGGAAAGGGGTGTCGCGTGTCCGCGCGGTGCCGAAGACGAAGGGAACGTGGTATGCGTATTCTGGTGGCCGACGATCATGACCTCGTGCGGGAAACGATCGCGGCATTCCTGGACGGGTCTGACATCGAAGAGGTGCAGACGGTCGCAACGCTGGAGGAGGCGGTGAACGCGGCACGGACGTCCGGGACGTTCGATCTGGTCCTCCTCGACTACAACATGCCGGGCATGAACGGTCTGGAAGGGCTGGCGCGGATGCGCGATGCCAACGAGGGCCGCCCGGTGGCGATCCTGTCCGGCAGCGCCTCGCGCGATGTGGCGGACGCGGCGTTGAAATCCGGTGCGCAGGGCTTCATCCCCAAGACCCTGTCGGCGCGGTCGCTGCTGACGGCGGCGCGGTTCATGGCGGCGGGCGAGATCTATGCCCCGATCGAATTCATGCAGAAGAACCCGGACGACGCGGGCGGCATGCTGACCCGGCGCGAGCTGGAAGTGCTGCGCGGCATCTGCGACGGCAAGGCCAACAAGGAAATCGCCCGCGACCTCGACCTGCAGGAAGTCACCGTGAAGCTGCACGTCAAGACCCTGTCGCGGAAGCTGGAGGCGCGCAACCGGACCCACGCGGCCATGATCGCCCGGGACCGCGGGCTGGCCTGACGGGAATTTGCCTTTCTTGCAGGGGGTGATGCCCAGCGCCTGAAGGCGCGGGCACGGTATTTCCCATCTCCTGCATTGGTGCCGCCTTCCGGCCGCCCCGACTGAAACCTGACGGTTTCAGCGGCCCGCCCTCCAGCCCGCGCCCCGGGCAGAGGCCGCACGGGACGAAAGCGGTGCGGTGACGGTTGCCCCGGCTCAGATCGGATCGTTGGCGGCGCCGTAGTGGATGTAGTTCACCCATTCGCTGCTGTCGTGGACCTCGTGGATGATCCGGCGTGCCTCTGTCAGGGCGGTGCCGATGGTCTGGGTCTGCACCTGTTCGTAGAACACCGACGAGAAGTTCACCGCCGTGTCGTCGTTCACCGGCCAGAAGGTGCCCACGATGTGGCGCACGCCTGCAAGCAGGAAGGCCTCGGCCAGGCCGGTGTTGCGCTCGGCGAAGTCCTGCGCGGTGGGCGGCCCGGCCTCGCTTGCCGCGCGCTTGCGCACCCGCAGAGATTCACAGGCGTTGAGGAAGACGAACCCCGGCACCTGCGCCATGTCGGCGATGTCGGTGCCGTGCAGCGTGTCCTCGCCCGCCAGGATCAGCCCGCTGCGCGCCCGGTCCGCCGGGTCGAAGAAGGCGTGCCCGGCATAGTGGAAGATGTCGTAGACGCGGCCCATGTCGTCCTGCCCGAGCGCCGCCTTGACCGCGGCGACCGTCGCCTCACCGCCCTCGCGGGTGTCGAGCCGCACGCCCGGGCGCGCGGCCAGGGTCGCCTCGATCCGCCGCGCCTCCTTGCGGGCGCCGGACAGGTCGCGCGTCGGATCGGCGACCATCAGGACGTTGACCGGCCGTCCGCGGCTGCGGCTGCGGATCGGGCGGCGCGCGGCGCGGCGGACGCCGCCCGAGGCCGGCAGGTACCAGCGGTTCAGCCCGCCCCGCAGCGCGACCGGCGCCTTGCCGAGGTGCAGCACCTCCCACGGGATGCGCGAGGCCCATGTGTCGCAGACCAACTGCAGCCCGTATTCGAAGCTCTGCTCGGCCGCCATCCTTTCGCGGAAGGCCTGCGAGAGGACGAGCTTCTCGATGTCCTCCGCCACGCCGCGCAGCTTTTCCGCCGTCATCGCCTGCGACAGGGGCGCCGTGCGGGCATCCAGTTCGGACATCTGGAAGGTCATCTGCGAGGTGGCGAGCCGCGCCTCGCTGTTGCTGGAGCCGGGCACGTGGTGAAGCTGGAGGGTCACCACCGGATCGCGGTCCTCCTCCTTCACCTCGGCCTGGACGGTGAAGATCTCGGGCAGGTGCGGGCGCGGGGCCGGGGCGGCGCGGCGGCGGCGCACGGGCGCCGGTTTCTTCTGCACCACGATCTCGCAGTCCGACATGTTGAACCCGGCAAAGGTGCGGTTGAGCCCGTCGGCGATTTCCTCGTAGCGCTGAGGGTCGAATTCACAGAGCCTGATGCAGGAGAAGCTCTGGTCCTCGTCCCAGTCTTCCAGCGCCTCGAAGATCCCGGCAAAGAGTTCGCGGAAGATCTCGACCGGGGTGGGGCCGGAGCCCGCGCCCAGCAGCACACCGGCAAAGCTCGACACCTCGGAGATGCAGAGCGAGCGCATCATGTTGCGTCCGGCGATGCGCACCGCGGCGGTGATCGTCCCCTTTGCGCCGAAGGCGCCGAGGCCCACAACGACCACATGCGAGGTGCGCAGGTGGTGGCGGGGGATCGGGATGAAGGTGACCTCCCCCTTGCGGCCGGTGATCTGGCCGTCGGCGATCTGGGCGGAGAGCATCCCGTCCAGTTCGAAATCCACCGCGCCGATGGCACCGCCGAGCGTTGTGACCCCTTCGAAGATACCGAGGACATAGGCGTCGGCGGGCACGTCGAGGATGTCGGCGTTCATCACGTCGATGTTGATGCGCCGCAGGGCCTTTGTCTGGCGGGTGTAGACGTAGGTGGCGTCGTCGACCGGCGGCTGCGGCGGGGCGGCCTTTGCCGCGGCGGGCCGGAGGCTCTCGCGCTCGGCCTTGTCGATATCGGCGTCGGCGGAGAGGAAGCCTTCGAGCAGCGCCTGTTCGGAGAAGGCCGGGTCGTCGGGATCGGCGGTGCGGGGCAGGCCGCTGCGGGCGGCGCTGCGCATGGCCTTCTCGGGCTCTGCACGCAGGCTGGCCGTCAGGCTGCGGACCTGCGCCGGATCTTCGGCCAGGTCGGGCACGCGGCCGTTCAGCACCGCGTCGCAGGCGTCGATGGCGGCGCGCAGGTTGCAGAGCTGGCCGTGCGTGCCCTCGATGTAGAAGCGGCGGTCGGCGCCGTCCATCTCGGCCAGGGTGCGGGGCACGGTGCCGTCGCCGTCGTCGTTGTGGTTGTAGAAGAGCTGGCCCTTGTCGATGCGCACGTCGTGGACTGTGCGCCGTCCCAGGCCCACGATCTGGGTGAAGCGGTCGTCCGGCGGGGGAAGGTCGGCCTGTGCCTTGCCCGCGGCGGCGAGGATCGCGGCGTCGGGGATCAGGCTGTCCTTCTTCGGCCAGAAACCCGCGTCGAACCATTGCTCGTCGCGCCGCGCGTCGGGGGAGGGCATCATCTGCAGGAGGCCGGGGAAGCGGTTGACGAGGGTCTCGACCAGCGCCTTCGGACCGATGCCGGTGCTGTCGAGCCGGGCGAGGAGGTGGATATTGTCGTTGAGGCCGCGCAGGGTCATGACCGGGGAATAGGACCCGAGGTTCGGCGTGCCCAGTGTGATCACCTTGCGGATCAGGCGGCGGTCGGCGTCGCGCGCGGCCAGCGCCCGCGCCACCAGCCCGCCCATGGAATGGCAGACCAGCGAGACCGGCTTTTCCACCGCTTCGATGGCGGGCCAGAGGTGGTCGGCGGTGGTGGCCACGTCCTCGCGCCAGTCGAAGGGCAGGAACTGCACGTCGTGCCCCTTGATGATCAGCCGCAGCCGCATCCGCTGGTAGGCGAAGAGGAACACGCCGGAAGCGGTGACGCGGAAGGTGTCGGAGGGATAGGCCAGTTCGGTGACGCGTCCCCTGAAGAGGTTCAGGACGGACAGCCAGATTTCGTCGCTGCGGCCGCCGTCGATGACCGAGAGCCTGGAGCCCATGATGCCGGGCAGGATGAAGACGTGACCGGCGGCGGCGCTGCGCCGGGCCTTGGCCTCCTGCGCCATGCGGGCGAGGTCGTGCAGTTCCTCGTAGAGGGCGTCGCCGAATTCGGCGCGGAGTTCGTTCTCTGCCATGCCCGAGGCCAGCATGGCATCCATGTCTTCCGCCGACATCTGCGGATCGGTGAGGCTGGCCATGGCAATATCCTGAACAAAGGAAGGGGCGCGAAATGCGGGACTGAATGGGGTTACTAGACCATAGGGCGAGTGTTCACGTCAACGATCCGCTTTGAGGGTAAGCCGGATCGGCCCGCGGGCGGTCACGGGATCGACCGGGGTGCCCTTCTGCGTGGCGATGAGTGGCAGGGTGGCGGCCAGGGCGCGGACGCGCGGCATCAGCGGGCGCCAGTCGCCGGAGAGGGCGCGGGCCGCCTCCGACGGGCAGAAGCTGCGCGGGGCGCGGTCCCGGGCGAGGCGGAGGAGCGCGTGGGCTATGGCGTCGTCAGGCGGGTCCATAGCGGCGGCGTTCGATGGTGACGGTCCCGTTGGCGTCGGCGCGGAGGATGGCGAGGTCGCCGTAGCCCAGCGGCGCGGGACCGGAGAGGCGGAGGTCTTCCCAGATGCGGGTCAGGTTGCCCTTGTTGCCGATCCAGATGACGGACCGGCCCTGAGCGCTTTGCACCAGCGCGGCGGTGGGCTGTTCCTGCGGGATGCGTTCGACCGGCAGGTCCAGCGCCCGGGCGAGCGGTGCTGCGGTTTCGAGGTTGCGGTCGATGCCGGGTGCGTGGATGCGGGTGACACGCAGGTCCTTGGTCGCCGCGACCAGCGCGCGGGCCCGGTCCCGGCCCTTGGCGCTCAGCAGGTCGAGCTTGTCCTGCCGGTCGGCGTGGCGGGTCAGGATCAGCGTGGAGTTCGGCGCGAGGGACAGGCCCTGCGGCGCAACGGTGCAGGCGGCGAGTGCGGGCAGCGACAGCAGGAAGGTGCGGCGGAACATCTGGCCTCCGGAGAAAGTCTCCGGATGATACTGGCAAAAGGGTGACGTTAGGGCAAGGTTTGTGGGCGCGGGGCGCCTGTGACGGGCCGGTCAGGCGGCTGGCGGTGGCGCTGAAAGAAGAACGCCCCGGCGCGTGGGCCGGGGCGTTCGGGTGTTCAGGACAGCGCCTCGTCGCAGCGGGCGCAGGTGGCGGGGTGGCTGTGGGTGCCCACGTCCGGCAGGATCTTCCAGCAGCGCTGGCACTTCTCGCCCTCCGCCTTGGCGAAGACCACGGCGATCTCCGGCACGTCGGTCACGCGGAAGGCGTCGTCGGGTGCCGGGGCGTCCGTCAGGGTGATGGCGGAGGTGATGCAGATGTCCTCGAAGGCGGTGGTCTTCAGCGCCTCTAGCATCGCGACGTCGGAGACGTGCACCACCGGCGCGGCCTCGAGCGAGGCGCCGATCACCTTGTCGGTGCGCTGGATTTCCAGCGCCGCCGTCACCGCGCGGCGGGCGCGGCGCACCATCTGCCATTTCGACGCCAGCGTGGCGTCGCGCCAGTCGGCGGGCGTCTCCGGCATGTCCTGCAGGTGGATGGAGCTGTCGTCGCCAGGGAAGCGTTCCAGCCAGACTTCCTCCATCGTGAAGACGAGGATCGGGGCGAGCCAGGTCGTCAGGCGGTGGAAGAGGATGTCCATCACGGTGCGCGCGGCACGGCGGCGGGCGGTGTCGCCGTCGCAATAAAGCGCGTCCTTGCGGATGTCGAAGTAGAAGGCCGACAGCTCGATGGTGCAGAAGTTGAAGACCTGCTGGAAGACGCCTTGGAAGTCGTACTTCGCGTAGCCTTCGCGCACGGTCTTATCCAGCTCCGCGAGGCGGTGCAGGATGTACTGTTCCAGCTCCGGCATGTCCTTCGCGTCGACGCGCTGGTCCTCGGTGAAGTGGCTGACCGCGCCCAGCAGGTAGCGCATGGTGTTGCGCAGTCGGCGGTAGCTGTCGGCCACGTTCTTGAGGATCTCGGGCCCGATGCGCAGGTCTGCGGTGTAGTCCGACTGCGCCACCCAGAGCCGCAGGATGTCGGCGCCGTACTGCTTGGTCACGTCCTCAGGCGCCACGGTGTTGCCGAGCGACTTGGACATCTTGTTGCCCTTCTCGTCCAGCGTGAAGCCGTGGGTCAGCACGCCGCGGTAGGGCGCCCGTCCGCGCGTGCCGCAGGCCTGCAGCATCGACGAATGGAACCAGCCGCGGTGCTGGTCGGTGCCTTCGAGGTAGAGGTCGGCGAGGCCGTCCTTCGATCCGTCCTCGCGGTCGCGCAGCACGAAGGCGTGGGTCGAGCCGCTGTCGAACCACACGTCGAGCACGTCGAAGACCTGCTCGTACTCGGCGGCATTGTGGTCGTTGCCGAGGAACCGCTCCTTGGCGCCGGGCTTGTACCAGGCATCCGCGCCTTCGGCCTCGAAGGCTTCGAGGATGCGGGCGTTGACCTTCTCGTCACGCAGCAGGAAGTCCGGATCGTCGGGCCGGGTGTCCTTGCGCACGAAGCAGGTCAGCGGCACGCCCCAGGCGCGCTGGCGCGAAAGCACCCAGTCAGGCCGCGCCTCGATCATCGAGTGCAGGCGGTTGCGCCCGGTCTGCGGCGTCCACTGCACCAGCTCGTCGATGGAGGTCAGCGCGCGGGTGCGGATCGTGGTGCCGTAGGCGTCGTTGCCGTCGCCCACCGGCTTGTCGATGGCGGCGAACCACTGCGGACGGTTGAGACGGATCACCGGCGCCTTGGAGCGCCAGGAGTGCGCGTCCGAGATCGTCAGCCGCTGGCGGGCCAGCAGGTGGTGCACCTCGATCAGCTTGTCGATGACGGCCTTGTTGGCCTTCCCGGGCTTGCCCTTCTCGTCGTAGATCCGCAGCCCGCCGAAGAACGGCAGGTCCTCGCGGAAGGAGGAGTCGTCGAGGATGTTGTAGGTCATCTCCAGCCCGTGGGCGCGGCCGATGGCGTAGTCGTCGTCGCCGTGCGAGGGCGCGGTGTGCACGAAGCCGGTCCCGGCGTCCGCCGTGACGTGTTCGCCGCGCAGAACCGGCACCGGGTAGTTCCATTCGCCGCCGCCCTGCGGCACGCCCTCGAACGGGTGGGCGCAGGTGAAGCAGTCGAGCAGCTCCGGCGGAGCATCGCGCAGGCGGGTGAACTGGTGCGGCTCCAGCCGGGCGCGGGCGAAGGTCGCCTCGGCCAGGTCGTCGGCCATGACGTATTTCTCGCCCTTCACGGCCCAGCATTCCTCGGGCGTGTCGAGCACCTCGTAGATGCCGTAGCTGATCGAAGGGTTGTAGCAGATCGCGCGGTTCTGCGGGATCGTCCAGGGCGTCGTCGTCCAGATGATGACGTAGGCGTTGGCGCAGTCGGCCGAAAGCGCCTGCACTTCCTCGGAGTACTTCTCCTCTCCGACCTGGTCGAGCAGCAGGTCGGTCAGCGCGTCGGAGCCGGAGATCCCCGCGACACGGAAGGCGACCCAGATCGCGTCGGTCTGGCGGTCGTGGTATTCCACCTCCGCCTCGGCCAGCGCGGTCTTTTCGACCGGCGACCACATCACCGGCTTGGAACCCTGGTAAACGAGGCCGTTCATCAGGAACTTCTGGAATTCCTCGGCGATCACGCGTTCGGCGTGGAAGTCCATGGTCAGGTAGGGATCGGCCCAGTTGCCGGTCACGCCGAGCCGCTTGAACTCTTCGCGCTGGATGTCGATCCAGCCCTCGGCGAAGCGGCGGCATTCCTGGCGGAAGTCGACGACGTTGATGGCGTCCTTGTCCTTGCCCTTGGCGCGGTACTGTTCCTCGATCTTCCACTCGATGGGCAGGCCGTGGCAGTCCCAGCCGGGGATGTAGCGCGCGTCGCGGCCCATCATCTGCTGGCTGCGGACGATGAAGTCCTTCAGCACCTTGTTCAGCGCGTGGCCGATGTGCAGGTGGCCGTTGGCGTAGGGCGGGCCGTCGTGCAGCGTAAAACTTTCGCGGCTCTCGTCCGCGGCGGCCTTGGCCCGGAGCTTGCCGTAGACGTCCATCTCGGCCCAGCGGGCCAGCCAGTCGGGTTCACGCTTGGGCAGGCCCGCGCGCATCGGGAAATCGGTCTTCGGCAGCGCGAGCGTGTCTTTGTAGTCGATCGTGTCGGGGGTGTCGGCGCACATGGGGGCGTCCTTCGGGTCGGAATGCGGGTATCGGGGGTGCGGCGGCGCGGTCAGCCCATGCGCCTTGTCCCGGCGTCTCTCTTCAGAGCGCCGGGCAGCTAATTCGAATGATGAAAGCACAGGTCATCATGCGCGCCTTATAGGACGCGGCGCCGGAGGGGTCCAGCGCTGTCGTGCCGCCCGCGCCCGCGTTGTCCTGCCCCCGCGGCTGGGCCGTTCCGGCCCCCGTGCCCGTGCGGTCATGACCCTGTGCCGCAGTGACCTTCTGTCCTGCCCGGGTCTATGCTGCGCCCGCAAGATCGAGGCGTCCGGCAGAGGGGTTGCGGACATGGCGGTACAGGCGAAATTCCCGGTGACGCGCGCGGATATCGAGCGCGTCGTGGCGGCCTTCTACGCGCGCGTCCGCGTGCATCCGGGGCTGGGGCCGGTCTTTGCCGTGCATGTGGAGGACTGGCCGTCGCACGAGGCGCGGGTGGCCGACTTCTGGGCCAACGCGATCCTTGGCGAGCGGCGCTACGACGGCAACCCGGTGCGGGTGCACCAAGAGGCGGGCAATGTCCGGCCCGGCATGTTCGAGACGTGGCTCGCGCTTTTCGATCAGGTGCTGCAGGCGGAACTGACGCCGGAGCAGGCGATGGCGTGGTCGGCGCTGGCGCATCGGATCGGCGGCAGCCTGCGGGCCGGCGTGGTCGAGAAGATGCGCGGCCCCGGCGGCGTGCCGATTCTCCGCTAGGTCGGTTCCCGCCGCACGCCTGAGGTCGGCGGAAGCTGGCCAATCCCCCGGAAACGCGGAAGAAATCCGCCTGCCGCGCTGCGCGCCGGTTTGGTGCGCGCCGTTTCGGCGGGAACCGGCTTGGCCCGGCATGCGGTTTTGGCAGGCGCAGGCCGATGCCCGGGAGGGGGCATTGAGACACGGCCAAATACCCCCATCCTATTGTCGTGCCCGGTACGCAAACCCGGGACCAACCCAAGAGGAGATGGGCCATGACGTATGAGGCCGAAGACCCGTATCTGAAAATGCACCGTGACCGCACCGAGACCTATGGCCGGGACGATCCCGCGCTGGTCCAGACCCGCCGCAAGGGCGTCTGGTCCATCGCCGGGCTGGTGGCCGGTGTCGTCTTGGTGATCGCCGTGGCACTGACCGTGTTCCTCGGGCCGTCCGCGACCACCACCCCGGTGGATCCGGCGGCACAGGAAACGGCGGTTCCGGTCGATCCCGACTCGGGCGCTCCGGCGGCAGATGCCCCGGCGGCTTCCGAGATGACCGCCGATCCGTCCAGCGAAGCCGCGCCGGTTGCTCCCGCCGCGCCCGAGGCTTCGGACGGTGGCGCCACCACCACTCCGCTTCAGTAATCCCCCGACTGAGGTGCGGAGAGGCCGGGACCCTGCGATGGGTCCCGGCCTTTTTCATGTGCGACAGGGGCGGTTCGAAACGTCAGGTCAGAACGTCAGGGCCGGGCGGGTGAGCATCAGCCACAGGATCGCCGCCACCGCGAAGAACGCCGGGAAACCGCAGGCGAACCAGATGCGGAACAGCCGGAAGTAGCGGTCAGGCAGCGGTGTGCCCTCGGACACGGCCACGCGCGCGAGGTCGCGCAGCCTGATCTGTATCCAGACCACCGGCAGCCAGAACACGCCCGTCAGCACGTAAAGCGCGATGGAGAGGAGGAGCCAGCCCTCCGTCAGGCTCCAGCCGATTTCCCGTGCCAGCAGGACGCCGGTGACCGGCTGGGCGACCACCGCGGTCAGCGTGAAGAGGGTGTCGGCCAGCACCACGGTCCCGGCGACATGGGCGATGGCCCGCGCGTCCCGCGACAGATGCGCCATCAGCATGAAGAAGGCGATGCCCGCGCCGGTGCCGAGAAGCACGGTGGCGCCGACGACATGCATCCAGCGCAGGATCTCGGCGTAGGCCATCAGCGCGTCTCCAGCAGCGCGGGCGTGACGGCGGCGAGCATCATGGCGGGCAGCACCTTGACCAGCGGCCCCAGCGGATCGGCCCACATGCCGGGGGTGAAGAGGGTGGCGGAGGAGAGGTAGACGAGCGACACGCCGATCATGGCAAGGCATACGCGGGCAGCGATGGGGCGATAGAGGACCGCGAGGCCAAGCGCCACGTCCACCACGGCCCAGAAGGCGACGGAGGTTGATGCGAGGCTCTGGGGCCAGCCGATGCGCGTCAGGTGTTCGGCGGCGGGGCCGATCTGCCAGAGCCCGATCAGCCCGGACAGCAGCCAGAAGAGCGACAGCGTGGCCACGGCCGGCGGCATCAGGAGCGCGGCACGGGCCTGCAGCCGGTGTTCGGGGCCGAGGCGGGCCTTCGTCAGCGTGTCCTGCAGGGGCGCAAGGGTCTGGCCGGTTTGCCCCTGCCACGGGCGCGGGTCGCCGGTCACCCCGTCGGCCAGCACGTCGATGGCGGTCGACCGGAGCGGGCTGCGCCAGCCTGCATGTGCAAGCGCGTCGGCGATGCGGGCGGTGGGTTTGAGCGTCCCGTGGGGCAGGGTGAGTGTGGCGCGCGCCTGCGCGAAGCCGAGGGCGTGGCGATGCGCTGCGATGACCTCTGCCAGGCTGTGGGTCTGCGCCTCGACGAGGTCGAAGGTGTGGCCCGCGGGCAGGTCGCCTGTGGCGGCGATTGCGACCGCCTCTGCCAGATCGGCCAGCGATACGGTCTGGATCGGCGTGTCGGGCAGGGCCTGCGGCTGGACCAGCGGCACGGCGGCCAGCATCCTGAGAAGCATCGTGCCGCCATAGGCGCTTTGCCCGATCACGAGGCCGGAGCGCAGGATCACGGCGTCCGCGCCGGAGGCCAGGAGCGCCGCATCTCCCCGCGCCTTGGACGCGAAGAAGACGGTGGGGTGGTCGGGCTGCACGCCTGCGGCAGAGACCTGCACGATCCGGACGCCCCTTCCCGCGGCGGCCTTGCCCAGTGCTGCGACGGCGTGGTGATGCAGCGTTTCGAGGTCGTCGCCCGGGCCGTCCTGCAAGGCGCCCGCGCAGTTCACCACGACCTCGACCCCGTCGAGCAGCACGGCCCAGCCGGAGGCCTCCATCCGCGAGAGGTCTGCCTTGCGGAAGGGCAGCATCGGCAGGGCCTGCGCGGCGCTGGCGGCCGACCGGCCGGAGGCGATGACGCGATGGCCACGGGCGTGAAGGGTGCGGCAGACCTCCGTCCCGATCAGGCCGTAGG